>ONRS01000138.1 GCA_900320255.1 uncultured Prevotellaceae bacterium
CTCATGCCGATCTTGTCTGCCAGCTCCTTAGCCGCTTGCTGTCTTTCGGATGTAGGTGGTTCGTAATTCCATTTGAAATTCATTTATATTGTTTTTTATTTCTTTCTGCTTTGGTAGGCAATGGGCCGTATGAGGCCAATATGACGGCTCAAAGTTACAAATAAAAAACAAAATAACGGGCATTTGTGTGTTATTTTTAACACATAATGCCCGTTTTTACCAAATAATGGGTACTTTGGACTGAAATCTGTGACTATTACAGCCCTATCTTTTTACGAATATCCTTGGGGATGGCGTTCTTGTTCACCATGAAGTCCATCGTGTTGTCGGCAATGAAGGCCTTGGTCATGTACCAGATGCCCTTGTAGTCGCCGCTCTCGCCCCATGAGTTCTTCACCATGTAGTACTCTTTGCCGTTCTGGTCCTTGGCAATACCGTAGATCAGCATGCCGTGGTCGTCGGTCAACTCCCAGTTGTCGTAGCGCAGCTGGCGGCGCTCCTGTGTCGGGGTGATTTCAGGAACAGTGCAGCCCAGGTCGTCCAGGATGTCACGGCGCTTGGCGGGCGACAGCTTCAGCCAGCGGGCCATGTCGCTGCCCTGCAGGCTCTCGGTAGCCTTGGTGTCGATGGCGTAGGCCAGTCCCTGACGGGTGAAGCCGTCCTCGCTGACGTCGCCGCCCCATGCTACGGTGTAGCCTTCGGCAATGGCATTGTCGATGACGCGCATCATCTCGTCCATAGGCAGGTTGTAGCTCAGCGGGTTACGCCAGTTGTCCTGTACCTCCACGGGGAAGGCCTCGTAGAAGGGGTGGTGTGTGTAGCTGGTAATGCTGACGTAGTCGTTCCAGTCCAGTCCCAGGCTGGCGGCATAGCTCTGTGGGGTATAGGTCTTGCCTTCATAGGTGAAGGTCTCGGGGCACTTGCCCAGATAGGCATCCAGAATGCCCTGCAGGCCCACCTTCCACTGCGGAGAAATCTTGCTGGCCTTGTTCTTGGCAACGGCATCAACATAAGGTGACATGATGGAGAAGAACTCGTTGAAGTTGAACAGCGAGTCGCCCTGCATGGAGCCGGGAGCAGGCATAGCGTCCTCGGGGCAGATGCCGTAGTTCTTCAGCACGTAGTAAACGTCGTAGGCAGCACCGCCCTGTGCAAACTGGCAGTCGCCATGCAGACGTACCACCTGGATGGCGCGGTCCATGTAGGTCTTGTTAGCCACGAAAGCCTCGCAGAGGTCGTAGGTCTTGCCCGTCTTCTTCAGGATCTCAGCCTCGAAGTAGGAGAGGGTAGAGTAGTCCCAGCACGTGCCTGAGCGGTTCTGGTCCTTAATGCTGGTGATGGGCAGTTCCTTCACCACGGTGAACACGGGTTTGTTGTCTTTTTTCTTTTCTTCTTGAGCGCTGGCACCTGTAGCAATGAGTGCAAGCAGCGCGATGGTCAAAATTTTTTTCATATATGAACCTCCCCCGGCCCCTCAATAGGAGGGGTGCCCCGTTTTTGTGGAGGAGATGGGGCGTTATTGTTATTGTATTAAAATATTTGCATGATCTTGCAAAATAGTCTTATAAAGACAAATGTGGAAAAAGAAAAACAGCCGATAAAGAGGAATGTTTCTGCTCTCCATTCGTAAGCTGGCTCGCAATCCTTTTCCAATTCAATGGGTATATGATGTATTCCGTCATTATATAAATATTTTCTGTCTTTATTTTCTAAGTCGTAGTAACCGAAACCATGTAGTGGCAAAGTTTGGGTCTTATAGTTGTTGTTAATGAGTATTAAGTCATACTGATAGTGATAATTTAAGGTGTGATAGGCACTTCTTCGCATTTTCTCTACCATGACGTAGGCACGTTTTACTTGTTGCCATTTTGCAAAACCTTCCTTCTCCCTGGGAATAATCCTACCATGCAGATGGTATCTGATGCCATCTTGGTTAATCAGAATGAAATCCCCTTGGCGTAAAGACATACGGATGATGTAATACGTTGACATCAGACAAGAAATGATGCCTGCCAAAAATACCACCAACATGGATAAACTTATGGTTTTATATGCAAAGATGTGGAATAGAAGAAATTGCAACATCAACCCGCAAACCAATAGGGAGATGCTGAAGAATGCAAACTTGGTATAACGCCAATAGTCAAGAGCTCGCTTGATAAGCAAATCTTTCATTGCTGAAATTCTTATTGGTTCATGAATTCTTCCAGTTCCTGCGGATGGTAGGGAATGCGGCTCTGTCCGAGGAAGCGGCAGCCGTCGTGGGTGATGAGCAGGTCGTCCTCAATGCGTATGCCGCCGAAGTCCTTGTAGGTCTCCAGTTTGTCGAAGTTGAGGAACTCCTTGCAGTGGCCGCTGGCCTTCCACTCGTCGATGAGGGCGGGGATGAAATAGATGCCCGGCTCGTCGGTGACCACGAAGCCCTCCTGCAGGCGGCGGCCCATGCGCAGGCAGTTGGTGCCGAACTGCTCCAGGTTAGGACGTGTCTCCTCGTCGAAGCCCACGTAGATTTGTCCCAGTCCCTCCATGTCGTGAACGTCCATACCCATCATGTGTCCCAGTCCGTGAGGCAGGAACATGGCGTGGGCTCCGGCACGTACGGCCTCGTCAACGTCGCCTTTCATCAGACCGAGCTCCTTCAGTCGCTCCGTCATCAGTCGGCAGACGGCAAAGTGAACGTCCATGTACTTCACGCCCGGCTTGGCCACTTCGAGCACGTAGTCGTGGCAGGCCTCCACGATGCTGTAAATTTCCAGCTGGCGCTGGGTGAACTTTCCGCTGACGGGCATGGTGCGGGTGTGGTCAGAGCAGTAGTCGTCGAGCTCGCAACCGGCGTCACACAGGGCCAGGCGGCCTGCCTCCAAGGGCGCGTCGCTGGGTGAGCCGTGCATGATTTCGCCGTGCTGTGAGAAGATGGTGGCAAAGCTGACGCCCTGTGCCAGTGAACGGGCAACGCCGTCAACCTGTCCGCCGATGTAACGCTCCGTCACCCCCGGACGGATGAGCCGCTGGGCTGTGGTGTGCATCTTGTAGCCCACCTCGCAGGCCCGCTCTATGGCTTCAATCTCCTGCGGTTCTTTGGTTGAGCGCATCTTTACAACTGCCTGGATAAGAGCGAGTGATGCACGTTCCTTCTGCTCGTTGGGGTGTATGCCTAACAGGTCCATCAGCTGTATCTTCGTGTCGAAGCGGTAGGGCGGGAGGAAGTGAGCCTTTCTCTTGGCTGCGACAATGTCGCAGCATACTGAACGGAGGGCAGACATCGGGGCGGTGCGTGTGACGCCCACTTCGGCAGCCAGGTCGCTGACCGTTGGGGTGAAGCCCATCCACACAATGTCTTCCACGTCGATGTCGTCGCCGAAGAGCCACTCCTCGTCGTTGTCAATGTCGATGACGGCCACGAGTCCGTCGCGGTGCTGACCGAAGTAATAGATGAACGCCGAGTCCTGGCGCATGGGGGCATAGCTGTTGGCCGGATAGTTAGCCGGTGCCTCGTTGTTGCCGAACAAAATGATAACGCCCTCTTTGACGAGCTTTTTCAGCGTTGCGCGGCGCTGAATGTATGTTTCTTTGGTAAACATAAGTCAAAAATTCTCCTTTTATATTGAAATATTCGGCAAAGTTACGCATTATTTGTCAAAAAGATGTATCTTTGCAACATAATTTAGCAAATAATATGCAGATTGACAGAAATACAGGACTCGTTCTCGAGGGTGGGGGCATGCGTGGCGTGTTCACCAGCGGTGTGCTTGATGCGTTCATGAAGCACGACCTGTACTTCCGTTATGTCGTGGCGGTGTCGGCCGGAGCCTGCAACGGGTTGTCGTACATGAGCCGCCAGCCCCGCAGGGCCCGCCTCTCCAACATCGACATGCTGGCCAAGTACGACTACATCGGCCTGCGCCACTTGGTGACACAGGGCTGTATCTTCGATCCGGAGCTGCTCTACGAGCGATTCCCCAACAAGATTGTTCCCTTCGACTACGACACGTATTTCCGCAACCCCGCAGTCTTTGAAATGGCCGTCACCAACTGCCATACGGGGCGCGTGGAGTACCTCAGTGAGCACTCGGGCAACCGCCAGCGGCTCATTGACATCTGCCGTGCGTCGAGCAGTCTGCCGTATGTCAGCAAGATTGTCGAGGTTGACGGGCAGCCCTACCTTGACGGCGGCATCATCGACAGCGTCCCCGTGGAACGCGCCATCAGTCAGGGCCACGAGCGTAACGTGGTGATTATGACGCGCAATCGTGGCTATCGTCACACCAGCCATGACCTGAAGATTCCCAAGTACGTCTATCGCAACTATCCCCGTCTGCGGGTGGCCCTGAGCCATCGTGTGGCGGTGTATAACGCCCAGCTCGAACTGGTGGAGCGCATGGAGGACGAGGGGCGCATAGCCGTCATCCGTCCGTTGCGCCCCATGAACGTAGGGCGCATGGAGAAAGACGTGCAGAAATTAGAGGCTCTCTACGAGGAAGGGTTCCGGTTGGGTGAGGAATTCTGTATAAATCACTAAAAATATCTCCTTTTCAGTAAATATTTTGCTCTTTGTTTTGTGGAGTGCAAATAATTGTTTAATTTTGCCAACTGAAACTAAAAGATAGATAAATATGGCATCGTATTACATTGTAGAAAACAACCAGCAAGCCGGACCGTTCACCGTTGACCAGCTGGCAGAACGAGGCATCAGTGCTGACACCAGCGTCTGGACCGACGGCATGACGAGTTGGGTGCCTGCCAGTCAGGTGTATGAACTGCAGTCCATCATTCGTCAGCAGCAGCCCACTTATTCTTCTCAGCAGGCCTATTCGGGTAGTTACCAGAACTCAGGCTCGTCGTACAACGACTATCGCCCGTGTCCCAAGACGTGGATGGTGGAGTCCATCCTGGTGATGCTGTTCTGCTGTATGCCTTTCGGCATCGTCGGCATTATCAATGCCAGCAAGGTGTCGTCGGCTCATGCCGTTGGCAACTACAGACTTGCCGACCAGGCCAGCCGCGATGCAGGCAAGTGGACTAAGTTAGGCTTCTTCTGCGGACTGGCTGTCAACCTCCTGCTCATTCTTTTCTATGTCATCTACTTTGTCTTTATAATGGCTGCCGTATCGAGCGGTTATTAAGATGAAGTCGCGCAGCGCCTGGGTGGCCATGATACTGACGGGCATAGTGGTCGTGCTGATTTATTATGCCTACGACCCTGCGGCGAGCCGGTGGTTTCCGCGCTGTCCGTTCCTCATGCTCACGGGGCTGCAGTGCCCGGGCTGTGGTTCGCAGCGGGCCGTTCACAGCTTGCTTCACCTTGACGTCATGTCGGCCTTACACTATAACGCACTGTTGGTAGTTTCGCTGCCGGCAGTGCTTTTCTTGTGCTACGTAGAGCTGATGCGCGAACGCCGTCCCCGGCTTTACACCAGCGTCCACCGCCCCGCCGTCATCTGGACCATCTTCACCCTCTTCATGCTGTGGTGGATAGGGCGAAATGTCATTCTTTTGTGCAAATAATTGGCGGAATGCTTGGTAAATAGCAAATAAATGTTTACTTTTGCGCTGTGTAACTAAACATTTCAACTAAATATGGCAACTTATTACATTGTAGAGAACAACCAGCAAGCCGGACCGTTCACCTTTGAACAGCTTGCAGCAAGGGGAATTACTCCTGAGACCAACGTTTGGACTGAAGGCATGACCAACTGGACGCCTGCCAGTCAAGTGAGCGAACTGCAGACGCTCTTCGCCAAGCCAGCCCCGCAACCCGCACCGCAGCCTGCGCCGCAGCCGGAACCGCAGGCATCGGCTGATTGGTCGTCAGAGTCCTCTTATTCAAGTGAAAGTAGAGAGTTCCGCCCGCCGTTGAAGGATTGGAAGACCGAGTCCATCATCCTGACAGTCCTTAGCGTGGTCTGCTGTTGCTGCCAGGTTCTGCCTATAGCAGGCCTGCCTTTCGGTATTCTTGGTATTGTCAACGGCAACAAGGTAAAGTCACTCGAGGCCACCGACTATGCTGCAGCCAAGGAAGCCAGTGACGCCGCAGGCAAGTGGGTAAAGATTGGTGCCATCGTCTTTGCTGCTGTTACAATCTTCTCTATCATTTTGAGCATCATTTTGAGACTGACAGGAGTAATGGATGAACTGACGCGTAGCATGATGTAATGGCGTTTTTCTCCATTTCAAAACGTCCATACGTGCTAATAGCCATATTGGTGTTGGCGGTCGTCGCCGTTTTAGCGGTCTATTACTTCTTCGACCCCTCTGCCGAAGGACTGTTTCCCCGATGCCGGTTCTTAGAGCTGACAGGCTATAAATGTCCAGGCTGTGGAGCACAGAGAATGCTCCACAGCCTGCTGCATTTTGACCTGGTGTCGGCTTTCCGCTATAATGCCTACCTGCTGACGCTCTTCCCCCTCATGCTGCTCTTGCTGGCTTGGGATGGCTGGACGAGGTGGCTCCCCAAGAGGTGGGCCGACGCTGCCTTCGTCACCTTGGCCGTACTCTTTGTCGTACTCACGCTGCTTTGGTGGCTGTTGCGCAATGTTTTCGGGTGGTAGTCAACAGGTTAGGCGGCACATCTCCCGCCTTTTCATGCCCGCTGTCAAGGAGTTAGTTCCGATAGGGCTATTCAATTCTCGAGAGAATTCAGGACTTAGGTGCCGCCTTGCTGGAAGTTATGTGCCACCAAACTCTCAGATTCTCGAGAGAATTCAAAAGCCCTGTTCTGGGTGTCTCCAGGACATGTAGGCAGAAAAGGTCAGACATCCGGCACCAAAGTGGTTGAGAGCAGACGTATTCATCATTAAGACAAGCATTATGAAATACAAACTGGTAAAAGAAACGAAGCCGAAGCTGAGCAGCTTCGGCAAATACAAGGCCGTCAGCGTGCATGAACATACGGCCGAGACGCGGCAGATACTCATGGAGGCAGCCAAGCGCCTGGGGCTGACGTGGGGCGACGTGGTGCCTTTTGCCATGGCCTTGAGTACGGTCATTGGTGACCACTTGCGGCAGGGGCACAGAGTCAGGCTGAAAGACTGGGGACTGATGAAACTGGAGATAGAGAGCGACAAGGTGGACAAGCCTGGCGACTTCGTCGCCGAGAAGCACATTCGCGGCGTGAGGCTCCACTTCCTGCCAGAGAGCAGTGGCGGCAGTCCTGACCTGTATAAGAATCTGGATTTCGAGAAAGACAAGACCTCTCCCTGAGTCTTGGGCTGAAAGACACCGTTCAGTCCTTCAGCAAGTCAGGGCGCAGGCGGCGCGTACGCTCCATGGCCTGGTCCAGCTCCCATGCGCGTATTTTGGCCTCGTTGCCTGAGAGCAGTATCTCGGGCACCTTCCAGCCCTTGTAGTCAGCGGGGCGGGTGTAGATGGGAGCGGCCAGTAGGTCGTCCTGAAAGCAGTCGGAGAGGGCACTCTGTTCGTCACCGATGACGCCCGGCACCACGCGGACGATGGCGTCGGCTATCATGGCAGCCACCAGTTCGCCGCCCGTCAGCACGAAGTCGCCGATGCTGATTTCGCGGGTAATGAGGTGGTCGCGTATGCGCTGGTCAATGCCTTTGTAATGCCCGGCCAGGATGATGAGGTTCCCCTTCAGCGAGAGTTCGTTGGCCATGTGCTGGTCGAAGCGCTCGCCGTCGGGCGAGGTGAAGATGACTTCGTCGTACGTGCGTTCAGCCTTCAGGGCGCTGATGCAGCGGTCAATGGGCTCGCATTGCATCACCATACCGGCCGATCCGCCGTAGGGGTAGTCATCCACTCGGCGCCACTTGTCGAGCGTGTAGTCACGCAGGTTGTGCAGACGTATTTCCGCCAGCCCCTTCATTTCGGCGCGTGCCAGTATTGACTCGTGGACGAAGCCCTCGAGCATTTCAGGAAGAACGGTGATAATGTCTATTCTCATGTCACTCCTTTATAAGGTTTTCAAAGAAAGAGTCGAGGTCGTCCTCCAGGTTGGGCAGCAGTTCGCCCCCCAGGATGACCGTCTCGCCGTCGGCACAGTACAGCTCGGCAATGTGCTCGCGGTCGTCGTCTTCCAGGACGAACGAGAACGGGCGCAGTATGGACATCTGGTCCACCATTTCGCGCATGCTGGTGTGCAGCACGTTACGCAGGACGGTTGTCACTTCCTGGTAGAAGTTCTCGTCCTTGTTGTCAATCCACGGTTCAATGACCACGCGGGTAATCTCGTTGTCGTCATCGTCGAAAGCCACCAGTTCGCCCGACTCCTGCGTGACGCGCAGATGAATGTCGGTCATGACAGTTGCTTCCTGGTTTGCAGGGAACTTTGCGGCCACCTTTCTGATGGCTCTTTCAATTTGCAGAATGGTTTGTTCAGATGTCTCCATTATTCAATTAGCTTGGTTTCGTTTTGCAAAAGTAAAAAAAGAATGTGATAATTGCAAACGTTTACGATTTTTTTTCATAAAAACTTTCAACTTTCAACTTTCAACTCTCAACTTTTTTGTACCTTTGCAGACACTAAAAACAAATCAATGAGCGAAATAATAACTCACGCGGGAGTCATAGAAAGCATCGACGGCGGCAGAGTGCGGGTACGCATCGTGCAGACGTCGGCTTGTGCTGCCTGCAAAGTGGCCGGCCATTGCAATGCTGCCGAGGCCAAGGAGAAGCTGGTTGATGTGTTTGCCGCCGACGCGGGCCGGTGGAAGGTGGGCGATGCCGTCACCGTGGCGGCTTCGCAGCAGATGGCCACGCAGGCACTGCTGCTGGCCTTCGGGCTTCCGCTGGTCATTCTGATAGCGGTGCTGCTCGTGGTGCTGAACGTGACGGGTAGGGAAGGGCTGGCCGCCCTCTCGGGGCTGGCTGCGCTCGTGCCGTATTACGCCGTGCTCTGGTTCACCCGCGGGCGACTGCAGAAGCGGCTGGCGTTTTGGATTGAACAATAAACAATAAAACAATAAACAAATAGATTATGGATTTCATTTTGATTGCAGTGGCAGTGTTGGGAGGCATCGGTCTGATAGCCGCCCTTGTGCTGTATGTCTGCTCCAAGAAATTTGCCGTCTTTGAGGACCCGCGCATCGCAAAGGTTACCGAGGCGTTGCCCGGTGCCAACTGTGGTGGTTGCGGCTTTGCCGGTTGTGGCGGTCTGGCCGATGCGCTCGTCAAGGGTGCCGACGCCGGCAGTCTCGACGGGCTGAAGTGTCCCGTTGGCGGTAGTGAAGTAATGGGCAAGGTGGCCGACCTACTGGGCATGGCCATTGCCAACACGGAACCGATGGTGGCCGTCGTAAGGTGTAACGGAACGTGCGAGCTGCGCCAGCGCATTGCACGGTATGACGGCCTGAAGACCTGTGCTGCCGTCAATGCCTGTGGTGCCGGTGAGACGGGCTGCGGCTTCGGCTGTCTGGGTTGTGGCGACTGTGTCAGTGCCTGCCAGTTCGATGCCATCCGCATGAACCCCGAGACCGGTCTGCCCGAGGTAGATGACGACAAGTGTACGTCGTGCGGTGCCTGCGTCAAGGCTTGTCCGCGTCACATCATCGAGCTGCGCAAGAAGGGGCCGAAGAACCGCCGCGTCTATGTCAGCTGCGTCAACAAGGACAAGGGCCCGGCTGCCATGAAGGCCTGCAAGGCTGCTTGCATCGGTTGCGGCAAGTGTGAGAAGGGGTGCCCGTTTGGTGCCATTACCATCGAGAACAACGTTTCGTACATCGACTTCACCAAGTGCCGCCTCTGCAAGAAGTGCGTGGCCGTCTGCCCGACGAAGGCCATCCACGCCGTCAACTTCCCGGCTCCGAAGCCTAAGGTGGACACAGAGAGCACAGAGACTCAAGAACAAAGAAAGGAGGAACAAGCATGAACGCAAGAACATTCCGTATAGGTGGTGTGCACCCCGAAGAGAACAAACTGACCCACGAAGTGGCTACGCAGGTGGCTCCGCTGCCCAAGCAGGCCATCTTCCCGCTGTCGCAGCACATTGGCGCTCCGGCCAAGCCCGTCGTCAAGAAGGGCGACAAGGTGAAGGTGGGCACGCTCATTGCCGAGGCTGGCGGTTTCGTGTCGGCCCCCATTTATTCGTCGGTCAGCGGCACCGTGTTCAAGATTGACACGGCCATCGACGCTACCGGCTACCGAAAGCCCGTTATAATAATTAATGTAGAGGGCGACGAGTGGGAAGAGAGCATCGACCGCAGCGACAAGCTGGAGACCGTCAAGGCTCACCCCGAGCTGACCCCCGAGGAAATAGTGGAGCGCGTAAAAGTGGCCGGTGTTACCGGTATGGGCGGTGCAGGTTTCCCCACCTTCATCAAGCTGACACCGCCGCCGACGGCCAAGGCCGAGTGCGTCATCATCAACGCTGTTGAGTGCGAGCCGTACATTACGGCCGACTACCGCCTGATGATGGAGAAGGCCGACGAGATACTCGTAGGCCTGGAGTTGCTGATGAAGGCTGCCAAGGTGACGCGCGGCTACATTGGCATTGAGACCAACAAGCCCGCAGCCATCGAACTGTTGACGAAGAAGTGTGCCGAAGTGTTCGGTGCCTCGGCATATCAGGTTGAGGTGGTTCCCCTGAAGCAGCGCTACCCGCAGGGCGGTGAGAAGCAGCTCGTCGATGCGGTTATCCGTCGGCAGGTGCCCGCACCTCCTGCCATTCCTGTCAACGTGGGTGCCATTGTGCAGAACGTGGGTACAGCCTATGCTGTCTATGAGGCCGTGATGAAGCGCAAGCCGCTCTTCGAACGCTATACCACCGTGACCGGCAAGCGCCTGCAGAACCCGGGCAACTTCCTCGTTCGCATGGGCACGCCCATGCAGCAGCTCATCGACCTCTGCGGCGGCATGCCCGAGGGCGACAACAAACTGCTGGCCGGTGGTCCCATGATGGGTAAGGCGCTCACTTCGACCGAGGTGCCCATCTGTAAGGGAACCAACTCGGTGACCATCCTGTCGGGCGACGATGCCGTACGCAAGGAGCCGCAGCCCTGCATCCGCTGTGCCAAGTGCGTAGGTGCCTGCCCCATGGGTCTGGAGCCTTACCTGCTGGCAAAGATTTCGGCCGTGAAGAACTGGGAGCGCGCTGAGCAGGAGGACATCGTCTCGTGCATAGAGTGCGGCTCGTGCCAGTTTACGTGTCCTGCCCACCGTCCGCTGCTCGACAACATCCGTCTGGGCAAGGCCACGGTGATGGGCATCATCCGCGCCCGCGCGGCTAAGAAGTAAGCCCACCCCTGACCCCTCCCCAAGGGAGGGGAAAAGGATTAGTTCAGTAATCATATAATATTAAGAATTATGAATACAAACAATAATAATACAAATCAATCTCCCCTCCCCTCGGGAGGGGCAGGGGGTAGGCTTATCGTCTCCCTATCGCCTCACGCACACGGCAACGACAGCGTTGAGCGCAACATGTATGGCGTCATCATCGCCTTGCTGCCTGCGCTGCTCGTGTCGTTCTGGTTCTTCGGACTCGGTTCGGCCATTGTGTGTCTGACGAGCGTCATAGCCTGCGTCGTCTTTGAGTGGGCCATCAATAAGTTTATTCTTGGCCGCGAGCAGAACACCGTGCTCGACGGCTCGGCAGCCCTCACGGGTCTGCTGCTCGGTTTCAACCTCCCGTCGAATCTACCCATCTGGATCATCATCATCGGTGCGCTGGTCGCCATCGGTGTGGGCAAGATGACCTTCGGCGGACTGGGGCAAAACATCTTTAACCCCGCTCTGGTGGGACGTTGCTTCCTGCTCGTGTCGTTCCCTGCTCAGATGACCATGTGGCCCAAGGCCGGTCAGCTGGGACTCAACGGCTACGTGGATGCCGAGACGGGTGCCACACCTCTTTATTATATGAAGCAGGCCATTAAGAGTGGCGACGTGGAACAGCTGAAGAACATTCCTGATTCGCTCAACCTGCTCTTAGGCAGCGGCTATGCTGAGGGTGCAGGAACCATTGGTGAGATTTGCGCACTTGCACTCTTGCTGGGACTGGCCTACATGCTGTGGAAGAAGATTATCACTTGGCACATTCCCGTCTCCATCATCTGCACGGTGTTTGTGCTGGCTGGTCTGCTGCACCTGGCTAACCCGGTGTTTGCTGATCCGCTGACGGTCATCCTCTCGGGCGGTCTGATGTTGGGTGCCATCTTCATGGCTACCGATTACGTCACGTCGCCCATGACGCCGAAGGGCCAGATTATCTATGGTGTAAGCATTGGTGTGCTGACGCTCGTCATCCGTAACTGGGGCTCATACCCCGAGGGAATGTCGTTCGCCATTCTCATCATGAACGCCTTTACACCTCTTATTAATATGTATGTCAAACCCAAGCGCTTCGGTGAAGTGCCAGAAAAGAAATAAGGAGGACGACGTATGAAGAAACTTGAATCATCATTACTGAACATGGTGCTCGTGCTGACGGGTGTGGCCGTCATCATGGGTGGGGTGCTCGCTTACGTGAACCACCTGACCGAAGGCCCCATCAACGAGCAGAAGGCACAGGCTCTGGCCGACGGCATCAAGGCGGTCATGGTCTGCGACGACCTCTTGGTCAGCAAGACCGACACTGTGCGCCAGAACGACTCCAAAGGCAAAGAGCTGACCTATATTATATATCAGACGAAGGACAAGCAGGGCAAGGACCTCGGTGCTGCAGTGGAGAGTACCACGGGCGGTTTCGGTGGCGACCTGAAGGTGCTGGTGGGTTTCGACCCTGACGGCAAGATTCTGGGCTACACGCTGCTGGAGCATGCTGAGACACCGGGCCTGGGCGCGAAGGCCGACAAGTGGTTCCAGAAGGGCCAGAAGGGCGACATCATCGGCAAGGACCCTGCCGTCAACAAGCTCGGCGTTACCAAGGGCGGCGAAGGCGAAGTGGATGCCATCACGGCATCGACCATTACCAGCCGTGCCTTCCTCTTGGCCATCAACAATGCGTATAAGGCTTACAAGGTTACACCCGTCGATGCACAGACAGGTGCCACTGAGCAGAAGCATTGAGTAATAAATCGTCAATCGAAAATTCGTCAATCGAAAATATGAATGCACTACAGATTATAAAGAACGGCATCGTCAAGGAGAACCCGACGTTCGTCCTGATGCTGGGTATGTGTCCCACGCTGGCCACTACCACCAGTGCCATGAATGGCTTGTCGATGGGCCTGGCCACGATGGCTGTGCTCATCTGCACCAACGTTGTTATTTCGTGCCTGAAGTCGGTGACCCCCGATAAGGTTCGCATTCCTGTGTTCATCGTGGTTATTGCGGCCTTCGTCACCATCCTGCAGCTCGTTATCAAGGCCTACCTGCCCGACATCGACGCGGCTCTCGGCCTGTTTATTCCTCTTATTGTGGTGAACTGTATCATTCTCGGTCGCGCTGAGGCGTTTGCTGCCAAGAACTCGCCTGTGGCTTCGCTCTTCGACGGCATCGGCATTGGCCTGGGCTTCACGCTGGGCCTGACGCTGCTCGGCATCTGCCGTGAGCTGTTGGGTGCAGGCAGTATCTTCGGCTTTACCCTGCTGCCCGAGGCCTACAACATCCTGCTCTTCGTTCTGCCCCCGGGAGCCTTCATCACGCTGGGATTCCTTGTGGCTATCGTTAACAAAATAAGAAAGGCTTAAGACTATGGAATACGTATTGATTTTCATTAGCGCGATATTCGTCAATAATATCATTCTGTCGCAGTTCCTCGGCATCTGCCCGTTCCTCGGCGTGTCGAAGAAGGTGAGCACCTCGCTCGGCATGTCGGCAGCTGTGGCCTTCGTGCTGACGCTGGCCACCATCGTCACCTATCTGGTACAGAAGTTCGTGCTCGACCAGTTCGGACTGCAGTACCTGCAGACCATCGCCTTCATCCTCGTCATTGCTGCCCTGGTGCAGATGGTGGAGATTGTGCTCAAGAAGGTGTCGCCTGCACTCTATCAGGCATTAGGCATCTTCCTGCCGCTCATCACCACGAACTGTGCGGTGCTCGGCGTGGCCATCCTCGTCATTCAGAAGGACTTCGACCTCGTGCAGTCCATCGTCTATGCCTTCTCAACGGCTATCGGCTTTGGCCTCGCGCTGACGGTCTTTGCAGGTATGCGCGAACAGATGGAGCTGTCAGACATTCCCCGTGGCATGCGTGGCACGGCCATCGTTCTGGTGGCTGCCGGTCTGCTCTCCCTGGCCTTTATGGGCTTCTCGGGTGTCGATGGCGGTCTGAAACTGCTGTTTGGCTTGGACTAATGGTAAAGGAAACACCAAAATGAAAAAGGGGGCATTTTCTAAAAATGTCTCCTTTTCTTTTTGCTGTTTCGGAAAGAATGCTTAACTTTGTAGCGTTAAACTCATTGTAGCATGGCAGACGACAACAGGGAGAGGTATATTAACCCATATACAGACTTCGGATTCAAGAAATCCAAGGCCCTGCAGGACCGCGTGTTCCAAAAACTCTTTGAGCAAGCCGAGATAGCTCGCTACAGTGAGAGTGAACGTCGTCAGTACGAAGAGAGCAAAAAAATCTTCTGGGATAACTACAGCGTGTTAAAGACCGCAGAGCAGAAAGGTATTCTGCAAGGACTTGAGCAAGGTCGTGCAGAAGGTCTTCAGCAAGGTCTTCAGCAAGGTCTTCAGCAAGGAGAGCAAAATAAAGCGTTATCCATAGCCCGTAAACTGAAGTCCATGGGACTAAGCATGACGGACATCATGCAAGCAACGGGACAGACGGAAGAGACAATTAATAACATGTAACATAATATGTATCACTAAAATAACGGAAAAAGAAACAGACAGTAAACAAAGAACATGAAGGGAGCCCTGTCGGCACCAGGTGCTGCACTCCCGCAGGGATTAACGAACAACAATTTATTATTAACCAAGAATTGTGCGTCGCATTCCCGTTCGTAGTCTTTTTAATATAACTTGAGCTTCCAGCTCTTGTTCTCCCTCTCTAAGAATACCGCCAATATTCGCAATGTGAGAACAAGCAGACAGGGAGGTTCACGTCCATACAGGGCGTGAACTGTTCTTGCTTGTTTACATTGCATGGTCACTTGGCGGTAACCAATAGAGAGGAAATAAGCATCGGATGGTTGCACGCCTTTTCTTATTCTCAAACATTAACAAGCAAATGAAGTTACGACTATTTTTACTTCTCATGTCGGTTGCCACGCTATCGGCTTACGCTGACGATGCCCGTATCGTCATCAAGCAGAAGAGCGGCAATGAGACGGTACTGGATTTGGCCACAAATCCAGTCATCACGTTTTCTGGTGAGGATATGGTCATCACCAGCAGCCTCACTACGATTACGATTCCTTTAGATGACGTGGACAGTTATGAAGCCTATGACGAGGTAACAGGCATATGTCCGTTGACGGATGCTCCTCAGTTTTCCAACGGTCACGTTGTGTTCAGCGGATTGGCGGGCGGAGCTGAGGCCCGTGTCTATTCGGCAGATGGTCGCCTTATGAGCCGCCATGCAGCCGATACGTCAGGCTATGTAGCCGTCAGCCTCGACAGCCTCCCCAAGGGTACGTATGTCATCAGTACGCCCAACCAAACTATTAAAATTAATAACAAGTAAACAAAAAAAAGAAGATGAAGAGAATTATATTATCGATGGCCCTTGTTGGCCTTTGCCAGTTGACCGTTGTCGGTCAAAAGAAGTATGAGATGGTAGTGGAAAAGACCGATGGCACGGAAACCATAATCACCGTAAAAGACATCGCCCGAACCTATTTCCGTGAGCAGAACGATGGCGGTGGCGGAGAAACCACCTGTCCCGACGGAAATCATCCGCACATGATAGACCTCGGCCTGCCTTCTGGCACAAAGTGGGCGTGCTGCAATGTGGGTGCTTCTGCTCCTGAGGGCTACGGTAATTATTATGCTTGGGGTGAGACGGCGCCAAAAGCTTCATACCCTCAAATCCATGTTTCTTCTTTACCCTCGGAACAAATGGATGCAATTTTAAAAAAAGGTTTTATGATAGCAGGTTCTGCATACGATGCAGCCACCGTCAACTGGGGCAGCCCTTGGCATATGCCGACTTCTGGGCAGTGGCAAGAGATTATTGATAATGCATCCATAGAATGGACCTTTTATAATGAGGTAGGAGGGCAAAGAATTACTGGGCCCAATGGGAACAGCATATTTCTTCCTGCAGCAGGAATGTATGAAGGTGGAAATCTGTTAAATTTGCAAATTGGCTGCGATTACTGGACTGCAGCATTACTTGAGTATGGTGAAGATACCTATGATTGGTCAAATGCCAAGAGCTATGAAGGTGGAATGGGTGGTGCTAGTATATCATTCTTCAATCGTGGAGACGGATTGCCCGTCCGTGCTGTCAGATAATGTATTAGATTTGTATCACGGTTCTTTGACGTGAAGATATAGAGTGCAAAGCCGATAACCGCTGATCCACTCTTAAACAACTTAAAGTGCCACAAGTCTCTCTATGAGTAAGGCTTGTGGCTTTTTCCATTATTAACTATTTTTCTTGTTTGCAAAGGTACGAATAAATTTTTATTTCACAAATGTTTTAGGGAAATCTTTTGATGAATGCCGGAAGTCACCCTTTTTAGTAGAGCATGGCTTCCGGCATAATATAAAAAAGATCCGAAGGATTCTTACTCCATACGCTTCATTAAATCGCGTAGGAAGGCGTCGCTCACATTTTCGTAGTCAGCTTTATCGTAGATGTAGAGCAACTGCAGTTCGTCGGCCACGATGCGTACACGGATAATGACCCTTGCCCCTCCGCTTTTGCCGCGTCCTTTTGAGGTGATAGCCAACCGAATTTTTCGGACGCCACCATCAAGTTCAACGCCCTGCATGGGGTTCTGTAGTAATGAGGACAATAGCCGTTCGAAGTCTGTTTGCAGCGATTTATGTCGTTTCTTCAGCCGTTTGTATGCTGTTCGGAAATCTTCAGATATTTTGACTATCATAAAGCTCGTAATTGTTCTATGGCTTCTTCTGGAGTCATGGCAGGTTCTGATTCCACCTGCTTCATGCTGCGCTTGATGGTACGAGCCAGCTTGTAGGCCTCTTCTAACTGTAACATTCTGTTCCAGCGTCTTGTACTCAGGCTGACGGTTACGCGACCTGGTGTCCTATTGATAATTGCTTCCATAATCCTTGGGTTTTATATTCGACTCTACTCTCGCTTTCTGTGTGCAAAGATACAAATATTTCTGAATATATTAGCAGTTTGAGCATAGAAAGTTTCTTTTGAACTCCTCAAGTAGTCATTTTCTTAATCAGTTCCAGGAAACGGGTGCCGTACTTCTGACGCTTGTGGTCGCCGATGCCGGGAATGTAGCCGAAGGCTTCGAGGGTGGTGGGCTTCTGTGTGGCCAAGGCATGCAGCACCTTGTCGCTGAACACGATGTAGGGCGGGAATCCCTCTTCGTCGGCACACCGCTTGCGCAGTTGGCGCAGGGCTTCGAAGAGCCGCGGGTCCTCAGTACCTGCCGTTGGAGCCATGCCGGGAATCGTAATGGTAGGAATCTCAAGGCCGAGGCGTCGCCTCGGCTTTTTCGTAGCCTGCTGCTGACGGTCGATGACGGCCAGCTCGGCCTTGCGCCGTCCGAAGAGCACGTCCTCGCCCGTTGGTGTGATGACCACGCGGCTGTGCTCATCGTAGGCTATCTCTATGTAGCCTAACTGCAGCATCTGCAGCAGATAGTCCTGCCAGTCCTGTGCTGACGTGTCGCGACCTACGCCGAAGGTAGGCAGCCGGTCGAAGTGCATGCGCTGTACCACGCCAGAGTTCATGCCACGCAGTATCTCAATGATGGTCGAGGTGCGAATCTGCTCATTGGCCCTGCGGGCAGCACTCAGCGCCATCTGCACCAGTCGGGTGCCGTCGAAGCGGCGGGGTGGGTTGTCGCACACGTCACAGTTGCCGCAGTCGTGGTCTGACAGTTCACCAAAGTAGTTCAGCAGAATGCGGCGCCGGCAGTTCTGCGCTTCAGCGTACTGCTGCATCTGGCGCAGCTTGTCCAGGTTGATGTCACGCTGTCCGCTCTCGCGCGCAAACTGGCTCAGCTGCACCACGTCTTGTAGCGAGTAGAACAGCACGGTGTCGGCAGGGGCGCCGTCGCGTCCTGCACGTCCAATCTCCTGATAGAAGTTCTCGATGCTCTTCGGCATGTTGTAGTGTATAATCCATCGCACGTTGCTCTTGTCGATGCCCATGCCGAAGGCAATGGTGGCACAGATGACCTGCACATTGTCCTGCTTGAACTGCTCCTGAGCTGTGTCGCGGTCGTGCTGTGACAGACCGGCATGGTAGGGAGCCGTGCACACTCCGTGCTTCTGCAGCATGGCGCAGACGGCCTCGGTGTTCTTGCGGCTCAGGCAATAGACGATGCCCGGCTCCGTGGGGCGGGCCTTGATGAAGTTGAGGATGAAGCGTTGCTTCTCGGCAGTGGAGTAGCCACGCTTCACACTCAGGCTCAGGTTCGGGCGGTCAAAGGAGCTGATGAACACCTCACCCTTCAGCCGTAGCTGTTTGATGATGTCGGTGCGCGTCACCTTGTCGGCCGTCGCTGTGAGTGCCATCATGGGTACGCTGGGGAATGCCTCGCGCAGCTGTGACAGCTGAGTGTATTCCGGTCGGAAGTCGTGTCCCCACTGACTGATGCAGTGCGCCTCGTCAATGGCGAAGAGTGAAATCTGTGGAATCTGTTTCAGCAGGTAGTCAATTTCCGACAGCAGACGCTCTGGTGACACGTAGAGCAGCTTGAGCTGTCCGCTGACCAGCTTGCGCCGGATGATGGTGTCGCGGCTGAAGTCGTTGCCGCTGTTCAGTGCCTCTGCCTCTATGCCGTTGGCGCGCAGGGCCTCCACCTGGTCCTTCATCAGGCTGATGAGTGGCGAGACGACGATGGCCGTTCCCTGCATGGCGATGGCGGGCACCTGATAGCAGATGCTCTTGCCGCCGCCTGTAGGCATCAGCACCAGACAGTCCTCGTGTTTCATGACGTGGCTGATAATCTCTTCCTGCATGGGGCGGAACGAGTCGTAGCCGAAACTATGTCTTAGAATTTCGTGTATATTCGTCATAAGTGGCACAAAGGTACGAAAAAATTCATAATTCGCAATTCATAATTCATAATTATTTTGTAATTTTGCAACCCGATGAAAGAAAGTGCGAAATATCTGAACATCGTGAATGCTGAGCGAATGGGCCAGCTGCGTCAGGAGATAGAGCATATCCTGGTATATCAGAAGAAGTACAAGGACAAGGATTTCTCGTGCCGTCGGCTGGCTGCTGAGCTGCAGGTCAACACGCGCTACGTCTCTGTAGTGCTGCGCGAGGCATTCGGCATGAACTATAGCCAGCTGGTCAACCACCTGCGCATCGAGGAGGCCAAGGCACTGCTCCATGACCCGGAGATGCAACAGCTGCGCATGGAGGACGTGGGCGACATGGTAGGTTTCCTCACGCGGCAGTCGTTCCAGCTTACCTTTTCGCGGATGGTGGGTATGACGCCTTTACAATACAGAAATCATGAAAGAAGAATTTAGCTATAACACCAGCGAGCGGTTTGCTGACGTGCAGCTGCTGCGCTACCGCCTGAATGGCTTTGAGGAGCTGACGCTCCGTCAGAAACAGTACATCTACTGCCTCTCAGAGGCTGCCCTCTGGGGACGTGACATCACGTTCGACCAGTTCGGACGCTATAACCTGCAGATACGCCGTCTGCTGGAGCAGGTCTATACCTGTGAGGCTATCGACCGTACTACCAGTGACTTCCTCGCCTTGGAGACGTACTTGAAACGTGTGTGGTTCTCCAGTGGCATCTATCATCACTATGGCTGTGAGAAGTTTGTGCCGGGGTTCAGTGCCGACTATCTGCGGCAGTGCATGGCAACGGCTGGCTGCGGCAGTCTGAGCAAAGAGCTGGAGCGCGCCATCTTCGATGCCTCGTTCATGCCCAAGCGGGTGAACAAGGCCGACGGCGAAGACCTCGTCCTGACGTCAGCCTGCAACTTCTATGAAGGCGTTACCCAGCAGGAGGTGGAGCAGTTTAACTTGAAGTTCCCCCTCAACTCCACGCTCGTCAAGCGCGAGGGCAGGGTGGAGGAGGACGTATGGCGCGTTGGCGGACGCTATGGAGAAACCATTGCGCACATCGTCCATTGGCTCCGCAAGGCACAGCAGGTCTGTGAGAACTCGCAGCAGCACAAAGTGCTTGACCTGCTCATAGAATACTATGAGACCGGCAACCCCGCCGTGTTTGATGCTTACTGCATAGAATGGGTCAGGGAACTCGACGGTCAGGTGGA
Organism: uncultured Prevotellaceae bacterium; assembly: GCA_900320255.1. Lineage (GTDB taxonomy): Bacteria > Bacteroidota > Bacteroidia > Bacteroidales > Bacteroidaceae > Prevotella. The sequence continues at coordinate 20,245 of ONRS01000138.1, forward strand.
TTTCATCAATGGCTTCATTGAGGTGTATGGCGACCCGCTCGGACTGAAGGGTTCATGGGAAGGTCTTGTGGAATACAAGGACCTGGAGGCCACCAAGCGTACGCAGACCATCAGCCGCAATGCCCAGTGGTTCGAGGACCACTCGCCCGTAGATTCTCGCTTCCGCAAACCTGAGGTGAAGGGCGTGACGGCCAACGTCATCTGCGCGGCTATGCTCGGTGGCGACGAATACCCGTCAACGGCCATCGGCATCAATCTGCCTAATGCTGACTGGATACGTGCTGAGTACGGCAGCAAGAGCATCACCATCAGCAACATTACTGAGGCCTATAACCGTGCTGCCCGTGGCAACGGATTCCAGGAGGAGTTCGTCATCGACCAGCCTACGCTCGACATGATTCACCGTTACGGCGACATCTGCGACGACCTGCATACCGACCTGCACGAATGTCTTGGACACGGTAGCGGACAGCTGTTGCCCGGCACCAGTCCTGATGCCCTGAAGGCTTATGGCAATACCATCGAGGAGGCACGCGCTGACCTCTTCGGCCTTTACTATATTGCCGACCCCAAACTGGTGGAGCTGGGACTGACGCCCGACCTGGAGGCCTATAAGTCACAGTACTATACCTACCTGATGAACGGTCTGATGACCCAGCTGGTGCGCATCAAGCCCGGTCACCAGATAGAGGAGGCCCACATGCGCAACCGGGCTCTGATAGCCCGTTGGTGCTACGAGCAGGGCGATGCTGTTCAGCTGGTGAAGCGTGACGGCAAGACCTTTGTGCAGATCAGCGACTATGCTGCCCTTCGCCAGCTTTTTGCCCGCCTGTTGGCAGAGATTCAGCGCATCAAGAGTGAGGGCGATTTCGAGGCTGCCCGTCAGATGGTGGAGCGCTACGCCATCCACGTGGATGCCGACCTACACCGTGAAGTGTTGGAGCGTTACGAGCAGTTGCATCTGGCTCCCTACAAGGGATTCCTCAATCCCGTCATGAAGCCTGTCACCGATGCAGAAGGCTGCATCATCGACGTACAGATAGACTACAGCGAGGGCTACGCAGAGCAGATGTTACGTTACAGTAAAGATTACAGTTGCCATGAATGAAATACAGGAACAGGTAAAAGCCATCAAGCAGTCGTTCCGGCTGCTCATGGACGGCAAGACCGCCCAGTCCATGCGTGACAAGGGCGTCAACTACAAACTGAACTGGGGTGCCTCTCTCCCCATGCTGCGTGAAAAGGCTGAGGAACTAAGAACGCTCAACGCTCAACGCTCAACGCTCTACCAACTCTCCATCGCCTTGTGGAAAGAGGATGTGCGCGAGTGTAAGATACTGGCCACCATGCTGATGCCTGCTGACGAAATACTGCCAGAGGTGGTCGATATCTGGATGGAGCAAATGCCGTCGCAGGAACTGGCTGAACAGGCATCGTTTAACCTCTTCCAGCACCTGCCATACGCTCCGCAGAAGGCCTACGAGTGGATGGCTTCTGACAAAGAGCTGTATCAGCTTTGCGGCTTCCTCGTGCTCACGCGCCTGTTCATGAACAAGCAGGAGCCCAACGAGCGAGGCATCAACGAGTACATCGACCAGTTGGAAGCAGCCCTGCAAAGTCCCTCCTTAGCAGTCCGAAAGGCCGCCATGCAGAGCGTCCAGCGCTTTGCTGACCTCGGCCTGCTCTATGAACGCCTCGCCCAGTCAGTCTTAAAGCGGCAGGGCATGTCGCTATAACCCTAATGCTAACAACGTCAATGTCAACGTTAACGCTAACGCTAACGATAACGTCAACGTTAACGCTAACCCTAACTCTCCACCCTCGCATGTTTTCGGCTAATAATATGTAAAAGGTAAGGCCCAAACGATTATTATTCGCAAAAAAGTTGTAACTTTGTCCCCGAAATCGAAAACTTTACGCCTATGAGTACCCAGATAATCAATCAGAAGATAGCCGACTACTTCAAGACCCAGCCCATCGTGCGGGCATGGCTCTTCGGCTCCTTCGCCCGTGGCGAGGAGACTCCCATCAGCGATGTCGATATTCTCGTGCAGTTCGACGAGGGTGGTGTGAGCCTGCTGAAACATGCTGCCATGATATGCGATCTGGAGAGAATTCTCGACCGTCCCGTTGACATCGTGCCTGAAAAGGCATTACGTCCGAAGGTGAGAGAAAGTATTAATCAAGACAAAAAATTAATATATGAGAGAACTCGTTAGAGATCGCGAGCGTTTGGAGCACATCGTGGAGGCCATTACTAATATCCTCGACTTTGCCGACGGCAAGACGAAGGAAGAACTGGAGACCAACAAACTGATATACTATGGCATCGTCAAGAACATTGAGATTGTAGGTGAGGCTGCCTATAAACTGACGAACGCATTCCGTCGCCAGCATTCCGACACACCGTGGGACGTTATCATGAAGATGCGTCATGTGTTGGTGCACGACTATTACCAAATAGATTCCCTTAGCGTTTGGAAGGTCATCAAGGAAGATTTACAACCACTACGCGAGCAAGTTTCCGGTTATCTCGCTGATACCGACTGGGACGAGTGGGAAAAGAACGAAGTAGTCATCGTTGAAACGGTTACCCACAAGAGCCTCACACAGACCGCCAGCCGGATGAAGCAGCGTGGCTATGACACCGACGAAATCTGCAAGATTACGGGGCTGAGCCGCGACGAAATCGAAGGCCTGTGAAGTTGAAGTGTTTTGCAGTGGATAGGCGTTGCTTGTAGGTGAGGAAAGGTGCTTAAATTCTTACACCTTTCCCCCCTTACGGATGCGCTTGGAGATGTGACCAGTATTGTCGTATTCCGACATTTGCTTGAGCTCAATGCCCTCTGTGAAGGGACGGTGGAGGGTGCCATCGGCCATGTGGCGGTGGCCTTCGGGAATGTACTTGCATACCACGCCCTTCACGTGCTTTTGGACGCTGAAGTCTTCGGGGTTGTCAACGCTCTCGCTGCGAATGCTCAGGTAGAACTTGCCGAGCTCGCCCAGGTTAACCACATGACCGCCTTTCAGCCCTTTGGCTACCACGCTCTGCAGGGCGGTGATTACCGCTACCACGTTGGCACGGCTCACTCCGCAGTTGGACTGCACGCGCGAGGCTATTTCTGAAAGGTCCAGTTCCGTGTTACGCAACGTGTGGGCATACCATTTGCCGTACGCCTTGTTGCTCTTGATGTTGTTTCTTCTTAGTGTAAACATTAATGCCATAATCTTAAACTGCGCTAAATTACTTTGACAAAGGTAAGCATATTTTTTGACTTGTGCAAGGCATTGTTATGCCATGTGCTGCAAAACGTGTAGCAATTTAACTTATTTTGCGCAATCATTTAGATTATTTTGCAGAGTAATTTAAATTAAATTGCTACACGTTTTGCAGCACTTGGCATGACGGTGCTCAGCAGAGGGTAAAAAGGTTCCTTCCACTTGACACGGTAAAAGCGTTCATTTTGGGGTGGCATTGCGGCCACTTTCAGGTGCCATGAATATGTCGTAGGCTTCGTTATAGGCTGGCGAATGGATGGAAAGCAGGTTGAGCACGGAATGGAAGATGTAGTGCTGCTCAAGTACTGCAGGCAGTTCACCGGCTGCGGCATCGGCACTGGTAGCAGTGGGTTTGTACTCCCTGAAATTCGGGGAGGTCCAGACCAGGAACGGAATCTCGTACTGTACCTTGGGGGCCAGCCTCATGGGGAGTCCGTGCATGAACATCTTGTTCTCGCCAAGAGACTCGCCGTGGTCGGAAATAAAGATCATGGCACTGTTCCAGTCGGTCATGGTGCGCAGGGTGTTGATAAGACCGTCTAAGAGGAAGTCGGTGTAAATGATGGTGTTGTCGTAGGCATTAACCAGTTTACCGATGTTCTTCTCGCCCTCTTCCACGTTCTCGGCCACCGGCTTAAAGACCTCGAACTCCTTGGGGTATTTGTCGGCATACTTGGGGCCGTGGCTGGTGCTGGTGTGCAGAATAATGAGCACTTTGTTCTTCGGGCTTGACAGGATGCGCTCACGAAGTCCCGCAAAGAGGATGCCGTCGAAGGACGGGTCCTGGTCTGGAAAGTTGGCGCCCACCTCTTCGTTGGTCAGGTATTCGCCAATGTGTATGGGCGGCTCGCCCCAGTTAGAGGTACGCCACGACACATCAACGCCCGTCCTGTAGGCATAGTTAGGCAGCACCTCATAGAGGTCGTCGCTGTTCTTGGGCTCCAGAATGGCTTTGGTGCCTGCCGTGGTGTAGGTGGCACACGAGGTGGCCTGATACACCTTCAGTCCCTCTTGCTTCGTCAGCAGCGGGTTGGTAGGGCGCTCATAGCCATAGAGCTGGAAGTTGGCCTTACGTGCCGACTCGCCGATGACGAGCACCACGACGGCCTTTTCGTTGTCGGCTATCGTTGCGTCAGGCAGCTTGATTTCCTCGGCTTGTTCGTCATGCTGACTGCTCAAGACGCGGTAGGTGTTAGCCAGGTACGACCAGGGCTGCAGCAGTCCGCCCAGTTCGGTGTCGTGCTGGCTGATCCATAGCGTCTGGCTGATGTTCAGCAGGGCTATAACCAGTACAATGGCCAACGAGGTTCCGCAGTAGGCAGCCATCTTTTTTGCACGGCCTATGACCACAGGCTGCAGCAGGCAGAACAGTGCGGGCAGGACGCCGGCGAGCAGAATGAAGAGCCACAGCGACCAGCTGAAGAATGCTGACGCTTCAGAGTACCTGGTGTTGAACACGTTTTCAATGGTTGTTGCATCAATCATCACGCTGTAGGTGAAGACGAAATAGACAGCCGTAGCGTTGATGACAGAGAGCAGGGCCAGCAGCACGCGGCCCACCATTCGCAGGAGAAACACCGTGAGATAGGTCATCATGAAGTTGAGCGCCAGCATGACGACCACCAGCGAAGCCAGCAGGAACAGCTGCCCGCCAAGCGACTCATTGGTGTTGCGTGCCACGTAGGTAAAGAAGGGAATGTTGTATAACAACAGTGTTGCTATGCTCACAATCGATGAAAAGGTAAACAGCGAAATCTTTTTCATGTTGCAAATATAGACAAAATAAATGAGATTATAAGCGTGTTGTCATTTAAATGCGTTAATTTAGATTTTTTATAAACAATAATTTGAGTTATCTGAATAAATTGTTGTATCTTTGTGCGGTTTTAAAAGGCCAACACTGAAAAATGAAGAAGAATGTAAAGGATTCTGTCAGACAAATACTGACCAATTATCTGGATTTGAATAATCATCGGAAGACGCCTGAGCGCTATGCCATACTGGAAGCCGTCTATAACATGGATGGCCACTTCACGCTGGAGGAGCTGGGCGAGAAGCTGAGTGGCGAGTATAATTTCCCTGTCAGTCGCGCCACGTTGTATAACACGCTGAAGCTCTTCTTGGAGCTGCGCCTCGTCATCAGGCACCGTTTTCAGGGAGCCACACGCTATGAGGCTTGCTACGACGACAACAGCCACAGCCACCAGGTGTGCACCATGTGCGGCAAGGTGACCGAGGTGAAGACCCCAGAGGTGACGGAGATGATTAACTCGCTGCACCTGAAGCGTTTCCGTAAGGACGGCTATGCGCTCTACATTTACGGAATATGCAGCACGTGCCAGGCCAAGCTCACGCGGCAGCATAAGCAACAGAATAAATAATAAAACGAAACATAAATATAGTAACTTGTAAAAAATTGTAACAACAATGATGAATCAAGGAAAAGTGGATGTCCTGCTTGGTCTCCAGTGGGGAGACGAAGGAAAAGGAAAGGTTGTCGATGTGCTGACGCCGCGTTACGATGTCATTGCCCGCTTTCAGGGTGGCCCCAATGCCGGTCACACGCTGGAGTTTGAGGGTCAGAAGTACGTGCTGCGCAGCATACCGTCAGGAATTTTCCAGGGTGGAAAAGTGAATATCATCGGCAATGGCGTGGTGCTGGCTCCAGACCTGTTTATGGAGGAGGCCAAGGCGCTGGAGGCCAGCGGACACGAGTTGCGCACAAGGCTTCATATCTCGAAGAAGGCTCATCTCATTATGCCTACCCACCGTCTGCTCGACGCTGCCTACGAGGCGCAGAAGGGTAAGAACAAAGTGGGCACCACGGGCAAGGGCATAGGTCCGACCTATACCGACAAGGTGTCGCGTAACGGTCTGCGTGTGGGTGACATTCTGGAGAACTTCCCCGAGAAGTATGCTGCCGCCAAGGCCCGCCACGAGGCCATTCTGAAGAGTCTGGCGTTTAGTGTTGACAGCCAGGAGTTTACCGAGGTGGAGAAGAAGTGGTTAGAGGGCGTGGAGTACTTGCGCCAATTCCCCATTGTCGATTCAGAGCACGAAATCAACTGCATTCTGCGCAGTGGCAAGAGCGTGCTGTGCGAGGGAGCCCAGGGCACGATGCTCGATGTTGACTTCGGCAGCTATCCGTTCGTCACGTCGTCGAACACCATCTGCGCCGGTGCCTGCACTGGTCTGGGCATCGGCCCCAACAAGATAGGCGATGTCTATGGCATCATGAAGGCTTACTGCACACGTGTGGGAGCCGGTCCGTTCCCCACGGAGCTGTTCGACGAGACGGGCAAGAAGATTCGTGACCTTGGTCATGAGTATGGTGCAGTGACGGGTCGAGAGCGCCGTTGTGGCTGGATTGACCTTGTGGCCCTGCGTTATGCCATCATGGTGAACGGTGTGACCAAGCTCATCATGATGAAAAGCGACGTGCTCGACGGCTTCGACACCATTAAGGCCTGCGTGGCCTACAAGCAGCACGGCCAGCAGATAGACTACTTCCCCTATAACATAGAAGAGGGCATAGAGCCCGTCTATGAGGAGCTGTCCGGCTGGCAGACTGATATGACGAAGTTCACCAGCGAAGATGAGTTCCCCGAGGCATTCAAGAACTACATCCGGTTCCTGGAGCAGCAGTTAGAAACCCCCATTTGTATCATCAGCATTGGTCCTGACCGTGCACAGACTATCGTGAGAAATGGCAAATAAACCAAGTATTCCCAAAGGAACGCGCGACTTCGGTCCGATGGAGATGGCCAAGCGCAACTATATTTTCGATACCATCCGCGAGGTGTATGCCCTCTATGGATTCCAGCAGATTGAGACGCCCGCCATGGAGACCCTGCAGACGCTGATGGGCAAGTATGGCGAGGAGGGCGACAAGCTGTTGTTTAAAGTGCTGAACTCAGGCGACTTCCTGCAGAAGTTCTCGGATGAGGAAATCTCAAACCTCAAATCTCAAACCTCAAACCACATCGCGGCCAAGCTCTGCGAGAAAGGCCTGCGCTACGACCTGACGGTGCCCTTCGCCCGTTACGTGGTGATGCATCGAGAGGAGCTGCAGCTGCCCTTCAAGCGATATCAGATTCAGCCCGTGTGGCGTGCTGACCGTCCGCAGAAGGGCCGTTACCGTGAGTTCTACCAGTGCGATGCCGATGTCGTTGGCTCTGACTCGCTGCTCAACGAGGTGGAGCTGATGCAGATTATCGACACCGTGTTTACTCGTTTCGGTATTCGTGTGCAGATCAAGATTAACAACCGCAAGATTCTCTCTGGTATTGCCGAGGTCATCGGTGCTGCCGACAAGATTGTGGATATTACCGTGGCCATCGACAAACTCGACAAGATTGGCATTGACAACGTGAATGCCGAGTTGCGCGAGGACGGCCTGACCGACGAGCAGATAGAGAAGCTACAGCCCATTATCCTGTTGGAAGGTTCCAACGAGGAAAAGCTCAACACCATTGCCGAAGTGCTCAAGGACAGCGAGACGGGCCTGAAGGGCGTGGAGGAGCTGCGCTTCATCCTGAAAGCCCTCGGTTCTGTAGGCTGCGACTCTGTCGCAGCAAACGGGCCCTTGCTCAACAACGAGCTGCAGCTTGACCTGACGCTGGCACGCGGACTGAACTACTACACGGGCGCCATCTTTGAGGTGAAGGCCCTCGACGTGCAGATAGGCAGCATTACCGGTGGCGGACGTTACGACAACCTGACGGGCATCTTCGGCATGCCGGGCCTGTCGGGCGTGGGCATTTCGTTTGGTGCTGACCGCATCTATGACGTGCTCAACCAGCTCGACCTCTATCCCAAGGAGAGCGTCAACGGCACCCAGCTGCTCTTCATTAACTTCGGCGAGAAGGAGACGGCCTACTGCCTGCCACTTATAAATAAGGTACGCGCGCAAGGCATTCGTGCTGAAATCTACCCTGATGCCACCAAGATGAAGAAGCAGATGTCCTACGCCAATGCCAAACACATACCCTTTGTGGCACTGGCTGGTGAGAACGAGATGAGCGAAGGCAAGCTGACGCTGAAGAACATGGAGACGGGCGAACAGCAGATGTTCACCATTGACGAGCTAATTGAAAAACTGAAGGTATGAAAAAACTAATGATAGCTGCTGTTGCATTGCTCGTCGTGCTGACGGCTTTCAAGCAGGATAAAGTTACCACGATTTTTATTATCGGCGACTCGACGGCTGCCAAGAAGGACCTGTCGAAAGGCTCGCCCGAACGAGGGTGGGGCATGTTGCTGCAGGAGTACTTCGACGCTGACTACGTGGTGGTGGATAACCACGCCGTGAATGGCCGTTCGAGTAAGAGCTTCATTGACGAGGGCCGCTGGGACAAAGTGCTCGCACTCATCAAGCCAGGCGACTACGTCATCATCCAGTTCGGACATAACGACGAGAAGGCACAGCCGCAGCGGCACACCGACCCAGGCTCAACCTTCGACTATAACCTGGCGAAATACATTCGTGAGACGCGTGAACACGGCGGCATTCCGGTGGTGATGAACCCTGTGGTAAGACGTAACTTCTACCAGAAGGCTCCTGCCAATGCCGACGACGAGGCACTGCGTAACACCACGTTCGCCGACGGTGCCACACAGGCGGAGGGTGACTCGCTGGTGGACACCCACGGACTCTATGCCGTTGCTCCGCGCGATGTGGCCCGGCGCATGAATGCCCACTTCGTCGATGCCACCCGCATTACTCACGACCTGGAACAGCGGCTGGGTGTAGAAGAGTCGAAGAAGCTGCACATGTGGTACAAGCCTGGCGAGCATCCCGCACTGCCCGACGGTCGTCAGGACAATACCCATTACAATGAGTATGGTGCAAAGGTGGTGGCTGGGCTGCTGGCCGATGCGCTGTGTGAGGAGGTCCCGTTACTGAAGAAATACCGCGCGAAATGACTAAGAAAACATCAGGTTGCATCACCATTGTGGGGGCAGTGATTGGCATCGGCGGACTGTTGCTGCTGGCACTGAGCATCATTGGCATGTTTACGACAGAGGAGGCGATGGACCGTAATCGTGAGCTCTATGCCCAGTGGGGACAAGAGATGGAAGCATATTATGCCGACAGCGTGAAACAGGTGCAGTACCAGGAAGTGTGCGACCGCTTGGACAAGGCTCACGAGGAAGGTGACTCGCTGCTGGCTGCTGAGCTGGAAAGCCAGCTGGTTGAGCTTTCTCCCCCGGAGAAAAAAGGCAATATCGGTTTCAACATTGCGGGCGCATTCCTGATGATCCCTGCCATTGTGGGACTGCTGATGGCTGCTATTGGTGTGATGCTCTTCATTATAGGCTATATGGGCGGCAGAAAAAAGAAAATAGACAAAGTATAAATTACTCCAGAAAAGGCTGCTTTGCTTGCAGGAATCAATTTTTATCCGTAAATTTGCAAACAAGATTACTATTTTTAAGTTATTAAACAAATACAGTTATGAAGAAAAAGTTTATTTGCGCCGTTTGTGGATATATCTACGAAGGCGATGCAGCTCCTGAGAAGTGTCCTATCTGTAAGGCTCCCGCCAGCAAGTTCTCTGAACTGAAGGAAGAGATGGCCTATGCTACCGAGCACAAG
>ONRS01000157.1 GCA_900320255.1 uncultured Prevotellaceae bacterium
CGTGCAAGGCATCGGTCAAAGGCAAAGGCTGGAGGTCAAAGGTCAAAGGCTGAAGGCAGCTTCCCCCAAAGCCTTAGACCGGTTCCCTTTGACCTTAGACCTTTGACCTTTGACCGGTTTTTCTTGCACAGATTGCACGTTTTGTGCAGAAGTGAGCAAGTTTTTACTTAATATTTGTTAACTACGTTGGCACAAATTCGAATGTTTTGTGCAATATCTATACCTTTGCGGCCAAATTTAACGAAATTAAAGATTAAAGTATATTATTAAACATTAAAGATGAAGTGATGAAAAAGAGTTTTTTATCAGTAGTTGTTTTCATGATGACAGCGGTGAGCGCCTTGGCAGGCGGCATCCTCACCAACACCAATCAGAGTGTTTTATTCCTTAAGAATCCCGCACGCGATGCAGCCATTGGGCTGGACGGCGTTTATTCGAACCCTGCCGGCGTGGCTTTCATGCCCGACGGTTTCCATCTGGCCATCAACTGGCAGTACGCACACCAGACGCGTACCATTACATCGACCAACCCGCTCTTCGCACTTGGCAAGAAGAACAACGGCCTGAACAAGAAGGTGTTTGAAGGCATTGCCGATGCTCCGTTTATTCCCTCGGTTCAGGCGGCATACAACAAGAACGACTGGAGCTTCCAGTTTAATTTCTCCATGCCTGGCGGCGGCGGTGTCTGCGAGTTCGAGAACGGCCTGGGCTCGTTTGAGAACGCCATCGGCAGCATTGCCTACCTGCTGCAGCAGCGCGGACTGCCCGTTGAGGGCTACGACGTTGATGCCTACATGCGCGGCAGGCAGTATTACTTCGGTTTCCAGCTGGGTGCTGCCTACAAGATTGACAAGCACTGGTCTGTATATGGCGGTCTGCGTGCCCTCTACGGCAATGCCTCGTACCGTGCCCGCATGAGTAACATTCAGGTGAAGCTGCGCAACCTGCAGGGCGGTGAGTCATACTACGTGAACTTCGACCGTTTCATTAACGGAACCATTGCCGACGTGAACAAACAGTTAGGACAGGCTGAGCTGGCTACCCAGATGGGCGTCATGTCGCCCGAGGATTTTGCCGCTGCACAGGCTCAGGCCGAGGCAGCCCTCGTTCCCTTGGAGATGCTGCAGAAGTACGGCCAGGGCGTGAACCTGATGAGTAACCAGGAGGGCTTCGGCATTGCCCCCATCATCGGCATTGACTACAAGGTGGGCAACTTCAACTTCGCTGCCAAGTACGAGTTTAACACGCAGATGAAGATGAAGAACCACTCCACACTGGAGAAGGCGCTGGTCATTGAAGGCGACTACGCCAACTTCCCCGGCATTGAGAACATCAACAAATTCGAGAACGACACCGACGTGGATGAGGACGCTCCCGCCCTGCTGTCCATCGGTGCCCAGTGGAGCCCCATCAACGAGCTGCACCTGAACGTGGGCTATCACCACTACTACGACAAGAACGCCCACTGGTATAACAACGCCCAGGACAAACTGGACCACGGCACCAACGAGTACCTGGCCGGTGTGGAATGGGACGTTACCCCGCGTGTCAACATTTCGTGCGGCGGACAGATTACCCGCTACGGACTGACCGATGCCTACATGAACGACCTCTCGTTCGTGGTAAACAGCTACAGCGCAGGCTTCGGCGTGAGCTACAAGGCCACTGACCACCTCACCCTGACGGCCGCCTACTTCCAGACGAACTACAGCGACTACGACAAGGTGACGCAGGCTAACCCGCAGACGGGTGAGACCGTCTCTGGCGACTCCTTTACCCGCACCAACCGTGTGCTCGGCCTGGGCATGCAGGTAGATTTTTAGTTGAGAGCTGAGCGTATGAAGGCAAAACTGATAGAAAGGAAATACCTGCTGACCTTTGTGCTGGTAACCATGTTGTTTGCCCTTTGGGGCTTTGCCAACGACATTACCAACCCCATGGTGGCAGCCTTCCAGACGCTGATGGAGCTGACGGCTGCCAAGGCATCGATGGTGCAGTTTGCCTTCTATGGCGGTTATGCCACAATGGCCATTCCCGCCGCACTCTTCATACGTCGCTACAGCTACAAACACAGTATTCTGCTCGGACTGGCACTCTATGCCATTGGGGCCTTTCTCTTCATTCCGGCTGCGGCACAGCAGAGTTTCACGTTCTTCTGTCTCTCACTGTATATCCTCACCTTCGGACTGGCATTCCTGGAGACCACGGCCAATCCCTTCATCCTCGCTTTGGGAGACAAGGAGACCAGCACACGCCGTCTGAACCTGGCGCAGGCCTTCAACCCCATGGGGTCGCTATGCGGCATGACTGTGGCCTCACTCATTGTGCTGCCACAACTGCTGAGCGACCGCCGCGACGCTTCAGGAAAGATTTTCTTCGACACGCTGTCGGAGGCTGAGAAGGCCAGCATACGCCTTCATGACCTGGCCATCATTCGCGACCCTTACGTCGCCATTGGCCTGGTGGTGCTGCTGATGTTTATCATTATTGCCCTGGTAAAGATGCCTGCCACGTTCAGCACGCAGAAACCTGACGACAGGCAGAACAGCATCCGGCAGACGCTCTGCAACCTGTGGCACAACACCATCTACCGTGAGGGCGTGATGGCACAAATGTTCTACGTAGCCGCACAAATCATGACGTGGACGTTCATCATACAGTATGCTGACAACTTAGGCATCAACAAAGCTGCGGCCCAAACCTATAACATTGTGGCTATGGCACTCTTCCTGTGCAGCCGTTTCATCTCTACCTTCCTGATGAAGTACATAAACGGCCGCGTGCTGCTGACCGTCTTCGGCTGTGGTGCTGCGCTGTGCTGCATCGGTGCCATCAGCATTGTGGGCATGTGGGGCCTTTACTGCCTGATAGGCATCAGTTTCTTCATGTCGCTGATGTTCCCCACCATCTATGGCATCGCCCTGGAGGGTGTAGATAGTCAAGACTCCACGCTGGGTGCCGCATTCCTGGTCATGGCCATTGTCGGCGGAGCACTCATGCCTCCGCTGCAGGGCATGATTATAGACCAGCAGAGCGTCATGGGCCATCCGGCAGTCAACGTGTCGTTCGTGCTGCCCCTCGCCTGTTTCCTGCTCATCACCCTCTATGGATGGAGAGCACAAAAGAAATGAGAAACCAGATATAGGAAATGAAAGTAGAGATGCCACGCTGTGACATCTCTACTTTTTTAGGGAGCCAGATAAGGCTATTTAACCCATGCGTTTACTTTGCACAGAGAGAACAAACAGTCAGCGCATAGTAAACAGGGAGATACCCCCCTGGAAACTATTGGTTTACGGCAGGGTAACGAGTAGTTTCCCGGGGGGTAGCAAGAATTCAGCGGGCGCTGAAAAGTATTTCAACGCCCGCTGAAAAGTATTTGAGCGGCCGCTGAAGAGTATTTGAACGGCCGCTGAAAACCTATGGCTTCGCGGTTTCGTCGTTATTAACAGGGTAATAACGAACGTAAATGCCTGGTCTGGAACGGCGCAGAACGGGGTGGTCACCCTTGCAAAGACGCTCAAGATAAGCTCTTGCTGTACTATAGCGCAAACCGCTCTCGTAAACCAGTTCGTTAACAGTAAACGACCTTTGCTTCATCAGCTCCTTCAACACCTTTTCAACCTGACCCGACTCACGCAGTTCGTGAGCTGGTTGCACCTTGACGACCTGCTCCTTGCGGCGGTAGCCAAAGGTGATGCGTTCGTCCAGTACATCAACGAAATCTTTAGCTGCAATATACTCAACACCGGCCAGACTCACATCTTCGTTCTTTACCTGCTTGGGGTCGGTAAAGTCACCCGACAGTTTCAGCTTCGGGGCAAACGAGCCTATGGGAGTCTCTATGCGCGACCCGTCACGCATCAGCGCCGTTGCCGCGTCGAAGAACGCGGTGAAAAGACGCGTCATTTCTCCTAAGGGCATGCCACGATATTTATGGCAGTACTCATCAATGGCACGAATTGTATATTTGAACCCTATGGCCGGACGCACATAGAGCAACGGCTTTCCGTCTTCACCTTTCGTCGGGCGCGGATACAGCTCGTAGGTCATTCCTAAAGTTTTCTTTGGCATAGCTTTACTGTTTTTATTGTACAAAGGTACAAAAAAAAACGTAAGAATGCAAGGATTCCGAGAACTTTTTTTTCTGATTACACCGGGTCAACGTCGTAATACACCTGTAGCGAGGCGTAGCGCTTGTCGGCCATGAGCTGCTGCTGGGCCTTGAGCAGATACTCACGAACGCGACGTCCGTCGATGCCGCTCTCTAACTTGAGCACCATCTTGCGGATGTGCTGCTGCTTCACTCGGGCCACGGCAGGCTTGTCGGGCCCTAATACGCGGGTGCCGAACCACTGGCGCAGACGGGAGCCCAGCTCCGTGGCGGCAGTGCTGACTACGCGGTCGTCCTTATGCTTCAGATAGACGTAGATGAGCCGGTAATAGGGTGGATAGCGGAACTCGCGGCGCTCGGTGAGCAGTTCCTGGTAGAAGGCATGGTAGTCGTTATTGACCACCTGGTGAATGAGCGGCAGGCCGGGCTGGCGCGTCTGCAGAATGACCAGTCCGCGCTTCTGCTTGCGTCCGGCACGTCCGCTGACCTGGGCCATCATCATGAAGGCGTGCTCGTAGGCCCGGAAGTCGGGCTGGTTGAGCATGGAGTCGGCATTCAAGATGCCCACCACGCTGACGCGGTCGAAGTCGAGACCCTTGCTGACCATCTGCGTACCGATGAGAATATTGGTACGGCCAGCCGAGAAATCGTCGATGATGCGTTCGTAGGCATGGCGCGAACGGGTGGTGTCCAGGTCCATGCGGGCCACGCGGGCCTCAGGAAACAGCTCGCGCACGGTGTCCTCAATCTTCTCCGTGCCGAAGCCCCGCGAGTGCAGCTCCTTCGAACCGCAGCTGGGGCACTCGTCAGGCACCCTGTAGGTAAAGCCGCAGTAGTGGCAGGTCAGCTGGTTCAGACTGCGGTGCAGCGTCAACGAGACATCGCAATGCTGGCAATGGGGCACCCACCCGCACTGGCGGCACTCCACCATAGGGGCAAAGCCACGACGGTTCTGGAAGAGAATGGCCTGTTCGCCTCGCTCCAGCGCCTCGCGCACGCGCGTTAACAAAAGGGGAGAGAACGGCCCGCGCATCATCTTGCGGTGCTGCAGGTCCTTCACATCTACAATCTTTATCTCCGGCAGCTCCATGCCCTTGTAGCGCTCGGTCAGCGTCACCAGCCCGTACTTGCCGGGCCCACCCCCTGTGCCCTCCCCAAGGGAGGGAGGCATTGCGTTGTACCAGCTCTCCATGGAGGGGGTGGCGGTGCCGAGAAGAACAGAAGCCCGAGAGGGGGCTGCCAGCACGACCGCCACATCCCTTGCATGATAGCGGGGCATGGGGTCCTGCTGCTTGTAGCTGGTTTCGTGTTCCTCATCGACGATGACGAGGCCAAGATGCTGGAAGGGCAGGAAGACCGACGAACGCACGCCGAGAATAACCTGGTAGGGGTTGGGCGACAACTGCTTCTGCCATATTTCCACTCGCTCCGCATCACTGTACTTGGAGTGGTAGATGCCCAGACGGTTGCCGAAGACACGGCGCAGGCGGTCCATCATCTGCACCGTCAGCGCTATCTCGGGCAACAGGTAG
>ONRS01000136.1 GCA_900320255.1 uncultured Prevotellaceae bacterium
ATGCAAGAGCACCACGAGATGGTAGATTTACTGAGAAGATTGGTACTTACAACCCCAACACCAATCCTGCCACAGTAGATTTGAATTTCGATCGTGCACTTTATTGGGTAGAGGTAGGTGCACAGCCTACTGACACAGTACGTAACATTCTGAGCGGCGAAGGCGTTTACTTGATGAAGCACCTGAAGGGTGGCGTCAAGAAGGGCGCATTCGACGAGGCAACCGCACAGAAGAAGTTCGATGCCTGGAAAGCTGATAAGCAGAAGGGTCTTGACAAGGTTCGCGAGGCTGAGGTAAAGGCCAAGAAGGACGCTGTAGCCAAGGAGCTCGATCAGGAGAAGAAGATTAACGAGGAGATTGCCAAGAAGGTAGCAGAGAAGAAGGCTGCCGCCGCTGCTGCTAAGGCAGAGGCTGAAGCTGCCGCTGCTGCTGCAGAGGCTCCCGCAGAAGAGGCACCCGCTGCCGAGGCTGCTGAAGCATAACGCTGAATCGTAATTTTTGGACAAAAGCAAAGGCTGATTCCTACGGGAGTCAGCCTTTCTTGTTATTGTAAAAGTCAAGGTATTGTTGCGCTACGCGGAGGTAGTCATGATGCTTTCTGACGAACGCTACACTTTGTTGCTTGAGCACAGGAATACGCTCCGGGTGAAGCACCAGCTCTTCCAGTTCATGACAGACGCTGTAGTAGTCAGGCTGCACGTTCACGATGGGGCGCAGCTCCTTCTCTTGCAGTATGTCATAGCACTCAGGTTCGCCGCCTCCCACCACAATGATGCCTTTCGACATGGCTAAAAGGGAGTTCATGGACGGTGTGTAGCTGTAGAGCTGGTCGAGTATGACGTCGCTGCCGTTCATGAGTTTCTCGTACTCTGCAAAGGGCAGTCCCTCGGCAATCTGCAGCCTGACCTTGTCAGGGTACTTCTGCTGTATGTCCTTGGCAGCCTGGAGCATGATGTCGGTGCCTTTGTAGGCGCTGCGGCCTTTGCTGATGCCGATGAAGAGGCTTATGGGGCCTATGGGGCTTATAGGGCTTATGGGGCCTATAGGCCTTATAGGCATGGGGATATAGGTGGTCTTCTTGGGGAAGGCGGGGTGGTAGCACACCCAGTACTCATAGAGGTTGGCAATGATGCCGCTGCAGGTTTCAGCCACAAGGCGGTTGAGCTTTTCCTTCAGCGTGCCGATCCAGTCATGCTGCTCTTTCACGGCATCGGCATTGGTCCTGATGGTGTCGCCAATGTTGAAGTCGCTATAGCGTAAGGGCTTTTCGTTCAGACAAGTGTGCACCCAGTAATAGTCCATGCCGTAGGCACCCAGGAAGACGCGGCGGTTGTGTCGCAAGAGGTAGCGGTAAATAGGAAAAATGCGCTCGGCCTTCAGTTCGAGGAACATCGGATTAATGAGCTGCACCACGTCGTAGCCCCGCCACTTGGGCAGTTGGGCATAGACCTTGGCCAGCAGTTGGATGCCTCCCACTTTGCCTGGCTTACGTGCCAAGTCAATGTCACGCGGATAGTCTTTCCAGAAGTCGCCATTTGAGGCAACGGTCACCTCATGGCCGAAATGGCGGAACCCTTCGGCCAGCGTAGCATGCATGTTGCTGTATTCTCCTAATAACAGTATTCTCATCGTTCCTTCTTCATAAACGGCAACAAGTTAACCAATAGTTTCAGACCGAAACTGGAGTTGGTCAGACGGCGGAACCATTTGTATTTGCTGGTATAGTTCTTATCGGGCAAGGGGAAGAGGCCGTCGCGCCTCATGATGGCCAGCTTACGGTCAAGATAATGACGGGAACGCGTCATGATGATGATGTTATAGATGTAGTCCATGGTCATCTGCGCGATACGCCGCTGCATGGCACTCCGCTCGCTGCTGGTGGACAGGGAGGCACAGACCGCCTGGAGGCTTCTGAGGGCCTGATAGTTGTCGCTGAGCATCTTCACTTTGCTGCGGTTGCCTTTCTTGTGGGTGATGGAAGCGCTGTTAGTGCGATAGACGTAGGCCTTGGCATTGGTGTAGTAGAGCTGCCGGGCATGCAGAAGGAGCTGTGGCGTGAACTCCTCGTCTTCACGATAGATAAGCGACGAGAAACGCAGGTTGCCAGTCAGGTTTCGCAGGAAGATGTAGCTCCATACCGCTCCGTGAATATTGTGGTTCCGCATATATTCCACACCCGTCATCGGTCCCTCGTCAGAGAAAGTCGAACCTTTCGTCTGACGGGTTGTCTTGTCGAAGACCACTATGTCAGGACTGTTAAACCTGACAAGGTCCAGACAATGCTCGTAGGCCGAGAGATTGAGCAGGTCGTCACCATCGACGAACTGCACATATTGTCCCCTGGCCAACTGCAAGCCTATGTTTCTGGCTAAGCCCGGACCCTGGTTGTGCTGTCTGATATAGACAATGTCCTTGTCATACCGTAGCAACTCATTCATAGGACTGGTGTCAGAACCGTCGTCAATGATGATGATTTCGCGCTCGTAAGCACGGAGTGAGAGTGCGAGTATGCTTTCTATGCACTCACGCAGCATTTTGACAGGCTGGTTATAATAGGTCAGAATGAAGCTGATGATCGGCTCTTGGTGACCAGATGTATGAATTTGTTGATTTGGCATAGTCGTTTGATTCCAAATAAGTTAAGAATAATAGCCTTCATTTTCTGTTTAAATGAACTGACCTCTGCGGGTGAGACGTGAAATACCGGAAGGACGGGGGGCGTTCCCAACCGCTCATAGACGTCCATCTGAATGTTGACCACGTGCATGTAGTAGTCAGCGTCGGCAGCAGGGAAGCCCTTGCGGAGTACGTCCACATGGGCCTCGAGCAGCATGTTGAACTCATGACCGGTAGCTGTCCTCGTAATGCCCTTGGGGTTGACGACATAGTGGTAGTAGCCTTTTGCCGTTGTAGCCACCGTCTTACACTGGGCAAGCAGCTTCGGGAGCGTATAGACATCCTCGAACACCTTGCCTTCTGGAAAGCGCACTTCGCCGAACAACCGTCTGCGGTAAATCTTGTTCCAGGCATAGCTGTGCAGGTAGGCCCTGCCTTCGAGCCAATAACGGTTGACGTCTGTATAGACGCGGTCGGCGAGTGGTGTGGTGGTACAGGGAAACTCCAACAGGTCATACTCCGGATGCTGGCTGAGCTGTTCCATAAGTGCTGCGTAGGTACCTGGAGCCACATGGTCGTCAGAGTCAACAAACGTGATGTAGTCACCCGTAGCCTGGCCTATTCCGGCATTACGCGCTTTGCTCAGTCCTCCATTAGGCTGGTGAATAGCCTTGATGCGCCGGTCTTTTTGCGCCCATTCGTCACAACGTTGGCCACAGCTGTCAGGTGAACCGTCATCGACGAGAATCAGCTCCATATCATGACAATCCTGGGCAAGCACGCTTTCGACGCAGCGGTCGAGCGTGTCCTCCACACGATAGACAGGTATGATGACAGACAGCTTCATTTGGGAGCAAAGATACGAATAAGTAGTGAGGTAACAAAATATTTTACCACTTTTTGCGTTTTAACTAATGAAATGAGCGATAATAGCTACAGGCATATCCTGAAATATACGGGCGTGTTTGGCAGCGTGCAGGGCTTGAACGTACTGATCAGCCTTGTACGCAACAAGTGTGTGGCTCTGCTCCTTGGCCCTTCGGGAATGGGACTGGTGTCGCTGCTGAATACGGCAATGTCGCTGTTATCCCAATTAACCAACTTAGGCATAGCCATGAGTGCCGTGCGCCATGTGGCAGAGCTTTTTGATGCAGGCGACGAAGCACGGCTTGTCCATTATATAAAGATAGTAAGAGCCTGGTGTCTGATGGCTGCCTTTCTGGGCGTGGTGCTTTGTCTGGTAACGGCCCCGCTTTTTGACATGTTTTCGTTCTCATGGGGTAACCACACCATGCACTTCCTGGTACTGGCTCCTGCCATAGCGATGGCCTCGGTGACGGGCGGTGAGATGGCCATTCTGAAGGCTACACGCAGGCTTCGTCCATTGGCTGTCATACAGATATGGTCAATGGTAGCCTCTCTGCTCATAGCCGTTCCGCTTTACTATTTCTTCGGCGAGACAGCGATTGTTCCCGTAATAACGTTGATGGGACTGACATCGATGCTGCTGACTATAGGCTACTCCTATCGCTACTATCCCTTGCAGCTGAAAGGAGCCTGGGCAGAGCTTGGCGAAGGCATACCGATGGTGAAGTTAGGCGTGGCGTTTGTGCTGGCCGGGGTAGTAGCGAGTGCTACAGAAATGATTATCCGCTCATATCTGAACATGCGTGGTGACCTGGGCCATGTAGGACTCTATAACGCCTCGTACATGATGACCGTGACCTATGCGGGAATGGTGTTCTCTGCCATTGATTCCGACTTCTTCCCACGTCTTTCGGCTGTCAATCAGCACATCACGTCGTCGAACGCCGTCATCAACCGCCAGTTGGAAGTTTCGCTGCTGTTAGTGGCTCCCATGCTGGTAGGTTTCATTGTAGGCCTGCCCATACTTATTCCGCTGCTGTTCAGCGAGGAGTTCGTACCCATTATAGAAATGACGCAGCTGGCAGCGATGGCCATGTATATGAAGGTGCTGACCCTGCCCGTAGCCTACCTGACGTTAGCACGCGGCCGTTCAAAGTCGTACCTGCTGTTAGAATCCACCTATTTCGTGTTCTTCGTCATAGCGGTCATATTATGTTACGACCGCTGGGGACTTTACGGCATGTCGGTCGCCTTGGTGCTGGCTCACCTCTTTGACCTGTTGCAGATTCACCTGTATGCCAGATACCAGTTTGGTTACAGGCTTTCGCGGGTTGTGGTGCTCTACTCGCTCATGCAATGCAGCTTGGGCGTACTGACGTTCTGCAGTACATTCATCAAAGAACCGCTGACTTATTGGGTCAGCGGCTCCATGTTGTTTGCCGTCAGTCTGTCGTTCTCTCTTTATTTCTTAATGAAGAAGAAAACCCGTTAGAAGCGGAAGTCGAGCTCCAAGTCAACAAAGTTGTAATTGTGCTTGTCGGGATTGGCAATGGTACGGTCGTTAACCCTTGCATACTCGAAGTTCACCTGCAGATTCTTGGTGAAGAAATAGTTAAGACCCACCTCGTACATGGTCTTGGCAGAACCCCATTCCTTTGCTACTCGATAGCAGTTGTAACGGGCCTTGGCATGCAGCTTTGACTTAATGACAGGCACGATGCCGAAAGCATACCAACCGTCGGCCTTGTCGCCCCATGCCTCGTTGGAGCCGAAACCCTGGCTGTGCAAGTACTCAGCACGGAATGTCCACTCGTCCTTGTCGTATTCAGCAGAGAGGGCATAGCGGTTCTTACGGGCGCTGCCAATGGTTCTCTTTGTACCGTCGAGGCCGGTCATCTCCAGCTCACCACGCGTACCCGTCCATCCGAAGGCACCAATGCGTACACCTTCCACGGGCATGACCCACAAGCCTCCGATGATGTCCTTCTTGTTGTCCTTGTCTTTCAGGTTGATGCCTTCACCATTGTAGATGCCTACCTGGTAGTGCAGCAAACGGCGTCCCTCAGCATTGGGGAAGAGGTCGCCCTGCACCTGAATACCGACATCACGTCCGCCCGATGACTTCTCGCCTGTGCGGTCGCCGAAGCCTGAGAGGTTGTTGATGACCATAGCATACGAAAACCATCCCTGCGTAATGGGGTGGGTGGGGTTCTCGAAGGTGAACGCACGCTTGAACTGACCAGCTCTGACGCGGAACTCCTTGTACTTTACCCACTCAGCATAGAGGTCAACAAGTTGTACGGTTGGCTCACCCGGGCCTTTCAGACTGGTTCCCTGCACCTGTGCGCGCCAGTCGAAGTCGCCAATCTTTCCATCCATGATGACACGCAGCAGTCGAAGGTTGAACTCATTATGTGACGAGCCCTCCTTGTCTTCAGCCTGATACTGCAACATGCCATATCCGCTGATCTTGATATTTTTTACCCACTGTGGCAATTCCACAGCCTTTTTGTTCTCTTGTGCATTGGCTGTCAATGCAAAGCCCACTAACAAAAGGGCTACCGTCATCAGTTTTCTCATAATAATTATCTTTTGGTTAGTAATACTACATTCTCAACATGAGGAGTGTGTGGGAACATGTCAACCGGCTGCACTACTTCCACCTTGTAGGCTGCGTCCATCATGGCCAGGTCACGGGCTTGAGTAGCAGGATTACAAGACACATAGACAATACGCTCAGGAGCCGTTCGCAGAATGGTATCAACCACATCGGGGTGCATGCCTGCACGCGGGGGGTCGGTAATGATGATGTCCGGCCGTCCGTGCTCACGAATGAAGTCGTCATTCAGAATGTCTTTCATGTCGCCTGCAAAGAACAAGGTGTTCTGAATACCGTTGATCTGGCTGTTGACCTTAGCATCCTCAATGGCCTCGGGTACATATTCTATACCTATAACCTGGTGCGCCTTCCTTGCCACAAAATTAGCAATGGTGCCTGTGCCGGTGTAAAGGTCGTAGATGAGGGGTGAGGAGTGCCGTGTGTCGGGCGAAGAGAAGGCCAACTCCCTCACCACGCTGTACAGGTGGTAAGCCTGTTCGGTATTTGTCTGGTAGAACGACTTGGGCCCCACCTTGAAGCGCAGGTCTTCCATCAGTTCAAAAATATGGTCATTACCCTTGAAAGTCAGTATTTCCTGGTCGCCGATGGTGTCGTTGCACTTTTGGTTGTCCAAATACATCAGCGACGTAATCTGCGGGAACTTGTCGGCAATATGCTGCAGCAAGGACAAGGCTTCCTTTTCACCTCCTGTTTCATCATAATGGAACTGGAAGATGACCATCCACTCGCCTGATGCGGAATTACGTATGATGACGTCGCGCAGCAGTCCCACCTGTGACCTGAGGTCGAAGAACGACAGTCCGTGACTGATGGCGTAGTCGCGCACCTCGTTCCTTATTTTATTATGGAGGTCGTCCATCAGGTAACACTTCTCAACGGGAAGAATCTTGTCGAAGGCTCCCGTAATATGGAAACCAATAGCGGGCACATCCTTGGCTCCCGAGGGGAGGCTCTCTATTTGTTCCTTCGTCAGCCAGCGCTTGTTGGCACAGCCATAGTCCAGCTTGTTGCGATACTCCTGCGTCTTCACGCTACCCAGAATAGGGCGGAACTCGGGCAGTTCTATCTTCCCTATGCGTGTCAGCTGGTCGAACACCTGCTGCTGTTTCATGCGTAACTGTTCCTCGTAGGGCACATGCTGCCACTTACAACCGCCGCAAACACCAAAATGGCTGCAAAAAGGAGCAACGCGCAACGGCGAAGGACGATTAATGGAGACAATCTCCGCCTCCATGAAAGAGTGCTTCTTCCGGTGCACCTGCAGGTCAACCACATCGCCAGGAACGGCAAAAGGCACAAACACAACGACATCATCCACACGTGCAAGGGCTTTGCCTTCAGCAGCATAGCCTGTTATCTCAACATCGTGGAGTAGGGGTAAGGGTTTCTTTTTTCTTGTCATGTTGCAAAGGTAAACATTTTTTTTGATATAACCAAATTTGTGTTTCTTGAAATAACTTCATTGTAAAAAATTCCTAAATCCTTGCACGGTTCAAATTTTTTTAATATCTTTGCACCTACGTAAATAAACAAAACCTATACACATATTAATGTTAATCGTAAATAAAACTATTTTATGAGTCAGAAAAGAGTTTACCTCTTCGGTAATGGAAAGGCCGAAGGTAATGCTAAAATGCGTGAGGAACTGGGTGGTAAGGGCGCAAACCTTGCCGAGATGAACCTTATTGGTGTTCCCGTTCCTCCAGGTTTCACAATCACCACAGATTGCTGTAACGAGTACTATCAGGTGGGTCAGCAGAAGATCATGGAGCTGCTGAACGACGACGTAATGGCAGCCGTGAAGCACATCGAGGGTCTGATGAACTCGAAGTTCGGCGACAAGGAGAATCCGCTGCTCGTCTCAGTACGTTCAGGTGCTCGTGCCTCTATGCCGGGTATGATGGACACCATTCTGAACCTCGGTCTGAACGACGAGGTGGCAGAGGGTATGGTGAAAAAGACCCAGAACCCGCACTTCGTCTATGACAGCTACCGCCGTTTCGTACAGATGTACGGCGACGTAGTGCTCGAGATGAAGCCCGTCAACAAAACCGACATCGACCCGTTCGAGGAGATTATCGAGAAGGTGAAGGCCGAGCGTGGCGTTAAGCTGGACAAGGACCTCTCTGTTGAAGAGCTGAAGAAGCTGGTTGAGCTGTTCAAGGCCGCCATCAAGGAGCGCACGGGCAAGGACTTCCCCAACGATCCTATCGAGCAACTCTGGGGCGCTATCTGCGCTGTGTTCCGCAGCTGGATGAACGAGCGCGCCATCCTCTATCGTAAGATGGAGGGAATCCCCGACGAG
>ONRS01000130.1 GCA_900320255.1 uncultured Prevotellaceae bacterium
CCAGTGTGAGCTGGAGAAGAAGTACGAGGTGAGCTACACCACCGAGGAAAAGGGCGGCAAGACCTACCGTAAGGCGCACTTCACGCCGTTCGAGAAGACGGAAGTCTGAAAGGAATAAGGAATGAGGAATAAGAAATGAGGAATGTCTGCTGGGCATGGCCTCATTTCTTATTCCCCGTTTGAATTATAATCAGCATTATGATAAATAGGAAATTACTCTTACTGAGAAAATACGCATCCGACAAAAAAATGAAAAAAAAGTGCGGATAATGCGCCAAGAAATTCGAAAAAATTATTAATTTTGCAGCCGAATTTGTACCAGCATAAATTAAACGATAATGAAAAAGCAATTAAAGAAAGTCCTCGTTCTGGGTTCAGGAGCCCTGAAAATCGGACAAGCAGGAGAATTCGATTACTCTGGTTCACAAGCTCTGAAAGCGTTGCGTGAAGAAGGTATTTCGTCAGTTTTAGTAAACCCGAACATCGCAACCATTCAGACGTCGGCTGGCATCGCAGACAAGGTGTATTTCCAGCCGGTTACAACACACTTCGTTACCGAAATCATCAAGAAAGAACGGCCCGACGGCATTCTGCTCGCCTTTGGCGGTCAGACGGCCCTGAACTGCGGTACTGAGCTGTACCAGACGGGCGTGTTGAAGGAGTATGGCGTTGAAGTGCTGGGCACCAGCGTGGAGGCCATTATGAACACGGAAGACCGCGACCTGTTTGTGAAGAAACTGGACGAGATAAAGCTGAAAGTACCTGTAAGCCACGCTGTTGAGAACATGGACGACGCTTTCCGCGCAGCCCGCGAGATTGGGTTCCCCATCATGATTCGCTCGGCTTACGCGCTGGGCGGTCTGGGCAGCGGCATCTGTCCTGACGAAGCGACTTTCAAGGAGCTGGCCGAGAGTGCCTTCACGTTTGCTCCGCAGATTCTGGTTGAGGAGTCGCTGAAGGGCTGGAAGGAGATTGAGTTTGAGTGCATTCGCGACGCTAACGATCATTGCTTTACCGTAGCCTCGATGGAGAACTTCGACCCGCTGGGCATTCACACTGGCGAGTCAATAGTGGTGGCTCCGACGTGTTCGCTCAGCGACGAGCAGGTCAAGATGTTACAGGACATCACCATCCGCTGCGTGCGCCACTTGGGCATCGTCGGCGAATGTAACATCCAGTTCGCCTTCAACGCGAATACCAACGACTACCGCATTATCGAGATAAACGCCCGCTTGAGCCGAAGCTCTGCATTAGCCTCAAAGGCAACGGGTTATCCCCTCGCCTTCGTGGCCGCAAAGATTGCCTTGGGCTACACGCTCGACCAGATTGGCGAGATGGGCACCCCCAATTCGGCCTACGTGGCTCCGCAGCTGGACTACATGATTTGCAAGATTCCCCGCTGGGACCTCACCAAGTTTGCAGGCGTGAGCCGTCTGATTGGCTCGAGCATGAAGTCGGTGGGCGAAATTATGAGCATCGGCCGTTCGTTCGAGGAGATGATTCAGAAGGGTCTGCGCATGATTGGACAAGGCATGCACGGCTTTGTGGGCAACGACCACACGAAGTTCGACAACCTGGACGAAGAGCTGGCCAATCCTACCGACCTGCGCATCTTTGCCATTGCCCAGGCGCTGGAGGAAGGCTACAGCGTAGAACGCATAGAGGAGCTGACCAAGATTGACGTGTGGTTCCTGGAGCGCCTGAAGCACATCGTGGATTTGAAGCACCAGCTGCAGCAGTACGACACGCTCGACGCCCTACCCGACCAGCTGCTGTTAGAGGTGAAGCAGGCAGGCTTCAGCGACTTCCAGATAGCCCGTTTCGTGCTGAAGCCCCAGAGCGGCAACATGGAGAAGGAGAACCTGGAGGTGCGCCGCTACCGCAAGCAGCGCGGCATTCTGCCCTCGGTGAAGCGCATCAATACCGTAGCCTCCGAGCACCCCGAACTGACCAACTACTTATATTTCACGTACACGCACACGCCCGCGTTTGCACAGCCCGACGGCAAGCCCTACGCCAGCAAGCACGACATTGACTACTACAAGAACGAGAAGTCGGTAGTAGTCTTAGGCTCAGGCGCTTATCGCATTGGTTCAAGCGTGGAGTTCGACTGGTGCTCGGTGAACGCCATCAACACGGCCCGCAAGCTGGGCTACAAGAGCATCATGATAAACTACAACCCCGAGACCGTCTCGACGGACTACGACATGTGCGACCGTCTGTACTTCGACGAACTCTCGTTAGAGCGCGTACTCGACGTGATAGACCTGGAGCAGCCGCGCGGCGTCATAGTCAGCGTGGGCGGTCAGATACCCAACAACCTGGCCATGAAGCTCTACCGCCAGGGAGTGCCCGTGCTGGGCACCAGCCCCGTTGACATAGACCGCGCAGAGAACCGCGACAAGTTCTCGGCCATGCTCGACAAGCTGGGCATCGACCAGCCGGCGTGGCGCGCACTGACGTCGTTCGACGACATCAAGGAGTTTGTCTCAGAGGTGGGCTACCCCGTGCTCGTACGTCCGTCGTACGTGCTCTCAGGAGCCGCCATGAACGTCTGCTACGACGACGAGGAGCTGCACCGCTTCCTGAACATGGCTACCGAGGTGAGCAAGGAGTACCCCGTAGTGGTCAGCCAGTTCATGCAGGAAACCAAGGAGATAGAGTTCGACGCCGTAGCCGACAAGGGCGAAATAGTAGAATACGCCATCTCTGAGCACGTGGAGTACGCAGGTGTTCACTCAGGCGACGCCACGATGGTGTTCCCCGCCCAGAACATCTACTTCTCAACCATTCGTCAGATCAAGAAGATTTCGCGCAAGATAGCCAAGGAGCTCAACATCTCTGGTCCCTTCAACATTCAGTTCCTGGCCAAGAAGAGCGACGTCAAGGTCATAGAGTGCAACCTGCGCGCCTCACGCTCGTTCCCCTTCGTCAGCAAGATTCTGAAGCGCAACTTCATTGAGACGGCCACCAAGATTATGCTCGATGCCCCCTACTCCCGTCCTGACAAGTCGGAGTTCGACATTGACCGCATTGGCGTGAAGGCCAGCCAGTTCTCGTTTGCACGTCTGCAGAATGCCGACCCCGTGCTGGGTGTCGATATGTCATCAACGGGCGAGGTAGGCTGTCTGGGCGACGACGTCCACGAGGCCTTGCTCAACGCCCTTATTGCTACCGGCTACAAGCTGCCTAAGAAGAGCGTGCTCATTTCGTCAGGCGGCGTGAAGGGCAAGGTGGACCTGCTGGAACCCGCCCGCGAGCTGGTGAAGAAGGGCTACGAGGTCTATGCCACAGGCGGTACGGCCAAGTTCCTCAACGAGAACGGCGTGAAGGCACAGCTCGTATCATGGCCCGACGAGGAAGGCGACAACAACGTGATGGACATGATAGCCGCCCACCAGTTTGACCTCATCATCAACGTGCCGAAGAACCACACCAAGCGCGAGCTGACCAACGGCTACCGCATTC
Organism: uncultured Prevotellaceae bacterium; assembly: GCA_900320255.1. Lineage (GTDB taxonomy): Bacteria > Bacteroidota > Bacteroidia > Bacteroidales > Bacteroidaceae > Prevotella. The sequence goes on from ONRS01000130.1 coordinate 3,469, forward strand.
GTCGCGGAGCTATTGACCACAACATTCCGCTGATGACCAACGGCCGTCTGGCCAAAGCCTTTATCGAGGCCTTCTGCGCCATGAGCGAGGAAGACATACCCGTGAAGAGCTGGCAGGAATACAACAACTAAACGATATAGCATAACTTCAAGAAAGCTGAATTTCTCCGATGGCGCCCCCTATGAGTTTAGGGGGTGCTTTTTTGTGTCATCGTATCTCTCACCCCGCACCCAGCACCCCGTACCTCGCACCCCGTACCTCGTACCTCGTACCTCGAACCTCGATTAATTACCATATATCAAGAAAAGACCAGTTTATTTAAACGTTTGCACATACTTATTGTTTAAAATTATTTAAAAAATCAAATTGTGTGGGAGCACAGCCGGAACAGGGAAAAATTAATTGATGAATTTTTTGGAAATATGGAAAAATGGAGTTAACTTTGCATCGTTATCCTGAAAACAATCTTTTTACCTTAAAAAAGGACTAATACCTATTGAAGATTAAAGCGGTCGCCTGTGAGGGTCATCGCTTTATTTATTTACACTAATTGTTATCAATCGTTAAGTAGCGTCAGACTTATCGAAAAATTGCCAAGTAATTTCTATTAAGTCGGAAAAAATATCTATCTCTTTTCGCCGTTTGGTAGATATTTTCTACCTTTGCATCGATAAATCATGTACGTTATGAGGAAATTTCTTACTATTATTACCCTGCTGTCGCTTACCATAGCCTTACAGGCTCAGAGGAAGTGGACGCTGCATGAGTGCATTGACTATGCAATGCAGAACAACATCTCGCTGCAGAAGAAACAGCTGAGCAAGCGTACAGCCACCGAGACGAGGCTGCAGTCGGAGGGCGCTCTCCTACCCTCGCTCAGCGCATCGACCAATCAGTCAGTAGGCTACCGCCCTTGGACTAACAACGGCGTGAGTACCGTCACCAACGGAACCGTCACCACCAGCGTCAGAAAGACCTACTACAACGGCTCCTACGGCATTAATGCCTCGTGGACGCTGTGGAACGGCAACCGTAACCGCAACCAGGTGAAGCTGAACCGACTGGCCGAAGACCAGGCAGAACTGGACAGCGCCTACACCGCCAACAGCATTCAGGAGCAGATAGCCCAGCTCTACATACAGATTCTCTTCGACCAGGAGGCCATCATCGTGGAACAGCAGAGCCTCGAAGCCAGCAAGCTCAACGAGCAGCGCGGGCAGGAAATGGTGGAAGTGGGACTGATGTCGAAGGCTGACCTCGCGCAGCTTACCGCCCAGCGCGCTACTGATGAATATAACCTGGTAAGCCTGCACAGCAACCTGGCCAGCCACAAGCTGGACCTGAAGCAGGTGCTGGAGATTACCGATCAGGACTTCGACATTCAGGCACCCTCAGCCTCCGACGAACAGGCCTTGGCTCCCATTCCCGCGCTGACCGAGGTCTATAGCACAGCACTCAGCACAAGGCCCGAGATAGCCAACAGCCGACTCGCCATTCAGTCGAGCGACGTACAGCTCGCCATAGCCAAGGCGCAGCACCTCCCCACCCTCAGCCTCTCAGGCGGACTGGGCACCAGCACCAACTCACTGGGCTCTAACGGATGGGGCGACCAGATAAAGACCAACTTCGATGCCTCCATAGGCGCTTCTCTAAGCATCCCCATCTTCGACAACCGCTCGGCACGTACGGCCGTCAACAAGGCCAAGATAGAGCAGGAGCGCGCCCTGCTCGACCTGCAGGAGCAGCAGAAGGCACTCTATGCCGACATCGAGAACTACTGGCTCGACGCCAACACCAACCAGCAGAAGTTCCGCGCATCGCAGCTCAACGTCGAGAGCGAGCAGCAGAGCTACAACCTGCTGAGCGAACAGTTCCAGCTGGGGCTGCTGAACATCGTGGAGCTGATGAACGGCAAGACCAACCTGCTGAACGCCCAGCAGAACCTGCTGCAGGCGAAGTATTCGGCACTGCTCAGCCTGCAGATGCTCCGCTTCTATCAGGGCCAGAATATTGAATTATAAATACATTATTATATATATATGAAGAACAAGAAACTTTGGATGGGCATAGGCATTGTAGCCTTGATAGCCCTCGTTGCTGCCTACTTCATCTTCGGCGGCAAGAAAGAGGAGAAGGTGTCGTTCGAAACGGCTACGGCCGAGAAGCAGAACATACACACCACCATTACAGCCACAGGAACCATTGAGCCCGTCACCTCGGTTACCGTCGGTACGCAGGTCAGCGGCATCGTGGCGAAGCTCTACGTTGACTATAACTCGGTAGTCAGGAAGGGGCAGGTGATTGCCGAACTCGACAAGACCAACCTCATTAGCGAGCTCAATACGGCAAAGGCCAACCTGGCCAGCGCACAGAGCGACATGGACTACAAACTGGCCAACTATAACCGCTACAAGACGCTCTACGACAAGGGGCTGGTCAGCGCCAACGACTTTGAGAGCGCCCGGCTGAGCTACCTGCAGGCAAAAGACAAGGTGGCCACCTCGCGCGAAAGCGTCAACAAGGCACAGACCAACCTGGGCTACGCCACTATTACAAGCCCTATTGACGGAGTGGTGCTGTCGAAGTCCGTAGAGGAAGGGCAGACCGTTGCCGCCTCGTTCAACACGCCTGAGCTGTTCACCATAGCCCAGGATCTGACCGACATGCGCGTCATAGCCGACATCGACGAGGCTGACATAGGCGGCGTGCTCGAGGGACAGCGCGTCACGTTTACCGTCGATGCGTTTCCTGACGACCAGTTTGAGGGAAACGTCACACAGGTACGCCAACAGGCTACTACCGAGAGTAACGTGGTAACCTACGAAGTGGTGATTTCCGCACGTAACAACGACCTGAAGCTGAAGCCCGGACTGACGGCTAACGTCACCATCTTCACGCTCGAGAAGAACGACGTGCTGGCCGTTCCCTCACGTGCCCTGCGCTTCACGCCCAACGAGGCCCTGCTCAGCAAGGGGCAGACCATAGCCGACTGTCAGGGTGACCATAAAGTCTGGACGCTCGACGGCAACACGTTCAAGGCACATGCCGTCAGCATAGGCACCACCAACGGCGTGCTGACCGAAATTACGGGTGGTCTGCAGCCGGGAGCCAAGGTGCTGACTGACTTCAGCATCAGCGGCGGAACCGATGATGAGAATGCAGAACAGGCAGGCAACCCCTTCATGCCCAAGCGCCCCAACAACAACAAGAAGGACAACAAGAAGCAGTAATCTATAAACACAGGAATATGGAGAACAGGAAAGTCGTTATAGAACTGCAGAACGTGAAGCGCTACTTTCAGGTAGGTTCCGAGACGGTGAAGGCCTTGCGCGGCGTGTCGTTCAAGATTTATGAGGGCGAGTTCGTCACCATTCAGGGCACGTCAGGCTCGGGCAAGTCAACCCTGCTGAACCAGTTGGGCTGTCTGGACACGCCCACCTCAGGCGAATACTATCTGGACGGGGTGCCCGTACGCTCTATGTCGAAAAACCAGCGGGCCCACCTGCGGAACCGCAAGATAGGCTTCGTGTTCCAGAACTACAACCTGCTGGCCAAGACCACAGCCGTAGAGAACGTCGAACTGCCACTGATGTACAACTCGCAGGTGTCAGCAGCTGAACGCCGCCAACGCGCCATCAAGGCATTGCAGGCTGTAGGGCTGGGCGACCGTCTGGAACATAAGTCCAACCAGATGTCGGGCGGACAGATGCAACGTGTGGCCATAGCCCGCGCACTCGTCAACGATCCTGCCGTACTCTTGGCCGACGAGGCAACGGGTAACCTCGACACACGTACGTCGTTCGAGATGCTGGTACTCTTTCAGGAGCTCTACAAGCAGGGACACACCATCATCTTCGTGACCCACAACCCCGAGATAGCCGAATACTCCAGCCGGAACATCAACCTGCGTGACGGCAAGATTCGTGAGGACACCATTAATCAGCACATCAAGTCGGCAGCCGAGGCACTTGCCGCCCTGCCCAAGCCGCAGGACGACTAAATCAGTAAATCGAAAATCCGTAAATCGTAAATAAAACAAGGTGAATATACTCAATCTTTTCAAAGTAAGCATCAGGGCCGTAGCCAACAACAAGATGCGTTCGTTCCTCTCCATGCTCGGAATCATTATCGGCGTGGCGGCCGTCATCATCATGATGTCAATAGGACAAGGCTCGAAGGAAAGCATACGGGCCGAGCTCTCGACAATGGGCACCAACCTGCTCACCATACGTCCGGGAGCCGACATGAGGGGCGGAGTGCGCCAAGACCCTTCGGCCATGCAGACGCTCAAAATGGCAGACTACGAGCGCATTCTGGCTGAGAAGAAGTTCGTCACCAAGGTGTCGCCCGAAGTGACGGCCAGCGGACAAGTCATCTACGGCAACAACAACACCAACACGTCTATGTATGGTGAATCGACAGACTACTTAGACATTAAGCAATGGACCGTAGAACGGGGCGAGTGCTTCACCGACGAGGACATCAAGAAGGCCGCCAAGGTAGTTGTGGTCGGCAAAACCATCGTCGATGAGCTGTTCCCCGACGGCGTTGACCCCATAGGCAAGACCGTTCGTTTCAAGAGCATACCCATGCGCATTGTGGGTGTGCTGAAGTCGAAGGGCTATAACTCGTGGGGAATGGATCAGGACAACGTCATGATAGCTCCTTACACGACCGTCATGAAGCGTATAGCGGCGCAGACCTTCTTCTCGAGCATCAACTGTTCCGCAGTAACCGAAGAGCTGTCGGATGCCGCTATCGAGGAACTGACCCAGATTCTGCGTAATAATCACAAGCTGAAGGAGGATGCCGACGACGACTTTACTATCCGCTCGCAGGCAGAGATGATGGAAACGATGTCGTCAACGATGGATACCGTCACCCTCATTCTCGTGGTGGCTGCTGCCTTCTCGCTGCTCGTGGCCGGTATCGGTATCATGAACATCATGCTGGTCAGCGTTACCGAGCGCACCAAGGAGATTGGTCTGCGCATGGCTGTAGGAGCTACAGGAGCAGTCATCTCGCTGCAGTTCCTTATCGAGTCGGTACTCATCAGCGTTACCGGCGGACTGTTAGGCATTATTGTGGGCTGTAGCGTCAGCGCGTTCCTGCCGTCGTTCAACATGCCCAGCTCCGTACCTGCCTGGAGCATCTATGTCTCGTTCCTTGTATGCGTATGCATCGGTGTGCTGTTTGGCTATATTCCCGCTCAGAAGGCCGCCAACATGGACCCCATAGAAGCCATCCGACATGAGTAAGCGAACCACCATACTGCTGCATATTGCCATCTGGGTGGTGGTGTTCCTCACCCCGATGCCGTTTGTGAGTCGTGAAAGAACCATCACGCTTGAAATGATTCTGCATGTCAGTATGGCTCCACTTTTCACTATCGTTGCGTTCTATGCCAACTACCTCTGGCTGACACCCAAGTACTTTGTAAGAAACGAGAAGCGCATCTACTGGACTGTCAATATTATTGGCGTCATTGTACTTGGAGTGCTGGCCCACTACTGGCTGCATTGGCTGCACTTGCACTTTGACGGTACCGCTTCTCCTGAGCCCACGCTGCTCGGTCATCTCTTCCTCATTCTGCGCAACAGCTTCCAGCTCACCATAGCTGCCTCTATCGCCACCACCATTCAGCTGGCCTTGCGCTGGCAGCAGTCGGAGAATGCACGCATGGAGGCCGAAGCGGCTCATGCTGAAGCGGAGCTGAAGAACCTGCGCTGGCAGATGAATCCGCACTTCATGCTGAACACCATGAACAACATTTACGCCCTGACGGCTATTGACCCCAAGAGGGCCCAGATTGCCATACAGGAGTTCAGCCAGCTGATGCGGCACGTGCTCTACGACACCCAGCAGCAGGTGCCTCTTTCCGAAGAAATACAGTTTATGCAGAACTATGTGCAGCTGATGAAGATTAGGATGCAGAATCATGTTGACGTGCAGTTTAACATCGTCATCCCACCCTCTTCGAAAAGTGTGCAGATAGCGCCGCTCATCTTCATCTCGCTGGTGGAGAATGCATTCAAGCATGGGGTGAGCCCTACGTCGCCGTCGTTCATTCACATCAACCTGACGACCGACGAAGACAAGATAGTCTTCAACATACACAACTCGAACTACCCCAAGAACGAAGACGACCAAAGCGGACACGGAATAGGACTCAACCAGGTGCAGCGCAGACTGAGCCTGGCCTATCCCGGACGACACGAATGGATCTACAGACCAACCGAAGACAAAAAAGAATATCACTCAAAAATAACGATTTACCTAAATGAAAATTACAACAGCAATCATTGACGACGAGCCGTTGGCAGCACAGCTGCTCCAGAGCTACGTTGAGAGAGTTCCTTTCCTGAAGCTGACGGGAACTTACAACAGCGCTATAGAGGCTATGCGAGAACTTCGTACGAAGCCTGTACAGTTGCTGTTCTTAGACATTCAGATGCCTGAGCTGTCAGGTATTGAGTTTGCAAAAATACTGCCGCCGGAAACAAAGATTGTCTTCACCACAGCCTTCCAGCAATATGCGGTAGAAGGCTATAAGGTGAATGCACTCGACTACCTGATGAAGCCTGTACCCTTCGACAGCTTCCTGGAGGTGGCCAACCGCGCACTCGACCAGCTAATGACGGTTCAGAAGCAGAAGCTGATAGATGAGGACCGCTTCGTCTTCATCAAGAGCGACTACAAACTGGTGCGCGTATCCTTTGACGAGATACTCTATGTGGAAGGGCTGAAGGACTACGTTCGCTTCTACCTGACCGACGGGAGGCGCGTCATGAGCCTGATGAACATGAAGAAGGTGGAGGAATACCTGCCTGCCCCCGAGTTCCTGCGCATACATCGCTCATTCATCGTCCACATGCCGCTCATTACGACTATCGACAGGGCACGCATCGTCTTTGGCGATAAGTTTATTCCTATTTCCGACAGCTATAAGGAGGCTGTACAGCTGTACCTCGACCAGCACACGTTAGCCTAAGAAGTAGATTTCGCCTGCAAGGGCAAGCATGCCAACGACCCATCCGGCCAGCACTTTGATGGAACAATGTTTCAGGTACCAGCCTAAGCTGACATTCTCCATCTTCATGAGTGCCAGACCGCTCACGTTACCCACGCAGAGCACGCAGCCGCCGACGGCGGTAGAATAGGCTATGACCTTCCAGAAGGCTCCGTTCTGCACAAAGTTCATAGCATAGGCATCGGTGGCCGACTCCAGAACGGGGTAAAGCGAGAAGTTCGACATAGCAATAGTAAACGTATCAACAAGCGAACTGAGTATTCCCGAGAAGAGGCCTACCATCCAGATGTCGTGAACGTTCACGTCAATCCACTCGGCTACACTTTGGAACACGCCCGTTTCGGTTACCACACCCAGACCCAGCATGATGCCCATAACGAAGAGAATCTGCTGAATGGTGTCATACTGCAAGGCTACGGGAATGAGTCGGCGTGACATCTGGCCGGAACGGTTCAGCTTGCGGTTCATCGCTTCGTTGACCACCCAAAGCACGGAGAGCACGCAAAGGGCACCCAGGAATGGTGAGAGCTTGGTGATGTTGTGGAACGTAGGAATGAACCACAGACCGCCAATACCCACCACGAGCATCAGCACGCGTTGCCAGCGGTTCAGGTTCGTGTCGTCACCACGATAGGGCGCAGCAGGCCACGCTACGTCCAAGCGCTCAGGCAGGTCGCGGCTCATCCACCAAGTGGGGATAATCCAGGCCAGCAAGGCAGGAAACGCCAGATAAGCCGAGAAGTTGGAGGCCGTAACGGCTCCGTTGCCCCAGAGTGCCACGCCTGCCGGATCGCCTATGACCGTCATGCATCCGCCGCAGTTAGCTGCCAGTACTACCGAGGCACCCACCACCATGCGTTGGCGTGAGTTCTGCACAATCTTGTGCATAATGACCAGCATCATCGTCGTGGTGGTCAGGTTGTCGAGGTTGGCCGAGATGACAAACGTGGCCAGCGACAGCGTCCAAAGCACCCGCTTGGAGTTACGCGTACGAATCCAGTCCTGTATGAAGTCAAAGCACCCGTTATTGTTCAGCAGTTCTACTATCGACATCGTGGCCAGCAGGAACAGCACGATGGCGGCAGCCTGGCCTACGTAGTTCAGGAACACATTATTATATATAAACAGTTTCACGCCGTCACTCGACGGGGCAGCCCCCGACAAGTATTCCGCATAGTCGGCAGCATGGCGTTCCATCACGAAGTCGGTTCCGTAGCATATATATACCACCCATCCTGCCGCAGCTATAAACATGGCGATAGCGGCCTTGTTTACGTTCGTCAGGTGACCGGTGGCAATGAGCAGATAGCTCAGCAGCAATAGCAGTACAATAATGAGTGTCATATTGGGTCTTCTTCTTATTCGTCAGCAAAAGTAATAAAAAAGTGACGAACGGCAAAACAATTCATCTTTTTTCTTCTAAATTCTGTATTTGCCCTTGCGCTCCTTCTTGGCCTTACGTGGTGTCTGATAGCTGCCGCCAAGGGGTGAATGCACGCCTCGGTACTCGTTGTAGCGTTGCTGAATGCGTGCCACATAGTCAGAGGTTTCTGAGCCGCGCATGTAGCCGTGCTTCACTACCGGGTCACGGTAGTACTGTTCCTGCATCAGCAGCAGCACGTAGCGTGACACGTCGGTCCAGCGGTACTTGTTGCCGCCATACTTCTCGGTCAGCGCCATCGCGTCGCGTATGTGGAAGGCTCCGCCGTTGTACGATGCCAGCACGAAGTTGATGCGCTCCCTGCGGTCGGTAATGTCGCTGAACAGGCTGTTCAGTTCTGCTATGTATTTGGCAGCAGCAGCAATATTGGCTTCGGGGTCGAAAATCTTGTCGCGGCTCAGACCCAAGTGGTCGGCCGTTGACGGCATAATCTGCATCAGGCCGCTTGCTCCAGCCCACGAGCGGGCCTGCGGGTCGAAGGTGGACTCCTGGTAGCATTGGGCAGCCAGCAGCCGCCAGTCCCACCCCGTCTTGGGGGCATAGTTGATGAACAGCTGGTCCCACTTCGAGATAACGCCTCCCGCTCGGTCGAGCATGGGTGCATAGACATGACGGCGAACGCGGTTCTTCATGCTAAGCATCTCCTTCTCCTGATTCTTTACCTCGGCCAGCAGTCCGGGCTTGTACCAAGCCTTCAGCTCCTTCTCGAGCATAGGCTTGAGCGGGTCAACGCGCCATCCCAGCGAGTCGAAGGCTGACGGGTCATTACCCGCAGCCGACACCACCATCACGTCGGCCTCGCCTTCGTCCAGTTTCTGCAGCATCTCTGTCGTGTCGCGGCACACATCCACCCGCACGCTGCACCCTATTTTCTCGGCAAAGCGTTCACAAAGCAGGTATTGCGTACCCAACGAACGTCCGTGATAGTCGTAATACGTCTCAGGGCCACTCATGGTGACGATGATGAGTTCGCCGTTACGCTGAATCTCGTGCAGGTCGAAGACGTCAATGCGCTGGGTGGTGTCGGCCACCGCTCCCCAAGGTGCTACCACAGGGCCTTCGGTCTTCTTTCCTGTACAAGCAGAAAGCAGCCAGACAGACAGGAAAAGCTGTATATATATGCCTTTAAGTTCCAAAATACTTGCAATTTGGGTGCAAAGGTACGAAATAATTGACAATTGACAACTGATTATTCGTAATTATTTAGTAACTTTGCAGCCTGTTATCAATAGAAATAGGTATATGTTAAGAATTGCTGTACAATCGAAAGGTCGTCTCTACGACGACACCATGAACCTGCTGAGCGAAGCTGATATCAAGGTGAGTGCCTCCAAGCGCACGCTGCTCGTTTCTGCAAGTAACTTTCCGCTCGAAGTGCTCTACCTGCGCGACGACGATATTCCCCAAAGCGTGGCCAGCGGCGTTGCCGACATTGGCGTGGTGGGCGAGAACGAGCTCGTTGAGCGTGGAGAGCAGGTCGATATTATTTCCAGGCTGGGCTTCTCGAAGTGTCGTCTCTCGCTGGCCATTCCCAAGGAGGTTGACTATCAGGGACTGGAGTGGTTCAACGGAAAGAAGATAGCCACCAGTTATCCACATATTCTTCGTAAATTCATGCACGAGCACGGCATTAGTGCCGATATTCATGTCATTACCGGTAGCGTGGAAATCAGTCCGGGCATCGGTCTGGCTGACGCTATCTTCGACATTGTGTCAAGCGGCTCTACCCTTGTGAGCAATAATCTGCGCGAGGTGGAGGTCGTTATGCAGAGCGAAGCTTTACTTATAGGCACCAAGAACCTGCCTGACGACAAGCGCGAACTGCTGGAGCAGGTGCTCTTCCGCTTCAAGGCCGTCAAGGATGCTGAGGACAAGAAGTATGTGCGCATGAATGCTCCAAAGGCCCGCCTGCAGGAAATCATCAACGTGCTGCCTGGACTGAAGAGCCCGACCATTATTCCGCTGGCTGACGACGAGTGGTGCTCCGTTCATACCGTACTTGACCAGAAGCAGTTCTGGGACATTATTGGCAAGTTGAAGGAACTGGGCGCTCAGGGCATTCTGGTGACGCCCATAGAAAAGATGATATTATGAACATTTACAGATATCCTGACAAAGAACTGTGGGGCGAGATTGTTGCCCGCCCGCGGCTTGACCTGACAAAGCTGAACGAGACCGTAGCCAGCGTGCTGGCTGACGTTCGGCAGCGTGGTGACGAAGCCGTAAAGGCGTACGAGCAGAAGTTCGACAAGGTGGAACTGGAGTCGCTTGCCGTTACCGAAGAGGAGATGGAAGAGGCCGAGAAACAGGTGAGCAACGAGTTGCGCGACGCTATCATCCTGGCTCATCACAACATTAAGGTGTTCCACGTTTCACAACGCTTTGTCGGCCAGAAGGTGAAGACACAGGAAGGTGTCACCTGCTGGCAGAAGAGTGTGCCCATAGAGCGCGTAGGCCTCTATATTCCAGGAGGTACTGCCCCACTCTTCTCAACGGTTCTCATGCTGGCCACTCCGGCCAAGATTGCCGGTTGTAAGGAGATTGTGCTTTGTACGCCGCCTACCTACCGTTCACAAGCCTCAAACCTAAAGCTTCAAATCCACCCCGCCATTCTCGTGGCGGCCCGTATTGCGGGTGTCAGCAAGATATTCAAGGCAGGCGGCGTGCAGGCTATTGGGGCTATGGCCTACGGAACGGAGTCTGTTCCTAAGGTCTTTAAGATTTTCGGTCCGGGTAATCAGTATGTAATGGCCGCCAAACAGCAGGTAAGCCTCGACGAGGTGGCTATCGACATGCCGGCTGGTCCGTCAGAGGTCTGCGTGATTGCTGACGAGAAGGCCAATGCCGTCTTCGTGGCTGCCGACCTGCTGTCGCAGGCAGAGCACGGCGTCGATTCGCAGGTGCTGCTCATCACCACCTCCGAACAGCTGTTAGCACAGATACAGGCAGAGGTGGAAAAGCAGCTCGCCGTACTGCCGCGCAAGGAGATTGCAGCCAAGGCACTCGAAAACAGCAACTTCGTGCTCGTTCGTTCCTTAGACGAAGCCATGCAGCTCTCTAACCTTTACGCCCCCGAGCACCTTATCCTGCAGGTTGAACACTACGAACAGCTGGCCGACAGCGTGGTCAACGCCGGAAGCGTCTTCCTGGGCCGATATGCCTGCGAAAGTGCGGGCGACTACGCCAGCGGTACTAATCACACCCTGCCCACTCATGGCTACGCTACAGCCTATAATGGCGTCAACCTTGACAGCTACTGCCGTAAGATAACCTTCCAGCATCTGACGGACGAAGGCATCCGGCACATAGGGCATGCCGTAGAACTGATGGCCGAAGCCGAGCAGCTTGATGCCCACAAGAATGCGATGACTGTAAGAATCAAAGAAATAGATAAAAAATGAAACCATTAGAGCAACTCGTAAGACCCAACATCTGGCGCCTCGCTCCCTACAGTTCCGCCCGCGATGAGTATTCAGGCAAGGAGGCACACGTCTTCCTCGATGCCAACGAGAACCCGTATAACAGCCCCTACAACCGCTACCCCGACCCGCTGCAGCGCGAACTCAAGGCCCGCATAGCCCAACTGAAGGGCGTTCCGGCTGACATGATTTTCTTAGGCAACGGCAGCGACGAGGCCATCGACCTGCCCTACCGCATCTTCTGTGAGCCTGGCGTTGATAACGTGGTAGCCATAGAGCCCACCTACGGCATGTATCGCGTTTGTGCTGACATCAATAACGTGGAGTACCGGCCCGTGCTGCTCGACGAGCATTATCAGCTCCGTGCCGACCGTCTGCTGGCAGCTGCCGACGAGAAGACGAAAATCATTTGGATTTGCTCACCTAACAACCCTACGGGTAATGCCCTTAACCCCGAGGAGATAGAGAAAGTGGTTAAAGGCTTTCAGGGCATCGTCATCATCGATGAGGCCTATGGCGACTTCTCGGCTCAAAAGTCGTTCCGTAGCGAGTTGGCTAAGTACAGCAACCTCATTGTGCTCAACACCTTCAGCAAGGCTTGGGGACTGGCTGCCATCCGCTTGGGAATGGCCTTTGCCTCGCCCGACATCATTGCTATATATAATAAGGTAAAGTATCCTTACAACGTCAATCTGCTCACCCAGCTTCTGGCCTTGGAGGCACTCAAGGACCCCTTCGAGGTCGATAAATGGATAAAGCTGCTGCTTGGGGAGCGCATCCGGCTGATAGCTGCCTTCAGGGATCTGCCCATCTGCGAAGAGATTTATCCGACTGATGCCAATTTCTTCCTGGCTCGCATGACCGACGCACAGGCCATATACGACTACTTGGTGAATAGGGGCATCATAGTCCGTAACCGCACACGCATCCAATTATGCAATAACTGTCTCCGCATCACCATAGGCACCAAGAGTGAGAACAACGAACTGCTTGCCGCCTTACGACAGTATTAGTCACACAAAGAGTTTCCCGGCACCAAACTACCACTTACCCGGCATCAAACTACCACTTTGCTTACGGCAAACTGTCAGTTTGGTGCCGAGTGCTATTTCTGTCTATACTCTGACGGCGACTTTCCCAGTATTTTCTTCACGTAGCGCGAGAAGTGCGACATGTTTTCGAAGTGCATCAAGTCTGATACCTCGGTGAGTGTCTTCGAAGTGTCATTAAGTAGCGACACCAGTTCGAACGAAGCATAGAACTGTATCCATTGCGAAGCGGGCAGCCCCGTAATGGTGCGACTGACCTGTGAGAGATACTTCGGCGTGATGCAGAGTATATCGGCATAGTAAGCAACTTCACGCTCCGTTCTGGCGTTCTGCTGGGTAAGAGCAAGGAATCGCAAGAAGATGCGGGCAGTATTATCCGAGGTGTCCATCTGCGACAGTCCTTGCTGAAACACCGTCCACAAGTCGTAGATGAATATCTGCATCACACGGCCCAACACCTCGCATTTGAAAACAGACTCCGGCATCGACAGACGATTGCGGAACAGCGCAAAGTCATCGTCCATCAGCCGGAGAGCCTCTTCGTCAAGATGAAACGACGGGTTGATGCGGATGAACACAAAGCCCTTCGATGCCCATACCATCTCAGGGTTATACTGCTGGAGGAACTTTCCTGACAACAGAAGCACATCCGCCTCGAAATCATCCGAGCACTTTATGCGCTGAATCGTGTTCGACATCTGCCAGATGACGAGGTCGCCTTGCCGTGACGTAAATGAATTCTTGCCATCAGAGAAAGTCATCCGTCCCTGTCGCACAAGAACATGCACATGATACTTTCCGGCAAAGTCCTTCACGTGCCTTCCGTCACGCCTCGTGTTAATCAGATTGCATTCGTAAGTTTCTTCCATAATGTCTGTTTATTTAAATAACGAAGGTAAGCAGATGTTTAGTGTGTTATTCTCTGATAATGCAAATATCACAACCCCCTTACATTATCATATCATCGAACTTCTTCTAACTCTCCAGTTTCCGAATCAATGATAAAGCCACGAACAACGATGTCCTTTGGAACAAGCGGATGGCTTTTGATGGTTTCGACGGTATTCCTTACTGAAGACGTCGTGTCCTTGAAGCCTTCCAGCCAATGGTGCAGGTCGATGCCGCACTTTTGAATCGTGTCGAGTGTTTCGTCTTTCACGCCACGGGCGATCATTTCATGATGGAAATGTTCGAAACTCATGTGGCAGGCTCCGCAATGCGAGTGCGCTACCACCATGATTTCCTCTACACCTAACTCATAGATAGCAACTATGAGGCTGCGCATGGCTGAGTCGAAAGCGGAGATAACCAGTCCTCCTGCATTCTTAATAATCTTGGCATCGCCATTCTTCAGTCCGAGTGCAGCAGGGAGAAGTTCGGTCAGCCGGGTGTCCATACACGACAATACAGCCAGTTTCTTGTCCGGGTACTTATCGGTGATATATTTCTCGTAGCCCTTCTCTGCCACGAAAGTCTTGTTGTAATCAATAATTTGGTCTATCATATATGAATTGTATTGTAGGTTATTTGTCTGTTATTCATACCCAATCAAAGGTATCCGTCCCGGCACCTATCTCAAAGTGATACTTCGCAATACCCAAGTCCATCTGCATATAGCCATCATGGAATATCCCTTTTTGGCTCTAAACACTGATTCCATTGATGTCGCTTAAACACGTTCCGCAAATTTTGCTCACAAAAATAATAAATTCTCCTGACTTTACGTTTGTTTTGCACGTTTTTCTTGCAGAAGGTGTTTGATTTTTAACAATTTTAGGCGAAGTGACGCCTTTGTCTTGACAAAATCTGCTTTCATTCAAAAAGAAAAACAGCTGAAGTCTTGCTGAGTAAATTTTGCTTTATGTTAAGAAAGTAGAGTTAAAAAACAAGGCAAATCCAACCATCTTGTGTGGCGTTTTCCTTGGTCTTCGGCGCGCTTTTTTATCATGTTTGCCGATAGATTGTTATAAGTTTTCCCGAGATTGTTATTAATTTTTCCCGAGATTCTTATATGTTTTTCCCGAGATTGTAGGTGAGAATCTCGGGAAAAAGTAACTTAAATCTCGGGAAAAAGTTATATCAATCTCGGGAAAACAATACATAATTCATGCGCGAACTGGGTAAAAAGGTTCGTTGAAGCCGGTAGAAAACCGCTTTATTTGATGTAAAAAAGCATGGAATAGTAAGGACAAAACAGCAGAAAAACAGCAGAAAAACATCGTGTAAGAATATTATCCGCACTTGGCCTATGGTCGCTTTGCTTGCAAAAAACTACTGTATTGTCCGGCAAGTACAACATGGTAAAAATAAAAAGGAATCCGCAATCTGGTTATGCCCAAATTACGGATTCGCCTGTACTTTTATTAAGGATACAAATGTATTTTGTCGTCTTAATTTATTAGTCCGTTGGATTGAACTGCGAAAACCATTTCACCTGATCTTCATACGACATATTGAAGTAACGCTTCTCCTTGTTCAGCTGGTGCATACGCTCCATCTCGTGATTGGATAGGGCGAAGTCGAAGGTTTCGATGTTCTCGTGGATATAGTCTGGATTCGAGGCACCGGGAATGACCGAGAAGCCCATCTGCATGTGCCAGCGGTCGATGGCCTTCAGCGTCTTACCTTCGCCATACTCGTTGGGCCACAACTTGCTCGTAATCCAAATCTCAGAACGGTCAATGCCGCTGTCCTTTACGGCGCGTCCCCACGCTGCGCTCATTGCGATAGGCGTGTGCCGTGTCAATGTGGCGGTAGCCGCACTTCAAGGCGGTCACCTGCAGCGTCTCCACATCGTAGCCACAGCGGTGGAAGTCCTCGCCCACACGCTCCAAAGCCTTCTCGCTGATGTCACCCAGCAGATTTTTCTTACCAGCACCGATACGGCGCACAATAGCGGTACCCATACTACCGGCACCCAAGAGTGCCACAACCTGTTTCTGTTCGTTTCTGTCGAAAATCATATACTATCCTCCTGTTATTTATATGTTCTTAATGAATTATGCAGGATTGCCACCTACAATGGCATTAGGTGCTACATCCTTGGTAACAACCGCACCGGCAGCCACTACGGCATTTTCGCCAATGGTTACGCCAGGCAAGATGATGGCTCCCACGCCAATCCAGGCATTACGACCGATGTGGACGGGCTTGCAGCGCAGCACCATGCGGTTCTGGAAATCGTGGTTGTCGGTGACGATGCGCACGTTCGGGCCAATCATCACACCATCATCGATGGTGATGCCGCCAGCCGCCATACAGGTCAGCGAGTGGTTCACGAACACGCCCTTGCCAATCTTCATCTGACAGGCGAAGTCAATCTGAACGGGTGGCATCAGATAGCTCGTCTTGTCGAGGTTGCCTCCAAACAGTTCTTCCTCCAGAGGGCGAATCTGCTCTGGCTGCGGAGCCGTCGTGTTGATCTTAAAACAAATGTTGGCGCAGTCGGTCATGTGCTTGATGGCCTCTGCATACTCGGGCATCGCCATATCGACATCTGCCCCCGATCTTAATTGCTCGAATATATCCATTTTTGTTGTACGTTTAAAATTCTGGGTGCAAAGGTACGACAAAAAAGGCAATCCGTTGTTACACGAATTGCCTCCAAACTTTCACATTTTACATTACTTAATCTCGCATCTCCGTCATAGTTCTCATCGCTGCCGCCGTAATCGAAGTAGCCGTCACAAAGGGATTGCACTTCATTGCTGCCGCTGAGAAGGTGCTGCTGTTGCTGCAATAGCACGACGCGCATGGCGGGTTTCTCGTATGTCTTCTTCATTGCTTTGTCCTCCTTTTGTTATTTGATGATCATCTTTTTTCCGTTCACGATGTAGAGACCTTTGGCAGTTGGCTTGCCCGTGAGGCGGCGACCGTCGAGGGTGTAGATGCCGTCGGCTGCGATGGCGGTGTCGGCGCGGAGAGTGCTGATGGCCGAGGGTACGCCGTCGCCGTCCCACTTCACAATATAGGGCTTGCCGGCCTCTATCTCCGTGAGGTTATCGGTAAAGTTGAGCGTCAGCGTACCCGTCTCGTTGTCGTAGTCGCTGCTGCTGAGAGTCTTCACCACGGCACCGTCGAGCACCGAGCCGCTGAGCTCCAAGTCGAACGGCAGACACAGCGTGTTCCACGCGCCGTCCTTGTGCAGGGTGTAGCCCTTCAGCGTGACTTTGAGCGAGGAAACGGTGGGGTGCGAGGCATTATGAGCGGTGCTGCTGTTGCTGTTGTAAGTTGCGGCGTATGCGGCGATGAGTGCAGAATTGTCGCGGTCGGTGTAGAGTACGAGACTCGAATTGTTAAGCGTGGCACCATCGGTGACACTACCGAGTGTCTTGTGGAGAGCATCAGGAAAGGATGAAATATTGGAATAGCATCAGTTTGCCCATAGCGCTATCGCTTTATTCGTTTACGGCGACAAAGGTACAAAAAGTTTGTAAAAAAAACGAGCCCTTTACGCGTTAAAAGTGCAAAAAGGCAGGCAAAAAAAGGGTTCCGTTAGAACTGCTTGACGCCTTACGACAGTATTAGGCACAAAAAGAGTTACCTGACTTATACTGATATAGGTAGACACATTTAATAACAATTAAAATGTGTAACTATTATGAGTAGAAAGAACAAGAGGTACAGTGAGG
>ONRS01000125.1 GCA_900320255.1 uncultured Prevotellaceae bacterium
CCGCTTACGGGCAATCGGGATGTAGCGCAGTTGGTAGCGCACTACGTTCGGGACGTAGGGGTCGGGCGTTCGAGTCGCCTCATCCCGACCCAAAAAAGCGGCAAGTGAATGTATCACCTGCCGCTTTTTCTTTTCTATGTATCTTTCCCTTCGCTGTTCATCATTTTTGGCACAGCCGTTCCAGCTCGTCCAGCTCTTCGTCGGTGGTGGCCCAGCTGGTGACGAAGCGGCAGATGGTGCGGTACTTGTCGGCCTGGCCCCAATGGGTAAACTCCACGTGCTGCGACAGCCGTTCCACCTCTTCGTTGCTGATGATGACGAACTGCTGGTTGGTGGGAGAGTCTATGAAGAATTCATAACCGCTCTTCCGGAAAATCTCCTTCATGCGCATGGCCATTTCAATGGCATGGCGTGACAGCTGGTAGTACAGTATTTCTTTTCCACCTTCATCTGCGGCTTTGAACAGCGCGTCGAACTGCAGTCCAATGAGTGCTCCCTTGGCAATGACGGCACCGTGTTGCTTCTGAATGCTGAAGAAGTGTTTGTGGGCCCGGCGGTTGGTGAACACCACGGCCTCACCGCAGAGCGCACCAATCTTCGTCCCGCCAATGTAGAAGACGTCACAGTGGCGGGCCAGATAGGGTAGGGTGATGTCGTTACCGTCAGCCATCAGTCCATAGCCTAAGCGTGCACCGTCGATGTAGAGCGGAATCTCGTAATGCTGGCACACTTCGTAAATCTCGTTCAGCTCGCGTGCGCTGTAAAGCGTGCCCAGCTCAGTGGGGAACGTGATATATACCAGACCGGGGAATACGGCATGGGCATTGTTTCCATCGTGCATGAAGTCGTCTAAGTACTTGTCGAGCACCTTCGGGCTCATCTTGCCGTCTTCGGTTCCCGACAGCGTAATGATCTTATGCTCTGTGAACTCTACGGCACCGGCCTCGTGCACGTTGATGTGTCCTGTATCTCGGCAGATGACACCCTCATACTGGTAGAGCATGGAGTCGATGGTGGTGGCGTTCGTCTGTGTGCCGCCTGTCAGGAAGAACACTTCCGCATCGGGCAGTCCGCAAGCCTGGCGTATGCGTTCCTTGGCGCGTTCGCTGAACTTGTCGAAACCGTAGGGTGTCGGTTTTGCCCCGTTGTTGTCAATAATGTTTTGCAGTACTTTCGGGTGTGCCCCGTTGTTGTAGTCGCATTCAAATGATAACATAGTCTAATGTGATAACAATATTGGTTATATGAATGTTCATGCTAATACCATACATATCAGTCATTCCTGCTTATTTCTTTCATTGTTTGCTCAAACTGATTAAACAAGGGAAGGTATGTTTCTATAACTTTGATGAAAATGGAATCAGCTGTCATGCTGTCATAGTCATGCGAAGAGAGATTTCTGTCCTCTATAGATTTCATCCAGGCCTTGTCGTTGGCAAGTCCATTGTGGAGTGCCCATCTTATAGCATCTCTGAAACCCCTTATGTCGGTAGATCCTTGATACTCTGCATAGTCTTTCATGACATTCCATGCTAACTCATGAGTATATTCAAACCTTTGGATGAGACCCTCCTTCAGCAAATCGTTTACCTCTACACTGTAATGAAGTTCTTTTTCCATGATTTGTGCAGCCTCATTAAGTTTCTCCAGTGCCTTACTGAAATTCTCCAGGCGCTGTATCCATCTGATGTCTGTTTCAGCCATACACTAAAATGTTAAGTTTAACCTCGTTGCAAATGTACAAATATTAACTTAGAAATCCAAATTTTTCCTGTATTATTTACAAAAAAGCCCCGTGACTGCTGAAGAGCCACGGGGCAAATTAAATATAGTTAGCCTTTTTAGTGTATCAGCTTATTTAGCCTTGAAGTGCCAGTAAGTTGCCTCACCCCAGCTACCGTTGGTAGAGAAGTCACCACCGTCAGGATAAACCAGACACATCTTGTTGGCTGTCAGATAAACCATTTCGAATGAAGTAGGCATGTTACCACCAGAGTTAATCTCGAAGGGGAACAGAATGGTACCGGCTGTAGTGTTCAGGTTAGCCACCTTCCACTCGTTAGCAACAGTTGGGTCAATCTCAAACGTACCGCTGTTGATGACAGAACCGTCACCAGCATGACGAACGATGGTGCCCTCGTTGCTCAGCGTGAAGTAAGCGTCCATGCTCTCGTCACCGTTAGCAGCACCAGTATTGGTGTGGTTCAACTGACCCATGAACTCCTCTTCGTTGGTGACACCCCACCACTGACCGTTGTGGTTAATACCAACCTCAGAACCGGCGCCGCCGCAGTAACCCATGTTACCCCAGACGGTGTTTGTGCCGTCGTAGTCCCAAGTCCAGTCCTTAGTAGCTGTCTTGCCGTAGCCTACAGCCATACCCTCAACGTCGGAAGTGCTGCAGAAGTGCCAGAATGTGGCTTCGCCCCAACCACCGAGAGAATCAAATGCTCCACCGTCGGGATAGACCAGTGTCATCTTGTCGGCTGTCAGATAAACAATTTCATACACGCCGGGGATGTTACCGTTAGAGTTAATCTCATACGGCCACAGGATGGCAGTGGTGTTCAGCAAGCCCTTGCGCCACTCTGCGTCGGGATTGTACTCAGTAACAGTGAAAGGAGCTGACATGTAAGACTCGCCGTTCTCGTTGTAGCAAGTAGCGATACCTTCGTCGGTGAACTCCATCCAGGCGTTCAGACCTTCACCGTGGTAGGCACCGTCGTGTGAGTGCTGAAGCTGACCTGCGAAGTCCTCATCGCTGGTCATACCCCACCACTGGCCATTACCGGAGATACCTACCTCTGAACCTGCGCCACCGCAGTAACCCATGTTACCCCAGAAGGCACCGGTAATCGAAGTATCCCACTTCCAGATCTTCTTGCCGTAGGCATCAGAAGCAAGCAGGCGCATCTCAGGATCGAGTTCTTGCTGTACATATACATTAACCGTCTTCTCCACGTCAACAGGCTTGTTGTCAGAACCTACGACGCGAATCCAGAACTTCTGGTTGGGGTCAGAACCACGCTTTGGCTTAATAACGAACGAGCCGCTCAAGCCGCGTGCCAGAATGTTCTCTGAACCGTCAGCCAGCAAGTTAAAAATGGTCACGTTCAGGTCGGGACTGGTCGTATAAGAGAAGTAGTTGCCGTCTGCTGCTGCATTACCATTGGCATCAGCCTGAGTAATCTTAACAGCATTTTCAATCTCACTCGAAGTCACGGTGTATGGCGTTAAGCCCTTTTCCTCCTTGATAGGATCGCAGGACGTGAGAATGCCAAGTGCAACCGCAAACAATAATATTGATTTTTTCATATTGCTTTGTTCTTTTTAATTTTGATGAATTAATAAACCGGTGTACCAGACATGTTGGCATCAGGAACGCTTGCACCCCAACCAGCATTCTGCTTCAGCACATTCTCGTCGTTGGTAATCGTAATCTGAGAGGGAGGAATCATGATAAATCCATCAGTTTCAGCGTAACGTTTTGCCCAAGAAGAGGTGGCATGGTGCATGGTAGTCCAGCGGCCAGTGTAGTTCACACGGCTACCATTCTGGCGCTCCAGAGCTTTAGCTGCTTCACAGGTTTCACCACCGCCTTTACCAGACCAGCGGCGAAGGTCGTTGAAGCGGAGACCCTCACCTGCGAGCTCCCAGCGGCGCTCATCCTTGATGTTCTGCCAAGAATAAGTGATATTAGGCAGACCTGCACGAGCACGTACCTTGTTCATCTGGTCAGGTGTACCGGTCAACTCTGAGTGCATCAGCATTACGTCTGCCAGACGAAGCAGTATAATGTCGCAGAAGTGGTCTCCCTGGAATGAGTTGTCGTTAGGAGCACCAATCTGCTTACTATTTCTGTAAACGCCCCACCATGTATAGTACTTGTTGAAGTCATCGAACGATGAACCAGAACATGTGATAGGCATCCACTTCTTGTTGTAGTAACCGGCATCCTCTGAGCAAGAGGTGGTGAACACGAATGATGGCAACTCAGCAGGTGCATCAAGGATAGTAGCCTTCTTTCGGGGGTCTGCATTACTCCAGTCATCCCAGAGGTTTGCATTGATGGTACCCTGGCCCCAGCCCTGTCCAAAGGGCATTTCACCAGCATCACCATTCTTGTTTTTGTTTTCGTCCTCATCGCAGCGGAGACCACAGTACAGGGAAGCCATGTTGGTAAAGCCCATACCAATGTTTCCATTCCAAGAACCTGCATTCATGAACTGTACCTGGAACATTTCCTCAGAGTTGCCGTTGCCAGCCCAGAACTTTCCAGCATCAGCCAAATCCTTTACGAAAGGATAGTCGGGAGCAGTCAGCTCGTTGGTGTACTGCCAAAGTAAGCGGAAGTCCTCAACGAGTTTGTAACCGCCATTATTGATAGCATCGTTCAGATAGTCAATCACCTTCTGCTTGCTCAGTGGGTCAGTTACACCTTCCTGTGCGGGCAGCTCAACGTCGGCAAGGTTTGCTGTTGCCAGTTCGCCAGCCTTCTTATAGAAACCCTCGTAGAACATATAGGCACGTGCCAGCATACCTTCGGCAGCACCCTTGGTGGCGTGACCGTCACCTTGAGTAGTGGCACCGTGGCTCATCAGCTCAGCAGCTGAAACGAAGTCAGCCAGAATGTGCGGCATAATCACGTCTTCAGCACTCACCTGAGGACAGGGGTCGGGAGCGGCAGCAGCCCAGTAAGCAGGGATATCACCCCAGAACTGAACGCCCCAAAGATAGAACAGACCGCGCATGAAGTAAGCCTCACCAAGAAGCTGGTTACGGGTCTTCTCCTGACCAGTCCAGTCAAAAGCGTCAACAGCATAGATAATTGCACTGGCACGGGCAATACCAACGTAAGTGTTGTGCCAAGCATTGTCGAAGAGTGCTTCCTTATTAGCTGTCAGGTGACCGATAGCATGAGATTCCACGTCACCAGTTCCACCGGCACCGTTAGCATCGTCAGACATAATATAGTTTACGAACCAAGGCGACTGCAGTGGGTCGGTGCTGTACTGGTTCATCACACCATACAGGGCTGACAGCTCCTTGTTCAGATCGGCAGGCGAAGCCGGATAGTTACCAGTGTTGGCCTCTGTGTAGTTTTCGGAATCGAGGAAGTCTTCACACGATGTCAAACCGAAGGTGAAGGCGGCTGCGATTACCATTAAATATATCTTTTTCATATCTTCTTTTCTTTATTATATGTTATGAGTTAGAACTTAATGCTGGCACCGATAATATATGTACGTGCAGAAGGATACAGGCCTACATCGATACCGCGGATGAAGTTCATGTTGTCGGCGCTCTTACCACCGTCAGATGAGCACTCAGGATCAACACCTGTATAACCGGTAAAGGTGTAGAGGTTCTGAGCCTGTACGTAGAGACGCAGTTGCTGGAAAGGAGATGTCTTCCACAGCTTGGTGAAGTCGTAACCCAACGTAATGTTCTGAATTTTGAAGTAGTCTGCATTCTGCATATAACGAGTAGAAACCCACTGGTCGGCAATAGAACCAACGGTCAGGCGAGGCATCGTGTTGCTGGTGCCCTCACCATACCAGCGGTCAAATGCATCAACAGTATAGGTGTTGTACTGGTTAGCAAGCAGAGCTGTACGGTAGCACTGCATCACCTGCTGTCCGAATGCACCGAATCCGGTAATGCCAAAGTCAAGACCCTTCCAGTCGAAGCCTAAGTTCACACCGAGGGTAACCTTCGGATGGGGCTGACCAATTTCGTGGCGGTCGTTGTCATAGTTGATAACGCCGTCACCATCGAAGTCGTCCCAAATAGGATCACCAGGCTGAGCCCCTTCAACAACGGCCTTGCCTGCTGCACGGGCAGCCTCAATCTGAGCAGTGTTCTGCCAAATGCCGCTGTAAGACATACCATAGAAGTAGCCCACGGGATGTCCTACCTCAACAAGTGACACATAAGAAGAATTCTGGAACAGTGTGCTTGTATATTTGCTGTCGGTACCAATCTTACCGCCGGCTGCAGCCAGACGAGTAACTTCGTTCTTGTTGGTAGCGAAGTTGACATTAGCATGGTAGCGGAAGTCGCTGCCAATCTGGTCGTTCCAAGAGAGAGCAACCTCAACACCGGTATTACGGATGTCACCACCATTAATCATAGCAGGGTCCTCATAACCCAACACTTCGTTCATAGGAGCTTGAACCAGCCAGTCCTTGGTAGTCTTGCGATACCAGTCGAAGGCAAGACCTAAGCGGCTGCGCAAGAAACGTGCGTCGATACCGATGTTAATCTGCTCAGAAGTTTCCCAAGTTACGTCGGGGTTGGGCACATTCTTGGCGTATGCACCGTTAGTATATTTGTTGCGGTCAACAGTATAGTCGATGTCGCTGCTGAACTTGTAACCGTAGTCAGCATAATCAGAGGGCGAGAAGCCAATATTTGACAAATAGTAGAAGTTACCTATTTGGCAGTTACCGTTCTGACCCCAAGAAGCACGGAGCTTCAAGAAGGTGAGCCAGTCGCGTGTCTTCTCCATGAAGGGTTCGTTCGTGATGACCCAACCTGCAGATACTGAAGGGAAGTAACCCCAACGGTTACCGCGTGAGAAGTTGCTGGAACCGTCGGCACGAATGATGGCAGTCAGCATGTACTTCTCGTCATAGTTCCAGTTCGCACGGGCAAAGAACGAAGCAATAGAACCTTGCATCGGGTTGTCATAACCACCCCAACCCTGAAAATACTTGCTCTCCTTGTAGTTGCTGGGGATGTTGTAGTCCCATCCTTTCAGCACAAGCGAGTTAATGAATTGCTGCGGCACAGCGAAACTCATGTTCATGCTAGAGCTCCAGTTTGAGCGCTCAAAGGACTGTCCCACCAGTACGTCAATGGTGTGCTTGCCAAGTTGCGGCAGGATATAGCTCAGAGTGTTCTCTAATGAGAAGCTGCTACTCTGGGTTTCGCTCATGCTGAGGTTGTAACCGTTGCTGGCACTGGTGTTGCTCGAAGAATAAGGCAGTGAGCCGCTGCGGCTGTTGCTTGCACTGTAACCAGCGTTGAACTGTCCGCGATACTTCAGGTTCTTGATAGGCTCAATAATCCAGTAGAATGTGCCGCCCACACCAAAGTCACGGTTCTTGTTCATAGAGTTGAAACCACCGTTGAGGAAATGGTTCAGAGGGTTGCTATAGATCATGCTGCTGTAACCAGCTCCGTTATTTGCATAGCTGGCCAAGTTGCCGTTAGCATCGTATGGTTCAACCAGAGGAGATGCTACATAGGCAGCCTGCATAATGTTCCAGTAACCATTGCCTTCAGCCAGATCGTGGCTCCTGTGATACCAGTAGCTTACGTTCTCACCGATGGTAATGAGGTCATGGTCCTCACCGAGCAGGTCCTTGCCCTTCAGCAGTACATGTTCAGAGTTGATGCGTGCACCAAAACGCTTGTAGTCAGAAGCGTTGCTGCCACCCATGATACCCTCGTTAGAGCTGTAGTTGAGTGACATAGAGAACTTTGAACGGTCAGTACCACCCGTCAGGCTGACAGCGTGGCTGAACTGTAGGGCGTTCTTGTTCTCATACTCTTTGAACCAGTCAGTACCGGCCCAGCCATTGTTCACCTTGTCAAGAATAGCCTGGGGAACAATGCTTGACCAGTTGGTCGGAGTTCCGTAAGTGTTGAAGTTGGTCTCGTTGATCAGCTGCATGTACTGCTGAGCAGTTACCAAACCGGGAACTTTATATGCGTTTGACCAGCCTACGAAGCCGTCGTAGGTCAGCTGCAGCTTACCGGCCTTACCCTGCTTGGTGGTTACCAAGATAACACCGTTAGCAGCACGGGCACCGTAGATGGCTGCAGAAGCAGCGTCCTTCAGCACGTCGATGCTCTCGATGTCATTCGGGTTCAGACCATTCAGACCATCGTCAGCAGTACCAGCATTGATACCGTCGATGATGAGCAACGGTGAAGAGTTACCGATGGTACCCACACCACGAATGTTTACCTTGAAACCCTTACCAGGCTGTGAAGAGCTCTGGGTAATGTTCACACCAGGAGAACTTGCCTGCATGGCGGTCAGTGCATTGGTCGTGTTCAGCTTGGCGATGTCCTCACCCTTTACCTGAACAGTAGCACCGGTAACCAGCTTTTTCTTCTGGACACCGTAACCTACCACTACAACCTCTTCGAGTGATTCGCTGTCCTCAGCCAGCGTAACATCAATCACTGAACGGTCACCCACAGGAATTTCCTGTGTCATGTAGCCGATGTACGTAATAACCAGCGTAGCACCGGGCTTCACGTTGATAGAGTAGTTACCGTCGATGTCGGTAATCACACCGTTACTGGGGTTACCCTTCTCTGTTACCGTGGCACCGATGACCGGTCCCTCAGCATCAGATACAGTACCC
>ONRS01000124.1 GCA_900320255.1 uncultured Prevotellaceae bacterium
GGCTATCTCACGGTTTCGCCGAAAGTCGCCACGCTCTAACAAAGCCAAGAAACGCTCCATCAGGTCGGCATACTGCGAGGAAATCTTCTCCCCACCATAGAGCGAGGCATGGAAGTCGAAGAAATCAATAATCATGCACTGCACGGCATTGATCATCGCGTCGCGGTGGAAATGATGTGTGTCGGCCAATGCCCAGCGTCGTTTGATGTAGTCGAAGTCCAGAGCGCACACCTTCTGCTGTGCCTCCGTCAGATGCATAATGGGATTATTGAACAAAGCCAGCGAACCTTTCATGCCATAGTTAGACTGCGGCGTACTGATCTCGATAAACTCGGGCGTAACATAGATGACATCCACACGGAACTCCGTACTCTCACGTATATCCGACACCAAGTCACCCCTTCTCACTATCAGGCATTCGCCCGCTGACAGCATATATACATTATTATTATACGTGAACTCGCAACTGCCCTCATGGCAATAGGCATGACACAGATAGCCTGCCAGCTCCTCAGTACCAACCCCTCTCAACGTGTCGCTGATGATGATATATTCTTTCTCCGTGCTCATTCCGGCTGCAAAGGTACGAAAAAATTTTCGAGAAAGTGATAGAGTCTATTAGTTATTATAACCTCAAGCGAAGTTATTTTGTATATACTTCACATTCTTACTATTCTTTGAGTCACAAAAACGGCTGGTGGCTCGTCATCGAGTGTTCTTTCTTGCATCCCGTTGGTAGCAAGCGAGCATAGCTCGAGCGGATGCAAATTATAGCAGAACAACGGACTGTAACTTCGGCAAAGCCACTTTGCTGGATAAAGAAGGCGACTTTAGAACGTAAAGTGGCCGAGTTTAAGGTACAAAGGTGCCGACTTCAGGGTGTAAAGGTGCCGACTTCAGGGTGCAAAGGTGCCGACTTCAGAAACTGCAGCGGGCGGTACAATCAAGTGCACCGTCCGCTGCAATTAATTGTACCGCCCGCTCAAGTTGATTTGACCGCCCGCTCAACTCCCCCTTTCCTGTCCGTTCTGCTAAAACTTCAGCAAACGGCAGGCCGTGGCGGACTAACGGAACTACCATGCAAAGATACAAAATTTTCTTGACAAATGCAAGGGAAACTGCAGGAATTTGTTTAAGTTTACGCATTCGCTCAACTCTTTTGGAGTTCAGGGAGAGTCGATTATACGAAATGGGAGTCTTCTTTTGCATCATTCGGTGCAAACCTTCCTCAATAAGCGCATCATCTGTTCCACCTTCTCTTCCATCGGCAGGGTGGCGTCAATCCAGTGGATGGTGAAGCCCCGGCGCTCCATGCCCCTGAACCAGGTCATCTGGCGCTTGGCAAACTGGTGGATGGCAATTTCTAACTGACGGAACATCTCGTCGAACGAGAGCTTGCCGATGACATACTCCGTCAAGTACTTGTACTCCAGCCCATAGTAGATAAGGTCTTCGGCAGGTATGCCACGGTCGAGCAGTCCGCGGATTTCGTCAACCATGCCCTCATCGAGCCGGGCCTTCAGCCGCCGGGTAATTTTCTCACGGCGTAGCTCACGGTCAATCTGCAAGCCGATGATGAGCCCACCCCCTGCCCCTCCCCAAGGGAGGGGAGACAAGGCTCGTTCCTGCACATCCACCCCTCCCTTGGGGAGGGGGCGGGGGTGGGCTTCTATCTCTATCGCCCTAATCGCCCGCTGAGCGGTATCCACGTCAGTGGTGTTGTGCATGTTCGAACCGTTCTTGCGCTTCAGCTCACGCAGTATCTCCGTCAGTTCCTCGAGCGACTTGCCTTCCAGCCGGGCACGCAGCTCCTGGTTCTGAGGGACGGGCGACAACTGGTAGCCCTTCAGCACCGCCTCGATATACAGGCCCGTTCCGCCACAGAGTATGGGCTGACGGTCTCTGGCCGTTATGTCAGCGTAGGCTTTGGCAAAGTCCTGCTGATATTGGAAGAGGTTATACTTGGTGCCGGGCTCGCAGATGTCAATTAAGTGATAGGGGATATTGACGGCGATGCCGTCAATCACTTGACAGTAATCAGACAGGTCCTTACCCGTACCGATGTCCATGTGACGATAGACCTGACGCGAATCGGCAGAAATAATCTCTCCGCCGGTCTTCGCTGCCAGCTGAACGGCAACCGCCGTCTTGCCGCAGGCAGTAGGTCCGAGTATGGTAATCAGCCGCTTCATTGACTGTCTCTCAATGCTTTATACACCTGCATGTAACGGTAGGCAGCCACCTTGTCACCCAACCCGTAGTCCTGGTCGTCAATGTTGCTCTTCACCTCTATGCATTGTCCTTTCTTATTAAAGTAATAACGCCACTCATACTTTTCGCCTTCCTCCTTGCTGCAAGTGTAAGAGAAGAGAAGGTCGCTGCTTTTGGGAGCGAGGAGGTACTCGCTGCTGGTGTCAGAGCCCATGTTGTTGTGGTGCCGACGGTCGGCAATGAAGTAGCAGCCATCGCCGGTGTAATAGTAATTGACTTCGGTAATCTGAGGCGGTCCCCACGTCTGGTCGCGAATGACAATCTGCATGCTCTGATTTTCCTCGGCCTGACTGTTCCGCGTGATTTTGGCCTTGGCCTCAGCATACTGGCTGCGTATGTACTTCATCTGCTCAGCATCGGGAGCGCCCTGTGATGCCTTCAGGTGGTCGGCACCGTGATATTGCCCGGTGTTCAGCATGCAGTTGAAGATGTCCAGGTACTTCATAGCCATCTTCTTATCACCCTCAGCGTCGCTCCAGCTCTGCGCATCGGGAGTGGCATCCTCACCACCCACCTTGTGCTTCTGCTCAATCAGCTTACCGTCGGCATCGTAGTAGTAGCGTGACTCAATCACCATGCCGGCATGGGTCTCAGCCCTCATATACGAGAAGAGCAAGTACCCCTCGTTGGGGTCAAAGAGTATCTCACGGTACGAAGAATGACCATTGGCTGACGAGTTCCCCACGATGAAGTAGCAACTGGAAGCATCAGGGTAATCGAGTGATGAATCGATGCGGTACTTGGTGAAGTAAAACGTCAGTTGGTCGTCGAAGTCAATGAAGAAATCATCATCTACCTTCGTCACTTCATGGGTACTGATGGTCATGTCGAGCGGTGCCATACCGTCTTTACCGTTTTGGGCTACCTGTTCCTTGACCTGGGCATACATCTTACGGATGTGTGCTATTTGGGCATTCTGGGCACTGGCCGTCACAGCAATGACAAGCAACAGCAGCATGGTTGTAAGCTTTCTCATATTCATGAATCTATTACTATTATTACCTTATTATAATAACGCCATCAGCGTTCGGCATTCTCTTCGGCAAGGCAGAAGGTAATGCGGCCCGTCTTGTCCATATAGCCCCACTTCTTTTCATACTTACCCTTGCCAAAGACGATGGCCAGGCCTTCGGAATACTCGATGTCATTACCCGAATACATCACTTCATTATCAATTTGGAAAAGGCGGCTCCCCGTCTTGTCGATAATGAAGCAGGAGTCCATCTGTGATATCTGGGCTACACCATCGCCGAACTTTCGGCCCCACCAGCCTTGAGGCAAAGTAATAACCATCTTGCCGGAATGATCGATGTAACCGTACTTATAATCAGCACCTGGCGTAGCGACAGCGGCCAAGCCCTCGCTGAAATCGCCATCGCGACTGAAAACGCCGGGGAAGGCCTGCTTGCCGGTCTTGTCGATATAGCTGAACCACTCGTGTTCGCCATCCACCATCACAGCACAAAGTCCTTCCTGGAAATCATTGACGTTACGCTCTGCAGGACTTTCGTACTGACACGGTATGACCAGTTCTCCCTTCGTATTGATGTAGCCTGCGTAACCCTTATCGTCATAGACAGCAGCCATACCGTCGCTGAAACTGCAAGCGAAGGAGTACTGATGAGGAATAACCACCTTGCCTGTTCCATCGACATAGCCATACTTATCGTTCTCGAAACTGACTTCCAATTCGTTAGGGTCTGTTTCCTCATGAGGTTGTTCTACCCTGTTTCCCTGCAGGTCAATATAATACTTTTCCTCGCCTCTATTGACAAAAGCTACGCCGTTCTCAAACTTGGTCAGATAAGTAGCGCCCTCAATAGCCTTGGCAATGCCTTCAAGGTCGATTGCCTTTTTCTCTACCACTACAGAGTCAGTGACAGTGCTGTCGCCCGCGGCAGCAGCTCCTGCCGTCTGACCTTTCTTGTTACAACTCATCATTATAGCCATCGCGCAGACAGCCAAAAGCATTAATTTCTTCATATCGGTCATTTATTCCATTTTAATATATACCCCGTCAAACGAAGCCCCATTGCCAAAGCAACGGAACGTTTCGCCGCCAGTGGTAGATTGCAACACCACAAACTTCTTGAAGAAGGTGGCCTTGAAGCCGTAGCCACACTCATTGACCTGATTGTAAGTAAAGACGTTACCGTCAAGAACAGCAGGCCTGCCTTCCTCACTACTCCCCTCGGCAATGTTCTGAGGTGAGTTCTGCACATAAAACGTTACCTTGTTACTGCCTGCCGGCTTGAACGAAGCGGTGCCACCCATCAAGGTATCCCAGTTTCTGTTCCACTGCTGATAGAGATACTCGCCGCAAATGTTTTCAGGACTTGCCTCTTCAAGCGGATTGTTCAGCCAGTCAGGGAGATACATCGGTGTTCTGTCCATGTCATAAGGTGAACGCAGCGTGGTCAGCGAAAATTCGGCACCTGTCTTGGGGTTTGTCCATTCACCTTCCTGGATAGTGGGGCCGTCGGCAGCATCCTCATTTCCTACCTGGAAGTTAAGCCATCCGGTAATGGTTCCGTCAGGCTGATACTCATCAAGGTGAAACCAATTATCTACCATCTGATAACCCACAAGCAGAATGGGGGCAGGATTCTTGGCCTTCGGGTAGAGAATGTATCCGGCAACAATGCCGTCCTCCTCATCCATATACTTCTGAAAGGCTATCTCTACCGTAACCTTTCCACCCATCTTTCCTGTAAAATAATAATAGGTATAGCCGTCTGCCCAAGTCTGTAAGGCTACAAACAACATGAGGCACAGTGTTATAATAATCCTTTTCATCCTTGTTATTATTTAATTTCTACACTTTCAAGAATCTGCTGAGCCTCGGGGTCGTTCAGGTCAATGTCCTCTAACTGCACATAGAGCACCCCACGCTTCAGGGCAGTAAAGACGCTGTAACGAGGAGCGAACTTCGTTTTAGTGTTGGGGGCATAGGCTATGCTCCACGTGTTGTCACCCAGTTCCTGTTTCTCCTGATACTGCCATCCGTTCCGGTTGCGGCACATCTTCTGCATCAGCGCATCGGGGGTATCGGAAATGTTAACATAGGCATGGAAGGAAATTTTGCCTGTAGCGCCCGGCATGGCTTTGGTAAGGTTCAAATACTGGTATTTACCAGAGCCCGTCAGGTCATAGTACCAATCGTTCGGGGCTATGACGGTATATACCTTCTGATTGATTCTTACGCCCTGGGCAGCATCAGTTTTCTTGCTACACGAAATCATGAATACAGCAACAAGTGCTATCACAAAAGATGTCAAAACAGTCTTCTTCATAACATTTATGTTTTAATTAATAGTTATTCTGGGGACAAAGATAAACAAAAAAAGCCGTCCGACAAAATCGGACGGCAATTATTTTCACTTATTGGTTCATCTTATTTCAGCTCAGCGAGGTACTTGATGGTGCGAACCATCTGAGAAGTGTAAGAGTTCTCATTGTCGTACCAAGCAACAACCTGAAC
>ONRS01000118.1 GCA_900320255.1 uncultured Prevotellaceae bacterium
AAGATAACAAAAAGGTCGGAATCCAAGCGAGGATACCGACCTTAATTTTTATATAACTTGAAAAAAGTTTTAGCGGACACCAATAATATCAAGTGCAAAGGTAGCAAATCAACGCCTGCTACAGTCATTTACATAACGCCTAACCAGCGCAGCACGTCGTTGAGGTTGGCGACGACCATGAGCAGGATGAGGATGCCGAAGCCGACATACTCGGCCTTGATCATGAAGTCCTCAGAAGGCTTGCGGCGGGTGACAATCTCGTAGCAAAGGAACAGCACGTGACCACCATCAAGTGCGGGGATGGGCAGGATGTTCATGAAGGCCAGAATGATGGAGAGGAAAGCCGTCATCTCCCAGAAGCGGTGCCAGTCCCAAGTGGCAGGGAAGAGGCTGCCTATGGCACCAAAGCCACCGAGCGACTTAAAGCCTTTCGACGTGAAGACATACTTCAGGTCGCTGACGTAGGAGCCCAGCGTGCGCGCTCCGTGGGCTATGCCTGCGGGGAAAGCGGAGAAAAAGCTGTAGTCAACATGACGTTTCTTGTAGTCGGTGTAGGGGTTGTGGAAATAGGCTCCCAGTGCCAGGCGGTCCTTCTCCATGACGGTGAGCTGAATGCTCAGCGTGTCGAGGGCTTCAGCCTGCTGATGGCGTACCACAACCGTTGCGGTAGGCAGGGAAGTCCCCCCTACGGCCCCCGAGGGGGCTTCATTACTGTTATACACATCCTCCATGATGCCTATCTGGTCGGTAATCTCATTCCACGAGCTGACGGCCACGCCATTGACGGCTACGACGGTGTCGCCCACGCGCAGCCCGGCCTTGTCAGGGTTGGAGCCAGGAGCAACGCTGTCAACCAGTGCCGGCATAAAG
The DNA here is from genome assembly GCA_900320255.1 of uncultured Prevotellaceae bacterium. Classification (GTDB taxonomy): domain Bacteria; phylum Bacteroidota; class Bacteroidia; order Bacteroidales; family Bacteroidaceae; genus Prevotella. The sequence goes on from ONRS01000118.1 coordinate 871, forward strand.
GGCATGGCGAAGGCTGGTGTCTCGCTGATCATGTCGAGCAGGTCAAGATTGCCGGGTGTCTTGATGACCACCTCCTTGCCACCGCGCAGCACGGTGACCTCGTTGGCGGTTGACACGGCGCGCAGGGCGTTGCTCAGGGCAGAGCCCCATTCCAGTGACTTGATGCTGTCGCCGTCGGCGGCAATGATGATGTCGTGGTCCTGGAACCCCAAGGCCTTGGCCTCCTTGTTGAACTTCATGCCCAGCTCGGTGTTACGGGCGGGAATGTAGGTGTCGCCCCACCAGAAGAGCACCATGCTGTAGATGAACAGGGCGAGCAGGAAGTTGACCAGCACGCCGCCTATCATGATGAGCAGGCGCTGCCAGGCAGGTTTCGAACGAAACTCCCAAGGCTGCTCTGGCTGGGCCATCTGCTCCTTGTCGAAGCTCTCGTCAATCATGCCGGCTATCTTGCAGTAGCCGCCTAAGGGCAGCCAGCCTACACCGTACTGGGTGTCGCTCTTCTTGGGTTTGAACTTAAACAGGCTACCGTCCCACTTCCAGATGCTGGGGTCGAAGAACAGGTAGAACTTTTCTACGCGGACGCCAAACAGTTTGGCGAAGAAAAAGTGGCCACCTTCGTGCAGCAATACGAGCAGCGAGATGGCGAGAATGAACTGTAATACTCTAATTAAAAATACTTCCACTTTTATTGTTATTTATTGAATTTATTTTTTGTCTAAGGTCTAAGGGTTGAGCGTTGAGTGTTGAGTGTTGAGCGTTGAGTGTTGACCTTTGACCTTTACTTCACCTTTTCACTTTTTCACCTTTTCACCTTTTCACCTTTTCACCTTTTCACCTATTAGCTCTGCCGCCACGCGGCGTGCCTCACGGTCGGTCTCGACGTAGGTGTCGTAGGTGGGGTTCTTGTCGAACGCCACTTTGTGCATGGTCTGCTCGATGACCTCGCCCATCTGGAGGAACGGGCAGCGGTCTTCGAGGAAGGCACGGTTCACCACCTCGTTGGCCGCATTGACGATGCAGGGCATGTTGCCGCCGCGGTCGATGGCCTCGAAGGCCAGTGCTAAGCAGTGGAACTTCTTGAGGTCTGGCTCAAAGAACTCCAGCTTCTGGGCGGCAAAGAGGTCGAGCCGCTCGCCGCTGAGGGGCAGCCGCTGGGGGAACGAGAAGGCGTACTGAATGGGCAGCCGCATGTCGGGCACGCCGAGTTGGGCCTTCACGGCTCCGTCGCGGAACTGTACGGCGCTGTGGACGATGGACTGCGGGTGTACCAACACCTGAATCTGACGGGCATCGACGCCGAAGAGCCACTTGGCCTCGATGACCTCGAAGCCCTTGTTCATCATCGTGGCCGAGTCGATGGTAATCTTGGCACCCATGTCCCACGTGGGGTGGCGTAGGGCGTCGGCCTTGGTCACGGTCTTCAGCTGCTCGATGCTCATCTGGCGGAACGGGCCGCCTGATGCCGTGAGCAGTATCTTCTCAATGGGGTTCTGGTCTTCGCCCACTATGCTCTGGAAGATGGCAGAGTGCTCGCTATCGACGGGCAGGATGGGGGTGTGGTACTGCTGTGCCAGCTGACAGATGAGCTCACCGGCCACGACGAGTGTCTCCTTGTTAGCCAGGGCGATGGCCTTGCGGGCACGGATGGCATGAATGGTGGGCGACAGTCCGGCAAAGCCCACCATGGCGGTGAGCACCATGTCGATGGGGGCGGCCTCCACTATCTCGTCGAGGGCGCGGCTGCCGGCATAAACCTTGATGTCGGGCTCGTCGCTGAGCAGCTGTTTCAGCTGTTCGTAGTGCTGCTCGTTGGCAATGACCACGGCGGCAGGGCGGAACTTGCGGGCCTGCAGGGCCAGCTGCTCCACGCGGTTGTTGGCCGTCAGGGCATAGACCTCGTACAGGTCGCTGTGCTCTTCAATGACCTGCAGGGCCTGTGTGCCGATGGAACCGGTTGAGCCGAGTATGCATATCTGTTTCTTTTTCATATATCTAATAATCCTTCGGGAATGTGCATTACTATTTTCTTCTGCGCCACGTCAATGCTGGTAATGAGCTCGTCGTTAGCAGGAATGAGGCGGCCGTCCTCCAGGCAGAAGAGCAGGTTGGCGGTGGTGTCGTCGATGTCGGCAATGCGGCCTACTGCGGCGGCTCCTTTTGCTTCGACAATGTCGAAGCCTACAAGACTGGACAGCGAGGGGAACTGGTCCTCTTCAGGTGTCAGTGAACGGGGGAACCAGACGTCGCTGTTGGTCAGCTCGGCGGCCCGCTGCTGCGTGTCAACATCGCAGAACTTCACTAATGCCACGCTGTCGGAGCGGAAGCGGTACTCCTCCATGAAGAACGGTACGAGAATGCCATCGACCTCCAGAACGAGGTAGTCGGCATCGGCACGGTCGAAGACGTCGTCGGTGAACTGGAACGTCACCTCGCCCTTCACGCCGTGTGCCTTGCCCAGACGGCCTATCTTGTAACAGTCTTCTTTCCTTATCATGCTTCTCTCACTATATGTGCGCCCAATGCGTTCAGGCGGCTTTCTATGTTCTCGTAGCCACGGTCTATCTGCTCAATATTGTCGATGCGGCTGGTGCCGTTGGCACTCATGGCGGCAATGAGCAGGGCGATGCCTGCACGAATGTCGGGGCTGGACATGCGCTGCGCACGGAGCGTCAGCTTGCGGTCGTGGCCCACGACGACGGCACGGTGGGGGTCGCAGAGAATAATCTGGGCTCCCATGTCGATGAGCTTATCGACGAAGAAGAGTCGGCTCTCGAACATCTTCTGGTGAATGAGCACCGAGCCGCGGGCCTGAGTGGCCACGACGATGAGCACCGAGAGCAGGTCGGGGGTCAGCCCGGGCCAAGGCGCGTCGGCCAGCGTCATGATGGTGCCGTCGATGAACGAATCGACCACGTAGTGCTTCTGTCGGGGAATGACGAGGTCGTCGCCCTCCACGTCTATCTTGATGCCCAGTCGGCGGAAGGCATCGGGAATAATGCCGAGATGCGCTAAGGCAACGTCCTTGATGCGCACGCCGTCGCCTACCATAGCAGCCATGCCGATGAACGAGCCTACCTCAATCATGTCGGGCAGAATGCGGTGATGAGCACCATGCAACTGGCTGACGCCATGAATGGTGAGCAGGTTCGAGCCGATGCCCTCAATCTGGGCCCCCATGCTGTTGAGCATGCGGCAGAGCTGCTGCACGTAGGGTTCGCAGGCTGCATTATATATGGTGGTGGTGCCTTCGGCGAAGACGGCCGCCATGATGATGTTGGCCGTGCCCGTCACCGATGCCTCGTCGAGCAGCATGTAGGTGCCCTTCAGGTGCTTGGCACCAATCTCATAGACGTTGCGGTCCTCAATGTGACGGAACCGTGCACCGAGTGCCTTGAAGCCCAGGAAGTGGGTGTCCAGTCGGCGACGGCCTATCTTGTCGCCGCCGGGCTTGGTGATGACGGCCTTGCCCATGCGGGCCAACAGCGGGCCTATCATCATGACGCTGCCACGCAGGGCGGCGCACTTCTGCACAAACTCGTCGCTCTCTAAATAGGAGAGGTTGAGGCGGTCAGCCTGGAAGACAAGAGCCCTCTCCAACCTCCCCCGACTGGGGGAGGCTACCGATGCGCTTGAAGCCTCCCCCAGTCGGGGGAGGTTGGAGGGGGCTATGGGTTCCACCTTCACCCCAATGTCCTTCAGCAACTGTATGAGGTTATTGACATCGCGGATGTTGGGAATGTTCTCAATGGTGACGGGCTCACAGGTAAGGAGCGTGGCACAGATAACCTGCAGGGCCTCGTTCTTGGCACCCTGCGGTGTAATGGTTCCTTTCAGCGGATAACCGCCCTCAATGATGAATGCTGACACTTTTATTTATTCTTTACGATTTGGCCCCCTCGGGGGTCGTAGGGGGGCTATCTTATTTCTTACGCTTGCCCTTATTGCTGACGGGCATTTTGTCGCTCAGGTCGATACGGTCGAAGCGGAACTTGTGGAGGTCTATCTGGATGATGCCGTCGGTAAAGCGGGCCAGGTCGTCGGCCACTTTCTCGTCGTCCATAGAGCCGTGGCCCCATGTGGCGAGGTTACGCTTCATCTGGTTGGCCGTGAGCCGCACCAGTTCGTCGCGCTCTTCACCCTCGGGCATGCTCTTCAGCCTTTCGAACAGCTCGGTTATCAGCTGTCCGTAGTAGCGCGGGTATCTCTCTCCTCTCTCCCCTTTCCCTTCTCCTCGTTTCATGGGCTGCGGCTTGGTGTGAATGTTCTTGGCAGCACTTACGTCGTAAGGCCAGTCAATGTCAAGCTCGCAGTTACTCATCAGGTAGAGATGGTCCCACAGCGTCTGCTGGTAGTCGGCATTCTCGCGCACCTGCGGGTTCTTGTTCTCCATCAGGCTGATAATGGTCTGGGCGGCCTTCTGCCGCTCTGCCTTCGTGGGCAGCGACACGGCGTAATCCACCATCTTCTGTATCTCACGTCCGTATTCCGACATGATGAGCTTTTCGCGTTGCGTGTTGTAGTCTAATCCTTTAATATTCATAATTCATTCTTTAAAGCAGTTTTCGTGGCATCTTTGCTACAAAATCTTTCAGGTAGAACGGCTCGAAGTAGGCCACGTCCTCGAACTGCCCGTTCAGGAAGCGGCGCTCGGCCAGCGGCTGCATCCGCTTGGCCAGCGGCTCCACATCGGGTATGAGGCGGGCGTTAGGGTGATTGATGACCTCCATGCACTTCGCGGCACCGTTGCCGAAGAAATAGACGGGACCCTTGTCTAACCACTCCCGGTACGTGTCGGCCGTTACCACGTCGGCCTGCACCTCGCGGACAGGGCGCAGCGCACGGTCATAGACTGCTGCATACACCTCCATGCGGCGGGCGTCGAGCATGGGGCAGAGCAGGGCCTCTTCGTCCTCTACGGCGGTTCCTCCCAGTCTGGGTGATAAGAGCGGGCCTACGCACAGCAGCTCCAGCGTGGGCACGCTGATGAGCTTCAGGTCGCGGCCGTAGCAGATGCCCTTTGCCATCGACACGCCGATGCGCAGACCGGTATAGGAGCCGGGACCGCAGCTCACGGCCACAGCGTCGAACGGAATGGCGTGGTTGTCGGTAAACGAGAGGGCCTCATCGACCATCGTCCCCAGCTTCTCAGCATGGCTCATGCCGCCACGCTCCGTCTGTTCAAAAATGCATTGTCCGTTCTCCGAGACGGCCACCGAGCATACGTTGGTGCTTGTCTCTATATGCAGTATGCAAGCCATTGTTTCTTTGTCGTCCTATATATTAAGAAGGTGCAAAGGTACAACTAACTGAGCAAAAATGCAAAAAAATTACGAATTATTATCATTTTTCCCGCTTGCTTTTTTACGGCTCTTTCACGTAGGGCTTGATTTCCTCAATGATGGCGAAAGGAACGGTGTAGTCAAAAGGCTGCATCACGTTTTGGTAGAACTTGATGCGAATCATGAACTCGTCTTGCAGTTGAGTAGGCTTCTCCAGGCAGCTGATGTCGCAGTCGTTACTGATGCTGATTTCGTAGGAATACGTCTTGTAATGAAAAGACAGGGCAGAACGCGGGACTTCATCTTTTGTCATCACCTTCCGCAAGTCTCCGGCCAGCTCTCCGTCCAGAATGTTTTTATGGATAAAAGGAAAACCGATAACCAGTTCCTTGATGCAGATACTGTCCTCAAACTCCAGTTTGTCATAAATGTTCTTTTCCTTATAAATGTTTTGGGGATTATGCGATAACTGATTGAAAGAAAAGTAGTTTTCATAATCAGCATACTCAGCTCTCTTGCCTGGTTCGGACAGGCTGACCTTCATCACGATGCTGTCACCTTGGCGTGGGGTGTTGCGCTCAATAATATGAATGGTGTCGCCCGTCTGACGTTTCGACTTGAACGATATTGCGAATGACGTCATGGGCGGAATGGTGGTGGGCTCCTTTATGCGATGGTTGCCGACTCTCACTTTCGGCTGTATCCACTCTCCGTCATAAAAGACGGCGAATGACTTTTCCGACAAATTCCACAACGTGTCCTGGCGCATATACTGATGGACAAAGAAGCGGCTCTTCTTCTTCGTCTTCGGATATTCCATAATCGACACCACAGTCTTACCACAGCCTTCAGGGACATCTGTGGCTATGTTTTTCTGGCTGATGAGCCAATGGGGAACAGAACAGGAACACAAGGCAATTCCTAAAGTGATGGCGGTGTATCTGACGGCTTTCTTGTCCATAAGCTTCTTACTTTCGGTTTTAAGGAAATAATGTTACTCGTCACAAAAGTAATGCTCCAGCATGAAACTTCCAAGGGGCATAACAATTTTTATGACTATTTAAACATTCAGACAGGGTAGGGCAGACGGGGCGCTAACCCCTTGGAAACTGTTGGTTTATGGCAGGGTAACGGGTAGTTTCCCGGGGGGTATCGGGAATTCAGCGGCCGCTGAAAAGTATTTCAACGCCCGCTGAAAAGTATTTGAGCGGCCGCTGAAGAGTATTTGAACGGGCGGTGAAAACCTAAAATGCCTTTCTTCTGCAAGAACGTACAGAAACAGAAAGGTTTTTGCAAAGGTACGAAAAAATAGCGATAAATGCAAGTTTTTCGCATTTTTTCTTCTGTCATTTTTGGGGAATATGAATATTTGCCGTACCTTTGCACCATCATTATATATACAACCAAAAGACGATATGATACAATCAATGACAGGCTACGGCAAGGCCGTCGTGGCTTACAAGGACAAGAAAATCAATGTGGAGGTGAAGTCGCTTAACTCTAAGCAGTTGGACTTGCAGACGCGTATTGCACCCCTTTATCGTGAAAAGGAGATGGAAATACGCCAGATGGTCAGCGAGGCGCTGATTCGCGGAAAGGTGGATTTCAGCGTCTGGATAGAGAAGGACACCCTCGTCGATGCAACACCCATTAACGGCGCGCTCATGGAGAACTACTACCAGCAGCTGAAAACCATTGCCCAGAAGACGGGCATACCTGAGCCGCAGGACTGGATATACACGCTGACCCGCATGCCCGACGTGCTGACGAAGACTGACGTCGAGGTGCTCGATGAAGAGGAGTGGGCCGCGGTGCGCGAAGGCGTGCGCCAGGCACTGGACGCGCTGGTCAGCTTCCGCCGCCAGGAGGGTGCTGCGCTGGAGCAGAAGTTCAAGGAGAAGGTTGATAACATCGAGCGGCTGCTGGCCGACATTGAGCCGTTGGAGAAACAGCGTGTGGAGAAGATTCGTGCCCGCATCGTTGACGGCCTGATGCAGATACCCGAGGCGGAGTACGACAAGAACCGTCTGGAGCAGGAGCTCATCTACTACATTGAGAAGCTGGACATCAGCGAGGAGAAGCAGCGGCTGGCCAACCACCTGCGCTACTTCCGCGAGACAATGGCCGAGCCTGCCGGCGGACAGGGCAAGAAGCTGGGATTCATTGCCCAGGAGATGGGCCGCGAAATCAACACTACCGGCTCGAAGTCGAACCAGGCCGAGATGCAGAACATCGTGGTCAAGATGAAGGACGAGCTGGAGCAGATCAAGGAGCAGGTGCTGAACGCACTCTAAAAACAGCCTCCCCCGACCCCTCCCAAGGAGGGGAGGACCTGCGGGGTATTATTGAGCAACTAATAAAAGTAATAAGCGACAAGATGAACGAGTTAACAGGAAATCAACATTCCATACCTGAAAGAGGAGCCCGTGAAGGCACTCCCCTCCATGGGAGGGGCCGGGGGAGGCTCTTCATTGTTTCAGCTCCGAGCGGCAGCGGCAAGTCAACCATTGTACAATGGCTGATGAAGGAGCATCCGGAACTGAACTTGTATTTCTCTATATCCTGTACCTCCCGGCCGCCAAGAGGCACGGAACGACATGGTGTGGAGTATTTCTTTCTTACCGAGGAAGAGTTCAGACAACGCATTGATAACAACGAGTTCTTAGAGTACGAAGAAGTCTATGCTGGCCGATTCTACGGTACACTCAAGGCGCAGGTGGAAAAGCAGCTGGAGGCAGGACAGAACGTGGTGTTCGACGTGGATGTAAAGGGCGGCGTGAACATCAAGAAGTACTATGGCGACCGTGCCATGAGCCTGTTCATCCAGCCCCCGTCGGTGGAGGAGCTGCGCCGCCGTTTAGAAGGGCGGGGGACCGACTCGCCGGAGGCAATAGAGAACCGGCTGGCTAAGGCGGAGTACGAAATGACCTTCGCCCCGCAGTTTGACCGTGTGGTCGTCAACGATGACCTGGCAGCGGCTAAGCAAGAAACCCTCCAGTTGGTGCAGCAGTTCCTCAATAGCAAATAATAATAGTAACCCCAATAATCTATCGTCAATGAGGAAGGTTGGCATCTTCGGTGGTTCGTTCAATCCTATTCATGTGGGCCATGTCGCTTTGGCTAAGGCACTACGTGAACATTGCCAGTTGGACGAGATATGGCTGATGGTGTCGCCCCAGAACCCGCTGAAGCAGCAGACTGATTTGTTAGACGACCGGCAGCGCTATGAGATGGCACAGCTGGCACTCCGCGACGTGGAGGGGGTGAGGGCCTCTGACTATGAGTTCCAGTTGCCTAAGCCGTCCTATACCTGGAACACGCTACAGCACTTGC
>ONRS01000116.1 GCA_900320255.1 uncultured Prevotellaceae bacterium
GCTCCTGAGAAGTGTCCTATCTGTAAGGCTCCCGCCAGCAAGTTCTCTGAACTGAAGGAAGAGATGGCCTATGCTACCGAGCACAAGATTGGCGACGGTAAACCCGAGGGTGTGAGCGAAGAGATGATTGAAGACCTGCGCTGCCACTTCAATGGTGAGTGTGGTGAGGTTGGTATGTACCTGGCCATGGCCCGTCAGGCTGACCGTGAGGGCTATCCTGAGATTGCCGAGGCATTCAAGCGCTATGCATTTGAGGAGGCTGACCACGCCAGCCGTTTCGCTGAGTTGCTGGGCGAGTGTGTATGGGATACCAAGACCAATCTGGAGAAGCGTGCTGCCGCCGAGGCTGGTGCCTGTGAGGACAAGTTCCGCATTGCCAAGAATGCCAAGGCTGCCGGTTTCGATGCCATTCACGACACCGTTCACGAAATGGCCAAGGACGAGGCTCGTCACGGTGCAGGCTTTGCTGGTCTGCTGAAGCGCTATTTTGGTGAGTAATGCGTCATGCTTCATGCATGATGCACAATAAATGGAAGAAAAATCCGTTTTGTCAATGTATGATGAAACGGATTTTTTATTTTCTCCTGACCATAATGCTCTGCGTGGCTTGTAGCGACGACGAGCAGTTCACTACGAGTAGCAGCGACCTGTTGACGCTGCCTGACGACACATTGAAGATGGATACCGTCTTCAGCGGACGCTCATCGGCTACCTACACCTTTTGGGTTCACAACCGTAACAGCAAGGCGCTGCGTATTCAGAACGTGCGGCTGAGGGATGCCAATAAGGGCTTCCGTATCAATGTGGATGGCGAATACCTCAATCCAACCATCAGTGGGGTAGAGGTGCTCGGAGGTGACAGTCTGTTGGTATTTGTCGAACTAACGGCTCCTGAGGCTGGACAGCTTGAACCGATACCCGTTGACGAGGAGCTGCACTTCACGCTGGAGAGCGGTGCCGAGCAGTTGGTGAAACTGCGTGCCTGGACGTGGGATGCTGAGCGGTGGGTCGATAAGACGGTGAGTGCCGACGAAACAGTGGCTACCGACAAACCCATCTTGGTGACGGGCACTCTGGTCATTGAAGAGGGTGCTACGCTGCGGTTAGAGGGGACGACACTCTATTTCCATGATGATGCATCGCTGGTGGTTCGTGGTACGCTGGAAGCAGAAGGCGTGACGTTGCGTGGCGACCGCCTGGACGATATGTTCTCCTACTTGCCTTACGACCACATCAGCGGACAATGGCAGGGCATCACGGTGGAGGAGAAAGGTCAGCTGAAAATGACCGAGTGCGATCTGCATGGTGCCTTTCTGGGTATTATGGCCGCCGAGGGGGCTGGTGTGATGCTTACCGGCACGGTGGTTCACAATAATGCAGGCGACGGCATCAATGCCAATGGTGCCGAACTGATACTCGACCACTGTCTGCTGTCGAATGCTGAAGGTTCGTTGCTGACCGTGCAGAACTGTAGCGTTACGCTGACCCAGTGCACGTTGGCACAGTACTATCCGTTTGCCTTACGCGACACGGCACTCCATCTGGGTGAAGGCACTACCTACACCATTGACAAGCTGCTGATAGCTGGTTACGAGGAAGAGCTGATTTCCATCCATGAAAGTGTGGAGCCTGTGAAAGAAGAGGCTTACCATCAAGCAAAGAAAGAAGACTTCGTGCTCATTGACGAAGACAACCTGATATATGATTTCCATCTGAAGCCTGACACGGAGTCGGCAGGCTTCGGGTGTTACGAATAAGCGATGTTATTCAGAATTCGGTGAACGACAGCGGCATAAGCTGGCGGATACCCTCCATGCGATAGACGCAACGACGTCCGTAGAGCAGTATGACTACGGGCTGGCGATGGCGTGTCTCCGTCTCTATGATGACCTGTCGGCAGGTTCCGCAGGGCGAGACGGGCTCGTCTGTCAGCTGGCCGTCAGTGCCCCGGGCAGCAATGGCCAGTATCTTTACTGGCTCGTCAGGATATTCTGCTCCTGCTGCAAACAGGGCAGTGCGCTCTGCGCAGAGGCCGGCTGGGAAGGCAGCGTTCTCTTGGTTGCACCCAATGAACTCCTCGCCGTTGTTAAGCAGCACCGAAGCGCCGACGTGGAAGTGTGAGTAGGGGGTGTAGCTGCGCTTGGTGCCCTCGATGGCTATTTGTACCATGCGCTGCTCTTCGGCTGTCAGTTCTTCGAGCTGGCATTCCTGTATTCTTGACTCAATGATTTGTTCTTTCATAGGCTTTGTTTGTTTTCAACGTGCCAAAGGTACAAATAAGTGAGGACAATACAAAACAAAAAAACATTTTTTTTGTTTTTATTGTCGAGCGGGCGTACCTTCGACCGTTAGGTCAAAGGTACAAATAAGTGAGGACAATACAAAACAAAAAACAATATTATTGTTGTTATTGGATAAAAATCACTATCGTTGCTGTCAGCACCCTACTCAGAAAACGAATCCAGCAGCCCCCGGCAGCCCTCCAGCACGTCTCGCCAGGTAGCCTCGAAGTCGCCCGTGTACCAAGGGTCGGCCACGTCGCCCGGCCGGCCGGTATAGTCCATGAGCATCACGATTTTCCCTTTGGGGTCGCCGCCGCAGATGCGGTTCATGTTGCGAATGTTCCACGAGTCCATGCCTACCAGCAGGTCGAAGCGGTCGTAGTCGTCGCGCGTCATCTGGCGTGCCGTCTTGCCCTGACAGCCGATGCCGTGCTCTGCCAGTTTCCTGCGTGCAGGCGGATAGACGCTGTTGCCAATCTCCTCCGTCGAGGTGGCTGCCGACTCGATGTAGAACTCATGCTCTCGTCCGGCCTTGCTGACCAGATATTTCATCACAAACTCTGCCATCGGACTACGACAGATGTTCCCGTGGCAGACAAAGAGTATTCTATGCTTCATACTATTTCAGGATTTGATGGCCACAAAGTTACGAAGTATTTTTTACATGCCGCTCATTTCGCTTCAAAATCTTTCCTCTTCTATGTTATTTCCCAACGTGGGAAGGCATAGTAACCCACCGACTTGCGGCGGTTTCCCATCGTGGGAAACTGCCGTAAACTACCCCCTTAGTCCATCTAAGTGACATCGCCGTAGGGTACAAAAAAATACGTGTGTGACCCAACTTTGACCCCGATTTTCCTTTTTCCTTGCTGTCACCGCCGTTCCAGCATCCTCGATTACCTTACTGTGTACTACAAACTTTTATTTTTCTCCAGAAAGGCATTTTTTGGGGGAATCAAGGGGACAGGTCTGAAGTGAACCCCAAAGTTTGGACAGATTAAACACTATTGCTCTTTTGGAATTGAGTCCGGTATTGTACTGGGCTCA
>ONRS01000113.1 GCA_900320255.1 uncultured Prevotellaceae bacterium
GTGGAGGGTCATCCTCCAGATCATCGCGAGCATCGTCTCGGCAGCACTCACCGCACTGGGCACCACGAGCTGCATGGGCTACGGCCCCGTTACGCTCTGAGCCTGAAGCACACGAAGACAGAATCCGTAGATTTCCCACACTCTGAGGAAACCACGGATTTTTGTTGTGTTGTCCCCGCATTATTGCCACCACTTACCAAGGGGCTCTCAATTCCCGTCTTGCCCTTTATTTACGGTCATTCTGCGTTAATTCTCCAAAATTGCTTCGCTAATACAATTTTTTTTCGTAACTTTGCCAATAAATTGGCGATGATTTACAAAGAACTTTGGCACCGGCTGATGCCATTATACGACGAGAATGAGGCTAAGGCCATAGCACGCATGGTCTATGAAGAGAGGTTTGGCCTGACGCTAAGCGACCTGCTGATGGGGCGCGATGCTGACCTGCCCCACGAAGAGCTGGAGCAGCTGGCACAACGGCTTGAACAAGGCGAACCCGTTCAATATGTGTTAGGCAAAGCCGACTTCTGCGGCCGTAGCTTCCATGTAGAGCCAGGTGTGCTGATTCCCCGACCTGAAACCATGGAACTAATCAGACTTGTCAACGTCAACGCTAACGCTAACGTCAACGCTAACGTCAACGCTAACGTCAACGCTAACCCTAACGTTAACGCTAACCCTCAACCCCCAACCAACACCATCCTCGACATCGGCACGGGCTCGGGCTGCATCGCCATTACGCTGGCACTCAACCTGCCAGAGGCTGAGGTGACGGCGTGGGACATATCAGACAAAGCGCTGGCGGTGGCCCGGGGGAATGCTCAAAGGCTGGGCGCCAAGGTGCAGTTTGAGAAACGTGATGCACTACAACCGCCCGGCGACATCAGCCGCTGGGACATCATTGTGAGCAACCCGCCCTACGTCTGTGAACGTGAGAAGAAACAAATGGAGCGCAACGTGCTCAACTGGGAACCACCGCTGGCACTATACGTTCCAGACAACGACCCCCTGCTGTTCTATCGCAGCATAGGGTGCTATGCCCAGAAGGCATTAAAGCCTGAGGGATGCTTACTGATGGAGATGAACGCCTTGTATGGTGACAGTATGTTAAATCTTATGGAAAGCATTGGTTTTACTCATGTTCAACTATACAAGGACCAATTCGGAAAAGACAGATTTATAACAGCTTACCTATGAAACAGGAAATCAGCGAAAAGGAAGCCCTGCTGCGCCTCGCTGCACTATGCGCACAGGGAGAGCACTGCCAGTGGGAAATGACCGAGAAACTGCGGAAGTGGGAAATCGGTGAAGAGGCTCAGGCACGCATCATGCAGAAACTGGTGAGCGGGCGCTATGTCGATGACGAACGCTTTGCCAGGGCCTTCGCCATGGACAAGGTGCGCTACAACAAATGGGGGCGCCGCAAGGTGGAGCAGGCTCTCTGGCAGAAACACATAGATGATGACATCCGACAGCGCGTGCTCGACGACATCAGCGATGAGGAGTACCTGAACATTCTGCGGCCTCTGCTGAAGCAGAAACGGCGTACGACAAAAGCTGCCAGCGACTACGAGCTGGACCAGAAACTTATACGTTTTGCCGTAGGACGCGGCTTCACGTTCGACATCATACGGCAATGTATTGACGTAGATGAAGAAAACTATGAACCTTATTAGTTCCCTGCTTGACCTCATTGCGCCACGCGGCTGTGTGATGTGCGGCCACCGGTTAGACACTGACGAAGATTTTTTATGCCGCGCGTGTAACGACGAACTGCCCCGCACACAGTTCCATTTGGATCCCTATGAGAACAAAATGGCACAAATGTTCTGGGGACTGATACCCGTGGAACGGGTGACGGCTCTTTTCTACTACACACCAAGCACCAAGGCCAGTCAGATTGTCTATGACCTGAAGTATCACCACCAGCCAGACATCGGTGTCAGCATGGGTCAAGTGGCCGCCAAGGAAATCAAGGATAGCGGGTTCTTCGAGGGTATCGACGCCATTGTCCCCATCCCACTCACCCCGCAACGTCAACAAGAGCGCGGCTACAACCAAAGCATGATGATAGCCAAAGGCATCAGCCGCGTGACGGGCATCCCCATCGCAGATGATGCCGTCGTCCGCCTGCACTTTGACCAAAGCCAGACACACCTTGACCGATGGGAGCGTTTGAAGAATGTAGAACAACAGTTTCAGGCTACCGATAAAGCCACGCTACTGAAAGGCAAGCACGTCCTGATGATTGATGACGTCACCACCACCGGGGCCACCATCATTGCCTGTGCCTCGGCCCTGCACCCTAAGAAGGAGCACATCCGTTTCAGCGTTCTCACTTTAGGCTTCACATGCAGCTGATTTCATAAAATAGATGAAAAACTTTGGTCGTGTGGCAGAAAAACTATACTTTTGCAAATCGTTAAATACATAGACAAACAATTATGGACAATATCAAGAAACTGTTTGCCAGAAAACTACTGGAGATAAAAGCTGTCAAGCTTCAGCCTGACGAGCCCTTCACATGGGCCAGCGGATGGAAGTCACCCATCTACACCGACAACCGCAAGACATTAGGTTTTTCCGACGTACGCTCGTTCGTCAAGTTGGAACTGTGTCATGCTGTCCAACTGTATTTCCCAGAGGCAGAAGCCGTTGCCGGCGTGGCTACGGGAGCCATCGCACAGGGCGCGCTGGTGGCCGACCAGTTAGGACTGCCATACGCCTACGTGCGTCCGAAGCCGAAAGACCACGGCATGGGCAACCAGGTGGAGGGTGAACTCAGGCAGGGAGCCAAGGTCGTCGTCATAGAAGACCTCATTTCAACCGGAGGGTCCAGCCTGAAGGCCGTCAAGGCGCTCAGGGAGTACGGCGTAGAGGTTGTTGGCATGGTGGCATCGTTCACCTATGGCTTCCCCGTAGCCGAAGAGGCCTTCCGCGAAGCTGGTGTCACGCTCATCACACTGAGCGACTACGAGGCCGTGCTGGAAACAGCCGCCGAGACTGGTTACATAAAGGAAGAAGACAAGGCCGTACTGGCCGAGTGGAGAAAGAACCCAAGCGAATGGAGCGTATGAGTACATTTGAAAGCAGCATCAAGCAAATACCTTATCCTCAGGCTGCCGTCTATAGGAACCTGAGCGACCTGAACAACCTGGAGAAGGTACGCGACCGCGTGCCCGAAGACAAAGTGAAAGACTTTACTTTCGACCACGACACAGTGAGTATTAACGTTGACCCTGTGGGACAGCTCACCCTGCGCATCTGTGACCGGGAAGAGCCTAAGTGCATTAAGTTTGAGACAGCGCAGTCACCCCTGCCCTTCAACCTCTGGATTCAGGTTCTGCCCGTCACCGAGACAACGAGTAAAATGAAACTGACGCTCAAGGCCGACATTCCCTTCATGCTGAAAGGCATGGTCAGCGGGCCGCTGCAGGACGGGCTGGAGAAGATTGCCGACGCATTGGCACAGGTTCCTTATGTTTAAGGACTAACGTTATACCGAAATACCGAAATCAGACTATGGCAAATAAGCTTTGGGAGAAGAACTACGAAATAAACAAGGAGATTGAACGCTTCACCGTAGGCCGTGACCGCGACATGGACCTCTACCTCGCCAAATATGACGTACTGGGCTCCATGGCCCACATCACCATGCTGCAGAGCATCGGACTGTTAGAGACCGGCGAGCTGCGCCAGCTGCTCGACGAGCTGAAAACCATCTACGCCACTGCCGAGCGTGGCGAATTCATCATTGAGGACGGCATTGAGGACGTTCACTCACAAGTAGAGCTTATGCTCACACGCCGTCTGGGCGACATGGGCAAGAAGATACACTCCGGCCGCTCACGCAATGACCAGGTGTTGGTTGACCTGAAACTTTTCACCCGTCATGAGCTCATGAACGTAGCCGAGCTGGTCAGCCAGCTCTTTGACGAGTTACTGCAGAAAAGCAATCAGTACCGTGAGGTGCTCATGCCTGGCTACACCCACTTGCAGATAGCCATGCCCTCGTCGTTCGGACTCTGGTTCGGTGCATACGCCGAGAGTCTTTGCGACGACATGCTCTTCCTGCAGGCAGCCTTTAAGATGACCAACCGCAACCCCTTAGGCTCCGCTGCCGGTTACGGCTCCAGTTTCCCACTGAACCGCCAGATGACCACCGACCTGCTGGGGTTTGACACCATGAACTACAACGTGGTGTATGCACAAATGGGGCGTGGCAAAACCGAGCGTAACGTGGGCTTCGCACTGGCTACCATAGCCGGCACACTGGCAAAGATGGCCTTCGATGCCTGCCTGTTCAACTCGCAGAACTTCTCGTTCGTCAAGCTGCCCAAGGAGTGTACCACCGGCTCCAGCATCATGCCCCACAAGAAGAACCCCGACGTCTTCGAGCTCATACGCGCCAAGTGCAACAAGCTGCAGGCAATGCCCCAGCAGGTGACGCTCATCATGAACAACCTGCCCGTGGGCTATTTCCGCGACCTGCAGATTATCAAGGAGGTCTTCCTGCCTGCCTTTGACGAACTGAAGGACTGCCTCTCCATGTGCGCATACATTATTAACAAAATGGAGGTTAACCGCCACATCCTCGACAACCCCATGTACGACCCCATGTTCTCTGTTGAAGAGGTCAACCGTCTCGCCGCTGCGGGCATGCCCTTCCGCGATGCCTACAAGAAGGTGGGACTCGACATTGAGGCAGGCAGTTTCACCCCCGACAAGAACCTGCACCACACCCACGAGGGCAGCATGGGCAACCTCTGCAACGACCGCATACAGGCACTCATGAACTCCGTGCTCGAAGGGTTCAACTTCGAGAAAGTCCTTACTGCCGAAAAACAGCTCCTCGCCTTATGATGAAGAAACTCTTTACCCGGGCATTACTTCCTGTCTTCGGACTGTTGCTCCTCTCCGCATGCAACGCAGAGAGTGAGTTCAGCAGCTCACCCTGCTACTTTGCATTCCAGAACGGCACCTTCCTCGACCAGACACTGGCCTCCGCCATGAATCCCAACTCAAGGGGGGTGTTCTGCCAAATCAGCGAGTCAATGAGCAGCGGCATCAGCTACGTCAACTTCATGAACAACCAGGGGCTGTCCTCCCAGCAGAAAGAGACCGTCCTCGAACAGCGCACCAGCTACGTCATTGGCATCAACAACGGCATCATCGTGGGGTTTCAGGCACTCAACGAAACGCCCAACGGCGGCTTCACCGCCTACGACCTGCAATGTCCTAACTGCACCAGGAAGCACAACTCGTACACCAACCCCCGCTACCGCCTCACCATGGATGCCGCCGGTACCGCCACCTGCACTAACTGCAACAAGCACTACAACATGAACAACCGCGGCATCATTCTGGACGGAGAAGAGGGCGACGTCAACCTGACGCAATACGTGGCAACCACTACCGGGCCACTCGGCTATCTGCTGGTGCACAACCGTTAAGAGGTAAAAAAACGTTAAAAAACAAAGGCGGACGCAAAAAACTTTCAATGCTCAACGCTCAACTCTCAACTTTTTATTACCTTTGCAACCCACAAGCCGCGATGGTGGAATGGTAGACACGAGGGACTTAAAATCCCTTGGCCAGGAATGGCTGTGCGGGTTCGAGTCCCGCTCGCGGCA
>ONRS01000128.1 GCA_900320255.1 uncultured Prevotellaceae bacterium
AGGCGGTCGTTTGGCTCGCCGTGCCGGTCGAAGTAGTCGATGTAGGGCTGCACGTCAGCAGCGGTGAAGGGCTCATCGTTGCGGTTAAGCTCGTTCAGGCTGTCCAGACCATGATGCATGGCAGCATACTCCCGCCTGTCGATGCAGGCCGTGAGCATGAGTAACACGAGGAAGGTGGCAATGACTTGTCTCATTTACATGTTGTGCGATTTTGTTAGTGTGCCTCTAACCAGTTGGTGCCAAAGCCGCTGTCGGCCACTAAGGGAACCTTCATCTGGAAGGCGTTCTGCATCTCTTCGAGCACAATGTTTTCCACGCGCTCCTTCTCTTCCGGATAGACGCTGAAGTTGAGTTCGTCGTGTACCTGGAGAATCATTTTCGAACGGATGCCCTCGGCCTTGAACCTATTATATATACGGATCATGGCTACCTTGATGATGTCGGCGGCGGTACCCTGAATGGGGGCGTTGATGGCATTGCGCTCAGCAAAGCCACGCACCGTGCCGTTGGCAGAGCGGATATCGGGCAGATAACGGCGACGACCGAAGAGGGTGGTGACGTAGCCCTGCTGGCGGGCCTGCTCCTTGGCTTGTTCCATGTAGTCGTGAACCAAGGGGAAGGTCTCGAAGAAACCGTCAATGAGCTGGCGGGCCTCGTCGCGCGAGATCTCTAATCGCTCGGCCAGGCCAAACATGGTGATGCCATAGATGATGCCGAAGTTGGCCCGCTTGGACTTGGAACGCTCGTCGCGGCTGACCTCCGTGATATCCTTTTTGTAAATGGTGGCAGCAGTGGCGGCGTGCAGGTCCTTGCCCTCGCGGAAAACGTTAATCATGTGCTCGTCGCCGCTGAGGTGTGCCATGACGCGCAGCTCTATCTGACTGTAGTCGGCCGAGAAGAACAGGCAGCCTGGTTCCGGGATGAAGGCCTTGCGAATCTCCTTGCCGTCCTCACCACGCACGGGAATGTTCTGCAGGTTGGGGTCGCTGGACGAGAGGCGCCCTGTGGCTGTAACCGTCTGGTTGAAAGAGGTATGTATGTGTCCTGTACGCGGGTTAATCAGCTTTGGCAGCGCATCGACATAGGTGCCTAACAGCTTCTTCAGACCACGGTGGTCGAGTATGCAGGCCACTATCTCATGCTTGCCACGCAGCGTCTGCAGCACTTCTTCGCTGGTGACGTACTGGCCGGTCTTGGTCTTCTTGGGCTTCTCAAGAATCTTCAGCTTGCCAAAGAGGATGTCGCCCACCTGTTTGGGTGAGGCAATATTGAACTGCTGGCCAGCTAACTGATAGATTTTTTGTTCTAACTCGAGCATGCGCTGGGTGAAAATCTCAGAGGTCTCCTTCAGGGAACCGGTGTCGAGGCATACGCCATTCATCTCCATTTCGGCCAGAACGGGCATGAGGGGCATCTCAATCTGATAAAAGAGGTCTTCGCATTCATACTTCTTCAGTTCGGGTTCCAGCTTGTTCTTCAGCTGCAGGGTGATGTCGGCATCCTCAGCAGCGTACTCATAGACCTGTTCGGGCTGGAGGTCACGCATGGAACGCTGGTTCTTTCCCTTGGGGCCGATGAGCTCATCAATGTGAATGGTCTTATAGTTAAGATAGATTTCGGCCATGTAGTCCATGTTGTGTCGCAGCTCGGGCTGAATGAGGTAGTGGGCTATCATGGTGTCCCACATCTTTCCTTTGAGCGTGATGCCATAGTTACGCAGCACCTCAAGGTCGTACTTTAGGTTTTGTCCGACCTTGAGGATGGACTCGTTCTCATAGACGGGACGGAAAATTTCCACCACCCGTTGTGCCTCACTCCGTTCGGCGGGCACCGGAACGTAAAATGCCTGATGTTCCTCAACGGCGAAGCTCAAACCCACTAATTCGGCATCGATGGGGGAGGTGGAAGTGGTTTCCGTGTCTAAACTGAGAATTTGATTTGTCATGAAAAAGTCAACGATTTTTCTCATTTCCTCCTCATTGTCAATGAGTTGGTAGTCGTGAGAGGTCGTTTTTAGGCTCGAAATTTTTAAATTTTCGGAAGCAACCTGCCCGTCGGTCGGAAATTCTGCAAATAAATCGAGCTGAGCGTTTACAGGTTTTTGTATTGTTTCAGGTTTTTTAAGAATCTTGTTCGCAAGGCTCTTAAACTCCAGCTCGTCGAAGATTTTGGTCAGCTGCTCCTCGTTGGGTGCTGTGACTTTCAGTTCGTCGAGGTTGAGCTCGATAGGAACATCGGTCTTGATGGTGGCGAGGAACTTCGACATCTTGATATCGTCAACATGTTCGGCGACTTTCTTTTGAAGTGCACCTTTAATTTCGCTGACCCGGTCCAGCATCTCTTCCACCGTTCCAAACTCGTTGATGAGTTTGACGGCCGTCTTCTCGCCAACGCCTGGACAACCGGGGAAGTTGTCAGCGGAGTCGCCCATCAGCGCCAGCAGGTCGATGACGGCACTGGTCGATGGAATGGAATATTTTTGTTTCACCTCTTCAATGCCCATGGTCTCATAGCCGCCACCATGACGCGGACGGAAGATGAAGACATTGTCGCGTACCAACTGACCGTAGTCCTTGTCGGGGGTGAGCATGTAGGTGGTCACGCCCTGCTGGCCCGCCTTGGTGGCCAGGGTGCCGATGACATCGTCGGCCTCGTAGCCGTCAACCTGAAGAATGGGGATGTTCCATGCCCGCAGCAGATCCTTGATGATGGGAACTGACAGCCGGATGTCTTCAGGGGTGGCCTCGCGCTGTGCCTTATAGGCAGGGTAGGCCTCGCTGCGGAACGTGGGGCCATGAGGGTCGAAGGCCACACCGATGTGGGTGGGGTGCTCTTTGGTGAGTACCTCTTGCAAGGTATTGACGAAGCCCATAATGGCAGAAGTGTTGAGACCCTTGGAGTTGATACGAGGGTTCTTAATGAACGCGTAATACGACCTGTAGATGAGTGCGTAGGCGTCTAAAAGGAATAGTTTATCCATAACAATGTGCAATTTTCGCGTAAAATTACTAAAAAATTATTCACTATCCAATTATTTTATGTAATTTTGTGCGAAAATAATTGCATTTATGGATTATCTGAGCATTATCAAGCGCCCTATAGAGGCAGAATTAAACGAATTTATCGCACTTTTCAACGAAGTATTGACTCACGAAGACGGTATGTTGGGCTCAGCCCTGACTCATATTCGTCAGCGTGGGGGTAAGCGTATGCGACCCATTCTCATTCTGCTCATGGCGCATAACTATGGTAAGGTTTCACAGATAACCCAGCATTCGGCTGTGGGTCTTGAGCTGCTGCATACGGCCTCGCTCGTTCACGATGACGTGGTGGATGAAAGCGAGGAGCGTCGCGGACAGGCGTCGGTGAATGCTACCTATAATAATAAGGTGGCGGTATTGGTGGGTGACTATATCCTTTCTACTGCATTGCTGCATGTTTCATACACGGGTAACCAGCGTATCATTGAATACCTGGCAGAGTTAGGCCGTACGTTGGCGGCCGGTGAAATACTGCAATTGTCGAATATCCAGAACCAGGATATTTCGGAAGAGGTCTATTATCAGGTTATACAGCAGAAGACAGCCGCACTGTTTGAGGCCTGTGCTGCCATTGGTGCACTCTCGGCCGGTGCCTCGGCCGAAGAGGTAAAACGTGCCGGTGAATTCGGTAAGAACCTGGGTATTATCTTCCAGATTCGTGATGATATTTTTGATTATTATGACTCGAAGGAAATAGGGAAGCCTACGGGTAACGACATGGCTGAGGGTAAGCTCACGCTGCCGGTTATTTATGCTCTTAACCATACTGATTTCGAGTCGATGCTGACGCTGGCTAAGAAAGTAAAGGCAGGCACTATTAATCCCGATGAAAT
Organism: uncultured Prevotellaceae bacterium; assembly: GCA_900320255.1. Classification (GTDB taxonomy): domain Bacteria; phylum Bacteroidota; class Bacteroidia; order Bacteroidales; family Bacteroidaceae; genus Prevotella. Next base: position 3,875 of record ONRS01000128.1, read on the forward strand.
TGCTGTACTGGTAGAGTTTACCAAGCAGCAGGGTGGTATTGAATATGCTGAGCAAAGCATGGAGCGATTCCGCCTGTTATGTATGGACTATATCAGTCGTGAGGTAAAAGAAGAGGCTGTCAAGGAAGCCCTGACAGCCTATGTGGATTACGTTATTCAGCGTAATAAGTAAGCTTTACTTACTAAAAGAACTTCACCTCTTCACCAATTACTTCGCTGAGCAGAAGATTGGCAAGACGGCTGGTGCCCATGCGGAACCACTGGTTGGTGAGCCATTTCTCGCCCAGGACTTCTTTTACGATGGTGTACATGGTGACTGCATCCATCACTGAATTGAGGCCGCCAGCGGGCTTGAAACCTATCTGTATGCCCGTTTCATCGTAATATTCCTTAATGGCCTGACACATGACGTAGGCCGCTTCGGGTGTTGCAGCGGGCTCCAGTTTACCTGTTGAAGTCTTGATATAGTCTGCACCGGCATACATGGCGATGATGGATGCTTTCTTAATGTTTGCAGCGGTCTTCAAACAGCCTGTCTCAAGGATGACCTTCATCTTCTTGTCGCCACAAACGGCCTTCAGTTCTGCGATTTCATCGGCTACGGTCTCGTAGTCGCCACTCAGGAACTTACCCACAGACTGAACGATGTCTATCTCCGTGGCACCGTCTTTGATGGCTAAGGCCGTCTCGGCTACCTTGACTTCAATAAGAGCCTGAGAAGAGGGGAAACTGCCGCTGACGCAGGCTATCTCCACACCATCAACTTCCAGCGTCTCACTGACCGTCTTGGCAAAACAGGGATAGACGCAAATGGTAGCTACATGGGGCAGGTCTGGGTATTGCTCGTCAAACTTGTTGACGCGTTCTGTGAATGCCATCACACTTTCTTCAGAGTCGGTGGTCTTCAGTGTGGTCAGTTCAACGCTTCCCATCAGGAATTTCTTTACCTCCAGCGTGTCGTTCTCTGGCACCTTTTCAGCAATTATTTTCTTCACGGCGGCTTTCACGTCGTCGTCGTTTAAATTACAGTTGTACTTAGCCAGTGCAGCCTCGTACTTGTTGGTTGTTTTGTTGTCTACCATAATAGGATTGTTTTTTGAATTATTTTATGCCAAAAGTTTCTCGTTTTCTATGTGTCTTAGCGAGTCGCGCTGAGTCTTTTTAAGCATGGATTTCTCGAATTCGTCGGTCAAGTCAACACCTGTTTGGTTTGCCAAACAAATTAACACCCAGAGCACGTCGGCCATTTCTTCGCCCAGGTTCTCTTTTTCACCGGCCTTGAAGCTTTGATCTCCGTATTTGCGGGCAATGACCCGGGCCAGCTCGCCTACTTCTTCTGTAAGACAAGCCATATTGGTTAGCTCAGAGAAATAGCGTACACCGTACTCTTTAATCCACTGGTCAACCATTTGTTGGGCTTCCTTGATTGTTACTCCCTTAGACATTATTCTTTATTTTTAGTATCCATACATATTGTGACGGGGCCGTCATTGACTAATGAGACCTTCATGTCGGCACCAAATTCGCCTGTACCAACAGGGTTGCCTAATGACTCGCTGAGACGTTGGCAGAAGGCTTCGTAGAGTGGGATAGAATGCTCATGGCTTCCTGCCTTGAACCAAGACGGGCGATTCCCCTTCTTATAGCTTGCAAATAACGTAAACTGGCTGATGACAAGAATCTCTCCGTTGACATCCATGATACTAAGATTCATGACACCCTGTTCGTCGTTGAAAACGCGAAGGCCAATCACCTTTTTCACCAACCATTCCACGTCTTCCATTGAGTCTTCTTCGCATACCCCTAACAGAATCACGTATCCCTGTTGAATACTTGATTTGACAGTCCCCTCGATGGTGACTGATGCGCTACTTACACGTTGTATTACGATTCTCATGTTGCAAAGGTACGAATAAGTGAGAACAATAGAAAATAAATGACGAAGTTTTTCATCAATTCTTTTTTCTACCACTAAAATTACCTATGAAAATGGTCATAGATAATTTGTCCTTTTGCTGTGCCAACTACTTCAATAATCGATTGACTGTCAGCTTCTTTGATGCGTTTCACACTCTTGAATTGTTTTAAAAGGGCCTCTTTTGTTTTGGGACCTATTCCTTTTATGTCGTCTAACTCACTATGTAACTGATGTTTAGAGCGTTTTTCCCTGTGAAAGGTAATGGCGAAACGGTGTACTTCATCCTGGATTCGAGTGAGTACGTGAAATAACTCTGAGTCCGTTTTTAGTCCAATGGTAACTGGCGGGAAGCCATAGAGGAGTTCGTTTGTCCTGTGACGGTTATCCTTTGCAAGTCCGGCAATGGGAATATCAATGTTCAGCTCGTCCTGAATAACCTCACGAACCACTTCCATTTGTCCTCGTCCACCGTCGGTAATGATGAGGTCGGGTAGGGGTTCTCCTTCTTCAATCATGCGAGTGTAGCGTCGCCTTACCACCTCCTTCATCGATGCGTAATCGTCAGGACCTTCTACAGTTTTAATGTTGTATCGCTTGTAGTCTTTTTTAGAGGGTTTCATACCCTTGAATACTACACATCCTGCAACGGCATCTGTTCCTGAGATATTTGAGTTGTCGAAACACTCTATCTGGTACGGTAATTTTGCCAGCCGTAATTTCTCTTGCAGCTCTTTCATCAAACGTGTCTGTTTCTGCTCAGGATTGAGTTTTTCGGCTTGTTTTAGGCGGTCAATTTTGTATTGTTTGCCGTTCATTTGCGAGAGCTCAAGAAGTTTCCGCTTGTCTCCTCGTTGCGGCACGGTGAAGGTTACGTTCTCCAGTATTCCCTCCATCTCTATGGGAACAATTATTTCCTTTGCCTGACTCGCGAAACGTTCTCTCATTTCTACTATTGCTAATTGCAGAAGCTCTTCGTCGGTCTCATCTAATTTCTTTTTATATTCAAAGGTAAACGACTGGTTGATTGCACCATTTGATACATGCAGGTAATTGACAAATGCTATGCGCTCATCGTTGGTAATAGTGAAGACATCTACATTGTTAATGGTGTGTGAGACGACTTCGCTCGATGATACGAACGAGTCGATGAGCAAGTATTTCTTTTTCACCTCTTCTGCCTCTTCAAACTTTAGTTCTTCTGCTAATGTTGTCATTTCTTCCCGCAGCATTTTCAGCAGATTTCTTGTGTTGCCTTTTAGTATTTCGCGTGCTTGGTCAATGTTCTTTCTGTAGTTCTCTATGGATTGTCTTGCCGTGCACGGACCCTTACAGTTCTTGATGTGATATTCAAGGCAAAGCTGATATTTGCTTTGTTCAATACCTTCTTTTGTAATGGGCTGACGACAGGTGCGTGGATGGTACAGCTTATTAATCAAATCCAGTACTGCATACATGGACGAAATGTGAGAGTAGGGGCCATAATATGACCCCCACTTCTTGTTGATAGTCCTTGTTTTGAATATTCTTGGTAACAGCTCGTTGGTAACGCAGATGCTCGGATATGTCTTGCCGTCTTTCAAGAGAACATTATACCTTGGATTATACTTCTTGATGAGCGAGTTTTCTAACAGTAAAGCATCTTCTTCAGTGTTTACTACCGTATAGCTTATGTCATGAATTTTCGATACAAGAACCTTTGTCTTATAACGGTCAACTTCCGTGTGGAAATATGAAGAAACACGGGCTTTAAGGTTTTTAGCTTTTCCTACATATATAATAGTACCCTCAGCATCATAGTATTGATAACTGCCCGGCTTTTCTGGCAGTCTGCTTACTATCAATTTCAGTTTGGCTAAACGTGCCTCGTTTTCTTCCCTTGTCATACTTTATGTTTGTTGTTTCACGTGAAACTTCAGATAACCATGAGCGTAGTTACATCTACTAACCCTTCAAACTCGTCACGTCCATGTAGGCCTTCGTCACGAATCTCAATGATGAAGTTCATGTAAACCTTTTTGGGGTGGAAGTGTTGGACGAGCTTATAGGTGGCTTTGGCGGTCCCTCCTGTTGCCAGCAGGTCGTCGTGGATTAAAACGACATCGTCGGGCGTGATGGAGTCAATGTGCATTTCAACAGTATCTACACCATATTCTTTGGAGAAAGATTCTTTAATTACCGTTGCGGGAAGTTTTCCGGGCTTTCTGGCCATTACTACGCCAGCTCCTAATTTTGCTGCAAGGGCAGATGCCATGATAAAACCGCGGCTTTCTATTCCAACTATCTTAGTAATACCTTTATCTTTATAAAGCTCATACATTTCGTAGAGCATAATTTTCAAACACTCTGCATTCTTGTAAAGTGTCGTAACGTCTCTGAAGTTGATTCCCTTCTTTGGAAAATCAGGAATACACCGCAGATTCTCCATTAAAACCTTGTTGTTCATATTCTTTTTATTTTAGTTATTGTATAATTGTTTCACGTGGAACTATCTACCCATTAACACCAGCAGTACGTTGATGTCGCTCGGAGAAACGCCTGGAATTCGGCTTGCTTGAGCAAGGGTTTCCGGTTCAATGGCTGTCAGTTTCTGTCGTGCTTCTGTTGACAGGGCATTCATTTCTTTGTAATTGAAGTGTCCTTTGATTCTGATGCTTTCCAGTCGGTGCATCTTGTCAGCCACCATTCTTTCGCGTTCTATGTATCCTTTATATTTCATGCGGATTTCAGCAGCTTCAGTGATTTCTTCTTTTCGGTTGTTTGGGCGATTTAATATTTCCTTCAGGCTGGGGATGATTTCACTTAAGCTGGCTAATGACAATTGTGGGCGGTTAACCAAATCCACAATCTTGCATCCACGTTCTATGGGTGTGGTGCCGAGATGCTCCAGACCGCTATTAATCTCTTTTGCCTTCACGGAAGTGGTTTTGCAAAATTCTTCGATTTCTTCGATGTGTTGTTTCTTTTCTATCCACCAGTCGTATCGTGCTCTTTTTGCCAGTCCCAGCTCGTATGATTTTTCGGTTAGTCTGGCATCAGCGTCGTCTTGTCTTAGCAGGATGCGGTATTCTGCCCTTGACGTAAACATACGGTAGGGCTCATCCACACCTTTTGTTACCAAGTCGTCAATCAAAACACCAATGTAACTTTCATCGCGGTGCATGATGAACGGTGCGCTTCCTGCACAGTAGAGTGCTGCGTTGATGCCTGCTACGGTGCCTTGTCCGCCGGCTTCTTCATATCCAGTTGTTCCATTGACTTGTCCGGCCATGAAGAGACCGCCGACAATTTTTGATTCTAACGAATGTTTTAATTGTGTCGGGTCAAAGAAATCGTATTCTATTGCGTAGCCAGGACGATAGACTTTTGCATCCCTGAGTCCGGGAATTTTTCTAATCGCCGCTATTTGTACGTCCATAGGGAGACTCGAAGAAAAACCATTTAAGTACATTTCGTTTGTCGTCTCGCCTTCTGGCTCAAGGAATAGTAGGTGTTGGTCTTTGTCCGGAAAGGTCATGAGCTTTGTCTCAATGCTTGGACAATAGCGGGGACCGATAGATTGAATCTGGCCGTTGTAGAGTGGGGAGTCTGCCAGTCCTGAGCGTAGAGTCTCATGAACCTCTGGTGTGGTATAGCACATCCAACAGGGCAGTTGGTCCAGTTGCCGGTGTGGGCCAGTATAGCTAAACTGATGAAAATCGTTTTCACCGTCTTGGCGTTCCATATCTTCAAAATGAACGCTGCGTTTGTCTATTCTGACAGGAGTGCCGGTTTTCATTCGGGCCGAGCGGATTCCGTGACGGGTGATGCTTTCGGTGAAATGTGGAACTGCAGGTTCTGCAATGCGTCCGCCGGGCACCATTTTACGGCCAATGTGCAAGAGTCCGTTCAGAAAAGTACCTGCTGTAATGATGACGGCCTTAGCCTTGAGTTCGCACCCCCAAATCGTTCTTACGCCCACCACTTGTTTTGCAGGCTGAGACAATGCCTCAGCGTACGGTACTGACTCAACGAGGAGTTCGTCTGCCTGGTCTTGCCAGATGTCGAGATTTGGGGTTTCATCGAGCACGCGGCGCCATTCCCAAATAAACTTGCCCCGGTCACACTGAGCTCTTGGCGACCACACTGCGGGCCCTTTACCGCGGTTCAGCATACGGAACTGAATGGCTGTGGCATCGGTTACTAATCCCATTTGTCCGCCTAAAGCGTCAATCTCTCTCACTATCTGCCCTTTGGCAATGCCGCCGACAGCAGGGTTGCACGACATTTGTGCAATCTTATTCATGTCCATTGTCACAAGACATGTCTTTGCGCCCATGTTGGCGGCTGCCGTGGCAGCCTCGCAGCCAGCATGTCCGCCGCCAATTACCAGAACATCATAATTAAGTGTCATCATTCATTTGTGATATTTCTGCTTGCAAAATTACAAAAAGTTTCTGAAAACAGATGTATAATTCCTAAAAATGCGTATTACCATTCTTCAAATTCTAATTCCAGTTCAACCCAATGGCTGGATTTTTCATGTGGGCAAAGATGACTGTTGGATACCCCAAGTCCTAAAAGACGGATGGGGTGGGAACTGTAATCAATGTCATGTATCAGCTGTTTTGCCAAAGGCAGGATATCTTCTTTGGTGTGTAGCACATGGGCTACGGTGATACTTCGAGTGATTTGCTGGAAGTCCAGAAACTTCACTTTCAGTGTGAGGGTATATCCTTCAAACTGGTTCTTCTCAATGCGCTGAACCAGTTCCAACACGATGTGGTACAACTCAATGGTCACCGTTGACGTCTTACTGATGTCTTCCTCAAAAGTCCGTTCACAACTAACCGATTTGCGTTCCCATTCCGCAATGACGGGACGTTCGTCAATGCCTCGTGCGAAGTCATAGAACACCCGTCCCATTTTTCCAAACTCCTGGGTCAGGCGGGCCAACGACATGTTTCGAAGGTCGTTACCGGTGAAGATGCCCATTTGGTGCATCTTCTCCAGCGTACGAGGCCCAACACCCCAAATCTTTTTGATGTCCAAATGGTTGATGAAGTCCTGTGCACGGTCTGGGTGTATGACTGTCAGGCCGTCAGGCTTGCGCCAGTCGCTGGCAATCTTTGCCAGCATTTTGCAATAGCTGACACCCGCAGAGGCCGTCAGTTGTGTCGTGTCCAAAATGTGTTGTTTAATCTCCCGTGCAATGTCAACAGCCATAGGGATGTTATGCTTGTTCTCCGTTACGTCAAGGAATGCTTCATCAAGCGACAGTGGCTCTATCAGGTCTGTGTAGTCCAGGAAAATCTGACGTATTTGCTGTGACACCTCCTTGTATTTCTGGAAGTGCGGCTCCACGATGATGAGTTGTGGGCAACGGCGTTTGGCTATTTGAATGGACAAGGCAGAGTGCACCCCGAACTTACGGGCTTCGTAGCTGGCGGTCGATACCACGCCGCGTGGCCCGTCATGACCAACTGCGATGGGCTTGTTTCGCAGTTCCGGATTGTCTCGCTGTTCTACGGCAGCAAAAAACTGATCCATGTCGATGTGTATGATTTTCCGTTCCGTCATGGCTTTCTTTGTGCAAAAGTACACAATTTTTATTTTTTAACCTAATAAAGTCAGCGTATTTCTGATAATTATTGTACATTTGCAGCAAACTAATCAATTAATTATGGTAAAACACATTCAGCATCATTTGGCTTGTCTTGGCGGGTTGGCCCTGATAAGCATCAGCATTTTAGTAACCAGTTGTAATAAAACTATGGACATGGAACAGCAAGTAGATGAACTTTACGCCCGCATGTCGCCCCAAGAGCGCATTGCACAGCTTTGCAGTATTTATATGGATTTGCTCTTTGATGAGCAGGGCCGGCTGGATACTGCCAAGTGTCGCCAGTATATTCCTAATGGCATAGGCCATTTCTCTCAGTTTGCCATGCAACAGCCACGTGACCCCAATGAGCTGCGGGACCGTGTGGCTGTTGTTCAGGACTGGCTCAGGAACAATACACCTAATGGCATACCGGCACTTATGCACGAGGAAGTGCTGACGGGTGTCAATACCTTGGGAGCAACCATCTACCCACAGCAGATTGGCCAGGCCTGCTCTTTCAATCCGGAATTGGCAGAGCAGAAGACGCTGCAGACTAGCACCCAATTGCGTAAAATGGGGGGCATCCTGGCACTCTCGCCGATGGTTGATGTGTGTCGCAACCCTTCGTTCAACCGTCTGGAGGAGTCGTATGGTGAAGATGCCTACTTGTCGGCCGTCATGGGCGTAGCCTTTGTGCGCGGCTTGCAACAGGGCGACCTAAAGAAAGGTGTAGCAGCCTGTTCAAAGCACTATCTCGGCTATGGCGGAGGTGGTGATGCTGAAGAGAAAGAGCTCATGGAGGAAATCCTTTTGCCCCACGAGGCAATGATTCGTTTGGCAGGCAGCAAGGCCGTCATGCCCGGCTACCATGCTGTTCATGGAACAAAGTGTGTGGCCAACAGCGAGATTCTCCAGGATATTCTTCGTGGCTATCTGGGCTTTGACGGAATGGTGGTGAGCGACTACACCGCCATCAACCAGTTGCCCGAGCTGCCCGATGCTGTGCATAAGGCTGCCGCCGCCATTAACGGAGGCAACGATGTCGATTTTCCGACGGGTTCCGACTACGTTCACCTGCAGGAGGCTATTGACCAGGGTCTGGTCAAGCCAGAGGTCTTAGAGCGTGCGGTGAAGAACGTGTTGCGCCAGAAGTTCCGTGCAGGCCTTTTCGATCAGGATGCTTATTTGTATAGCAAGGAACAAATCACCCTCGACACCAAGGAAGAGCGCCAGACGGCTTACAACATTGCCACCCAGTCGGTCGTGCTGTTAGAGAATAACGGCGTGCTGCCGCTGAAGAACGTCAAGAACATATTGCTGACCGGTCCTAATGCCAATAGCATCTGGGCCATGTGCGGTGACTATACCTATCCGGCCATGTCTTATTTCTGGAAGAAGATGGACTATACTTCTGACAAACCGCACATCGTGAAACTGTTAGAGGGAATGACCGACGGCAAGCCTGAAGGCGTTCATCTCATGTACTCACGCGGATGTGACTGGACGGAGGAGATAGAGACCAAGTTCAGCGAGCTGGGCGACGAACGTGCCTGGGAGTATGAAATCCTGCACCGTAAGGTCGATGCAGGTGAAAAGGCCGATGCACAGGAAGCCCTTGCAATGGCCAGCCAAAGTGATGTTATTATTGCGGCAATGGGCGAGAACGTCATGTTGTGTGGTGAGAACCGTGACCGTCAGGGCCTGCGTTTGCCAGGCAAGCAAGAGCAGTTTGTTGAGCAGCTCATCAAGACCGGCAAGCCTGTGGTTCTGGTCATGTTCGGTGGTCGCGCCCAGGTGGTGTCTGGCTTGGCCGAACGCTGTGCAGCAGTCATTCAGGCATGGTACCCGGGAGAGGAGGGCGGTCATGCCGTAGCCGACATTCTCTATGGCAAGGTGTCGCCGTCAGCCAAACTGTCGGTCAGCTATCCTAATACGGAAGTCAACGAAGCGTTGTGCTACAATTATGCTGCAACAAAAGACCCGCGCGTACAGTGGCCCTTCGGCTATGGTCTTACCTATACCACTTTTGAATACAGCAATCTGACCATGCAGTCAGCATGCCAGACGACCGACGAGGGCGTTGAGCTCACGTTCGACGTGAAAAACACGGGTAAGATGGCTGCCGACGAGATAGCGCAGATATATCTCTCGCCTGTTTCGGCCAGTCAGCCGCTTCGTCCGCTTCAGCTGCAAGGCTTTGCCCGGGTATCATTACAACCAGGTGAGACGAAAACGGTGCACGTAAAACTCTTTACAGAACAATTTGGCTATTATACCAATAATGGTCAGCGAATGTGGAACATTGCTCCAGGCGAATACCTTGTCAAGGTGGGCAGCTCGTCAACCGACATGAAGCTGCAGCAAGCTGTCAAGCTGGGTGGTACGGCTGTTACAAAGCCTATTCGTGAACACTATTTCTCTGTATGTGCAGTAAAGTAGCTCGTAGCGATAAGGAAAGCCGATCTGTGAACAGTTAGGGAGTATTAAGGTTTAACCGTACGCCAAACTCGAGGGACCAGCTGGCAGGCTGGTCTTTAAAGAAGTTTTGTACTGTGCTTCCGTTATTCAGGTAATAGCGAAAGCCGGGTTCAGCATAAATGCCTAACTGCGGTAGAATGTCGTATTCAATACCCACGCCGGCACCCAGCGACCACTGGGCACGGTCCTTGCGTGCTGACGTGTTAACGCCTTCCGTTACACTTTTGGCACTAATATTCCAGTCAATTTCAGCACCGCCGCTGATGTAGGCCTTCCATGTGTTGCTCTTTTTAATGTAATATTGCAGACTGAGCGGCACGCCTAAATAGTGCAGCGTCTGCTCCGTGCTGATGCGTGTTTGCTTCATGGTATTAGTAAACTCAGAATGCAGACGAGTATAGACCAGCCCGGTACTGAGGCTGAAGTACTTGTTGAGCGGGTAGCTGGCGGTCAGGCCTAAAGCTATGGGGTGGTCGTGGTGCTGGTGCTCCTCATAGCCAGCCAGCCAGATGGGCTCTTCCCCAGTTGTGGCACGGGTGGGCAGATTGTCCGTATAGTTGTATCGGCTGGCTCTTTCATCGCTCATGGGTACGCCATTACTGTTGTTATAAGCCAGTAAGCCACTGTTGGCATGCAGTCCGATTATGACGCGTGGAGATGATTTGGGGTGTGGAAGCACTTCTGGGGTTGATGCAGGCAGTACGACGTGCGTCGTTTGTTCTGTGGGCAACGATTCTTCAGCCGTCTGGGGTTGAGGCACAAAGCCTGATGTATCCACATGAACAGTGTATTCCTCTGTGTTGACCGTTTCCTCAACCTTTGTGGTTACTTCGAACCGCGAGGTACGGGTTATCGCGTGTGTATCATTTTGTGTGGGGATGACTGTTGCTGCAGGGGTTGGCGAATTCTCCTTAATGATACTTTGCCCTTGTCTTGAAATCACCTTCTCCGTCGGGGAGGCATCGGGCCATAGCCACCAGCTTATGCTGACTATCAGGGCAAGCAGGGCAGCCACTGAGGCCAAGTGCCGCCATAAGGGTACGACTTTAGCTTTCTGCTGAGGCAACGACTTTTCAATGTCGGCCCACAGTCCTTCGGGGACGTCTGCCTCGTAGTCAGCCATCCGTTCGCGTAGTTGGTCGGTCCAGTCTTGTTGCTTCATAGTTTGTTGTTCTTTAGATAGTTGTTGATGAGTCGTGCCAGTGTCTGCTTGGCTCTTGAATATTGTGAGGCAGAGGTTTGCGGTGTGATGTCTAAGAGTTGGCCAATCTCCTTGTGTGAAAGTTGCTCAAAGACGTAGAGGTTCAGTACCATTCTGTATCCAGGCGGCAACTTGCTGATCAGCTTTGTCAGCACGTCGGGTGGCACGCGTCCCACGTCAGGTTCTTCTTTCTCGTCAGGTCTCTCTGGCAGGTGGTCTGTCAGCATGAGACGGTCATGATCCTTGATGCTGTCTATGGCACAGTGTACAACAATACTTATTACCCACGCTCTTAGTGAGCCTTCGCCCTGATAGCGGAACTTTCCTACTGAGGTCAAAATTTTGACGAAACTGTCATGCACTACGTCTTGGGCCGTGTCACGGTCAGGGGCATACCTTTGCCCGATGGCCATAGCCATTCCTGCATAGCGTCCGTAGAGGCGCTGTTGTGCTCCTCGCTCGCCGTTCCTAATGGCATTCAGCAGTTCCAGTTCCGTTTCCAACGTCTTATCTCGTTCGTTTGGTTGTAACCAGTGTCATGGTGAGGGTGGGGGAGAACTGGTTGACATATTCCGTGTTCAATTGTGTGTTAGTGGCGGTAATGCTGTTCAAGTGCCATGTTACAATCCAGCGGTCGTTATTTTGTTCATATACAGCCATCGCTCCTCCTTCCACGCAGTTCAGCTTCACCTTGTATGTATTGTTGCCAATTTCCACTTGGTATGTGGTGGCCGACGTGGCATCGAAGTAAGCCTGCGAGGTAGTGTTACCTGTGTTCGAAAAAATGATGTCATCACTGTTGTGGTCGAGAACAACTGGGGTGTCGTTATCAAGAGGATTGTCACTCGTAGTAGTGGGTTGTGGGGTTTCGTCATCAGCATAGAGCTTAGTAAACAGCCCCTTCAACAGGTAGTTGTTGGGAAAATGACGAATGCTTAGTTTGCCGTTGTAGGTCATTGTCGTGTGGTCAACGACCTCTTGATTAATGACCCAGTCGGCCTCAAAGTCTCCAAACTTAGCGATGACGCCGCCGTTTTGAACAGATTCGTCATAGGCAGGCATAATAGTACTGTCATCATCGGTTGGGTCGTTTGTTGAGCATGCAGCCAACAAAAGTGCTGCCATCAAAAGGTGTAGGTATTGTTTCATTTTTCTTTTTTTATTATATAACACGCAAGGGGCGGAAAACCTTGCATCCTGTTTTGGAGATTAAGATTTATTAACGTTTTGTCGTGCAAGTTTTTCGCATCTTTGAGGTTTAAGGGGTAAATAACAATTCAAAAAGCAGCAACTATGAAGAAAATCGTAATGGGAATGGCTGTCGCCCTGATGACAGCATCGTGCAGCGTTAATGACAATGAAATCGTTACCATCCCGGAACCCGTTATCTGTCCCACAGACCCCATTGGGGAGTTTGAACTGACGCGTGGTGAGCAGGTTTTAGTTACCAATAGTAACGACTTTGCCTTTAACCTGATGCGCGAGGCATACGATGGCACGAAGAGTCAGATTCTTTCGCCTATCAGCATTACTTATGCCTTGGGTATGCTCAACAACGGAGCCAAAGGCCGGACGCAGCAGCAGATCAACCATGCTTTAGGATTTGCCAGTGCCGATGAGGTCAACGGTTTTTGCAAGAAGATGCTCATTCATGCGCCGATATTGGATGAGAAGACAAAGGTAATGATTGCCAACACCATCTTTATGAATAAGGATTACACGTTGAAGCAAGACTTCGTACAGAAGGCCAATGACTACTATCTGGCACAGCCGGAAACGCGCGACTTCGCTGACGGCCAGACCATGAAAGTCATCAACCAGTGGGCCAGCGACCATACGGAGAAGATGATTGAGCAGGTGCTTGACGAGGACACATTTGACCCTACGTCAGTTAGTTACCTGCTGAATGCCATTTATTTCAAGGGCGAGTGGACCAGCAAGTTTGAAAAGGCCATGACAACCGAGGAAACCTTCAGCAATGGAAAGCGTGTGCCCATGATGAACCAGAAGAAAACTTTTAGTTATGCTGAGGATGAGAATTGCCAAATGTTGCGTCTGCCATACGGCAATAAGGCTTATGAAATGACCATCCTGCTGCCACGAGAAAATAAAACCGTCAGTGACGTGTTACAGACGCTGACGGCAGACCGTTGGGCAAATCTTGATTTCGCGGCTGCGGGTATAGACGTTAAATTGCCTCGTTTCGAGTCAAAAACAAACATGAACCTTAATCCTCTGATGGAAAAACTCGGCATGACCGATGCCTTCTTAGAGGTGGCCGACTTTTCTGGCTTTTGCAACGTGCCGGTTTATATCGGTAAGATGCTTCAGTCAACACGCATCAAGGTTGACGAAGAGGGTTCAGAGGCCGCTGCTGTCACCGTGATAGATGTCGCTGTTACGGCTGTAGAGCCAGAACCTCGCTTAGTTCCGTTCTATGCTACCCGCCCGTTCCTTTATGTCATTAGCGAGCAGTCAACAGGAGCCGTCTTCTTTATCGGGCAATACGCGGGTGACTAATTTAAAACATGGGAACATCTTCGAAATGTTTTATTTCAGGTGCTCCTGTTTCTGGTGTTCCAATAACAGAAACCACGTCGAACCGAATGTCATTGTTCAGCCGTTTGTATTTGATGTAATGATTAATGGCTGTACGCAGATTACGCAGTTTCATATAATTGATAGCATCTTCTGGCTCTCCAAAGACGCGGTTGCGGCGTGTTTTCACTTCAATAAACACTACCGTATTGCCGTCTATGGCAATGAGGTCTATATCGCGGTGTCCCGACTTCCAGTCCTGTTCTAGAATGGTGTAGCCCTTTTTTCGCAGATAGTCGGCCGCAACGACTTCACCCCATGTCCCTAAATCATTATGTACTGCCATTTCTTAGTTCTTCAGTGCCAGTGTGTAGTTGTAATAATCCTTGTTGCCCGTCACGTCCTTAACAGCACGAAGGAATGGGGGGAACTTTACGTCTTCGTGGCTGCGAATGCCCTTCGTCTCAAGAATGACGAGGCCTTCGAGGGCTCCCTGATAGAAGTCGAGTTCGAAGTATTGTCCCTTCCAGATGAAGCTCTTGCGCTGCTTGCGAATAGGGTGGCGGTAGGGGTCGGCCTGTTGCAGCATGCTTTCGTAAAGGTTGTTGCTGATTTGACGCTCCGTCACCAGTTCTTCGCTTTGTGACACGCGTGTCTTCGTGGTGAGAATATTGGCTGACTTACCAGCCCAGACGCGGCGGCGCAGACGTATTTCGGCTCCCGGGTCACCCACGAGGTAAGTCTGCGTAATGTTGCTTTCGGTGCATTCGGGCAGCTCGCCAGTAATCTCGACAATGTATTTGCGCTCTTCCTCAATGGGCTGTGGAACGCCGATGACTTGGGCAATCTCCTTCAGCACGCGGTTCAGCTTGGCATTGAAGTCGTCGTTATTGTTGATGACGCGCAAGTGTGGGTGGCCTGTCCATGCCTTGATGACCTTCTTGTCCAGCTCACGGGCAATGCGCAGTCCTTCTTCGTTCATCTGCTCGTAGCGCACGGCGTTGGTAGCGGTGGTGTAGTATTGCTCTGCTCCGTCGGCAGCACTTACCAGGTGCAGCACGGCATCGTAGCGGTTGCGGAGAGCGTTGGTGTCGGTACCGGCCTTGGCGGTGATGTCGTTCCACATCTCAGGTGAGATGTAGGCCGAAATGTCGAGTGTACCGCGGTCGCAGACAATGAGTACCGGCTTTTGGCAGGTTTCAGCCATTCGCATGAACCAGTTCTCCAGGGCCAGCTGTGTTTCCAGAATGGCCCGTTCTCCTTCGTAGTAAAGATCCTTGTTGGGCGTCAGATAGCTCCATCCGCCCAAGCTGTAGAGTGTGGGTACTTCGGGAATGGTAAAAACTTTGTAGCCACGGTTTGAGAAATACTCGGTAATTCTGACCAATGCGGTGGTCTTTCCGGCACAGGGGCCGCCAGTGAGGACGATACGTTTTATTTCTTTCATTGTCGATAGTGTTGTTTACGCTCTGCAAAAGTACAAAAAGTTTTTCAATTTTGTATAAATAGTCGTTTTTATAACGATTTTTTGCGAAAACGTTTGCGAATTTCATTATTTTATATTACTTTTGTAGCGAAAACTACGCGTGAGCGTACTAATTTTTGAGTATTTTAATAATTTAAATATTTAAATTTCATTCAATTATGTGGTTAATTAATTCATCTGTCGGCCGAAAGGTCGTGATGTCTTTGACGGGTATTGCGCTCATTCTGTTCCTCACATTCCATTGTGCGATGAACATTATTGCGCTGTTCTCGGGCGAAGCTTACAACACGATTTGTGAATTGCTCGGTGCCAATTGGTACGCTGTAGTAGCAACACTCGGCCTGGCCGCACTCGCTGTGGCTCACATCGTTTTCGCTTTCATCCTGACGGCTCAGAATCGGAAAGCCCGCGGAACAGAGCGTTACGCAGTTACTGACAAGCCTGCAAAGGTGGAATGGGCATCGCAGAACATGCTCGTGCTGGGTATTATTATCCTGCTCGGTCTGTTGCTGCACTTGTTCAACTTCTGGTACAACATGATGTTTGCCGAGTTGTTCCACATTGCTACGGCTATTCCTCCTACGGACGGCTTTGAGCTCATTAAGGTGACTTTTGCTAATCCCGTCTATGTAGTGCTCTACGTGATTTGGATTGTGGCCATCTGGTTCCACCTCACTCACGGTTTCTGGTCTGCTATGCAGACACTGGGTGTTAGTGGTAAGATTTGGTTCTGCCGCTGGCGTGTCATTGGTTTCATCTACACCACACTGCTCATGTTGGGCTTCCTCGTTGTTGTGCTGGCATTTGCTTTCAAGTGCGCTCCGAGCCTTTGCTGCGAGAAAGCAGCTCTATGCTGTGACAAGCCTGCCGTTGAGTGCTGTGAGGCTGGCCACAAGTGCGACGCTCACAAGTGCGACGCCCCTAAGTGTGATGCTCCCAATGCTGAATGTTGTCTCCCTGTAGGCGACTGCTGCAAGCCTGGTGCTGAGTGCTGTAAGCTCGGTGCTGAATGCTGTGAAAAGCCTGAGTGCTGCAAACCCGGTGCTGAGTGCTGTAAGTAATCAATCGTCAAATTGTAAAATCGTCAAATTGTAAAATACAACTATGGCAAAAGTATTAGATTCAAAGATTCCAGCAGGTCCAGTACCTGAGAAATGGAAAGAATATAAGGCTCATCAGCGACTGGTTAACCCGAAGAACAAGCTGAAGCTCGACGTGATTGTCGTAGGTACTGGTCTGGCTGGCGCCTCGGCTGCTGCTTCACTCGGTGAGATGGGTTTCAACGTCATCAACCTCTGCATTCAGGACTCTCCCCGTCGTGCACACTCTATTGCTGCCCAGGGTGGTATCAATGCAGCTAAGTGCTATCAGAACGATGGTGACTCCATCTATCGTTTGTTCTACGACACCGTGAAGGGTGGTGACTATCGTGCTCGTGAGGCTAACGTCTATCGTCTGGCCGAGGTCTCAAACAACATTATCGACCAGTGCGTGGCTCAGGGTGTCCCCTTTGCTCGTGAGTATGGCGGCATGCTTGCTAACCGTTCGTTCGGTGGTGCTCAGGTAAGCCGTACGTTCTATGCCAAGGGTCAGACGGGTCAGCAGCTGCTGCTCGGTGCTTACTCTTCGCTGTCTTGTCAGGTGAATGCCGGCAAGGTGAAGCTCTACACCCGCTATGAGATGGAGGATGTGGTTATCGTTGATGGCCGTGCTCGTGGTATCATTGCCAAGAACCTCACCACTGGTGAGTTGGAGCGCTTCTCGGCCAATGCCGTGGTCATCGCTACGGGTGGATACGGAAATACTTATTTCCTCTCTACCAACGCTATGGGCTGTAACTGTACAGCCGCTGTTCAGTGCTATCGCAAGGGTGCTTACTTTGCTAACCCCTCTTACGTTCAGATTCACCCCACCTGTATCCCCGTTCATGGCGACAAGCAGTCTAAG
>ONRS01000112.1 GCA_900320255.1 uncultured Prevotellaceae bacterium
CCCAACACCCAACACCCAACACCCAACACCCAACACCCAACACCCAACACCCAACACCCAACACCCAACACCCAACACCCAAGACGACATCAATGTGGCCATGCGCGTCTGCGCCGACCACCTGCGTGCCGTCTCGTTCTCTATTGCCGACGGTCAGCTGCCGTCGAACGCCAAGGCCGGCTACGTCATCCGTCGCATTCTGCGTCGTGCCGTGCGCTATGCCTACACCTTCCTCGGACAGAAAGAGGGCTTCCTGCACAAGCTCGTGCCCACACTGGTAAGCGAGATGGGCGATGCCTTCCCCGAGCTGAAGGCACAGCAGCAGCTCATCACCAAGGTGATTAAGGAGGAGGAGGAGTCGTTCCTCCGCACACTCGACAAGGGCATCGCCATGCTCGACAAGGCCATGGAGGAACTCAAGGCAAACGGCAAGAGCGAGCTCGACGGCGTACAGGCTTTCCGGCTGTTCGACACCTACGGTTTCCCGCTCGACCTGACCGAGCTGATTTGTCGTGAAAACGGCTTCACCGTTGACGAAGTGCAGTTCAACGCCGAGATGCAGAAGCAGAAAGAGCGTGCCCGCAATGCTGCTGCCGTTGAGAACAGCGACTGGATTCAGGTGATGGGTGATGGGTGTTCGGTGTTGGATGATAGTCAAGCCACCAACACCCAACACCCAACACCCAACACCCAACACCCAACACCCAACACCCAACAAGAGCAGCAGTTCGTAGGCTACGACTACACGGAGTACAGCTGCCACATTCTGCGCTACCGCAAGGTGACACAAAAGAAGAATGAGTTCTACGAGCTCGTGCTCGACTACACCCCGTTCTACGGTGAGATGGGCGGTCAGGTAGGTGACTGCGGCGTGCTCGTCAACGAGAATGAGACCATCGACATCATCGACACCAAGCGTGAGAACAACCAGAGCATCCACATCGTCAAGAAACTGCCTAATGACCCGACAGCAGAGTTCATGGCCTGCGTTGACACTGACAAGCGCGACGCCAGTGCTGCCAACCATACGGCTACTCACCTGCTCGACTATGCACTCAAGCAGGTGCTGGGCGACCATGTGGAGCAGAAGGGCTCGCTGGTAAGTCCTAACACCTTGCGCTTCGACTTCTCTCACTTCCAGAAGGTGACCGACGAAGAGCTGCGCCAGGTAGAGCGCATGGTGAACGACATGATACGCCAGGACATCCCCCTCGACGAGCACCGCGACATGCCCTTCGACGAAGCCAAGCAGCTGGGTGCCATCGCCCTGTTCGGCGAGAAATACGGCGACAAGGTGCGCGTGGTACGCTTCGGCCCGTCGTGCGAGTTCTGCGGTGGTATTCATGCCTCCAGCACGGGCCGCATCGGCTTCTTCAGGATTATCAGCGAGAGCAGCGTGGCTGCCGGCATACGCCGTATTGAGGCCAAAACGGGCCGCGACTGCGAAGAACTGATGTACCAGATTGAGGACACCCTGAAGGCTGTTAAGTCGTTCTTCAACAATGCCAAGGACCTGGAAGCCGTCATCCGCAAATATATTGAGGAGCACGATGCCATGAAGAAGGACATTGAGTCGTTCCAGGCTCAGGCCGTAGAGCGTGCCAAGGAACAGCTGCTCAGCAAGGCTCGCGACATTAACGGCGTGAAGGTGGTGAATACCGTACTGCCCATTGAACCGCAGTTGGCCAAGGACCTCGCCTTCAAGATTCGCCAAAGCCAGCCCGACCATCTGCTCTGCGTCATCGGCTCCGTCTATCAGCAGAAGCCGCTGCTCACCATCATGCTCTCTGACGACATGGTGAGCGAGCACCAGCTGAATGCCGGCCAGATTATCCGCGAGGCTGCCAAGCTCATTCAGGGCGGCGGCGGCGGGCAGCCCCACTACGCCCAGGCTGGCGGAAAGAACGCCGACGGCCTGTCGGCAGCTATTGACAAAGCAATAGAACTGGCCAACCTGTAGTTGTAGTTCCGGCTTTTTGGCAAAGTGGCACTTCTCCGACTGAGAAGTGCCACTTTGCCTGTTTTTATTTCACGGTCAGCGTGACGCTCTGTACATCGCGGCTGTTGGGGCCTGTCATGATGACAAAGTCTCCCGGCTCCAGCACCAGATTGCCGTCGATGTCGTAGAACGACAGCAGGTCCGGGGTCAGGTCGAACGTCACCGTCTTGCTCTCACCAGCCTTCAGATGAATGCGCTGGAAGCCCTTGAGTTCCTTGACGGGACGGCTCACCGAGGCAAAAACGTCACGGATGTAGAGCTGCACCACTTCGTCGCCATCGCGGCTGCCCGTGTTCTTCACCACCACACTTACCTGCTTGTTGTCAGCAGAAAGCGCAGGGGCACCATACTCAAAAGTGGTATAGGTCAGTCCGTAGCCAAAGGGATAGAGCGGGTCGTTGCGTACGTCGAGGTAGTTGCTGGCGTACTTGAAATACTGGGTGGCTCCCTCAGCCACAGGGCGACCCGTATTCAGATGATTATAATAGAGGGGCACCTGTCCGACGGCCTGCGGCATGGTGACGGTGAGCTTGCCGGTGGGGGCCTTGTCGCCAAAGAGCACGTCGCAGATGGCATCGCCAGCCTCAGAGCCAGCGAACCATACGTTCATGATGGCATCAACATGCTCCTGTTCCCACGTCAGCACGGTAGCACGACCGGAGAAGTTGAGCAGCACAATGGGCTTGCCCAGCTTGACCAGTTCCTCTAACAGTTCACGTTGCACGTCAGGCAGTTCGAGCGTAGCACGGCTGGAGCTCTCGCCTGAGAAATCGGCACACTCTCCCATGGCACACACAATGACATCAGCCTGACGGGCAACGGCCAGCGCCTCGGCCTTCAGCTGTGCCTCGTCACCGCGTCGGATGGTCTTGCCAAATTCGGCGGCACGCTGCAGGGCCTCGTCACGCGTCAGGTTACAGCCCTGGGCATAGAGCAATTTAGCGTTTGACAGATTCTGCATTTTACGCTGCAACGCCTCTTTGATGGTGGCATAACGCTCTGGCGTATAGGCCACACACCACGTGCCGGCAATGTTGGCACGGTCGTCAGCCAACGGGCCGATGAGGGCAATATTCTGCTCACCCTTCAGCGGCAGCACGTTGCCGTTGTTCTTCAGCAGTACGAAAGTCTCGGCAGCCATTTCGCGACTGGCCTGACGGTTGGCATCGGTATAAATGTCACGGGCCCGGCGCGTGGGGTCGAGGTATTTATAGGGATCGGCAAAGAGGCCCAGCTTATACTTTGCCTCCAGCACACGACGGCAGGCCTGGTCAATGTCGGCCATGCTGACGCGTTCGTCCTTCACCTGCTGTTCGAGCGTGCCTAAGAAACCCTGTGCACACATGTCCATGTCGGTTCCGGCATGCAGGGCCAGCGCAGAGTTATGGGCCAAGTCGCCAAAGCCGTGGTTGGTCATTTCGCCAATGGAGCCGTAGTCGGTCACCACAAAGCCGTCCCATTTCCACTGCTGGCGCAGCACATCGGTCAGGAGCCAGCGGTTAGCCGTGGCATGCTGGCCGTCAACGAGGTTGAACGACGACATGAACGAGCCTGCACCAGCCTCGGCAGCCGCCTTGTAGGGCGGGAAGTACTGGTTATACATGCGCAGATGGCTCATATCTACTGTATTATAATCACGTCCGGCCTCCACAGCACCATAAAGTGCAAAGTGCTTCACGCAGGCCATAACCTCGTCCTTGCCTTTCATGTCATTGCCCTGATAGCCACGAATGTAGGCCTTAGCGACGGCACAGCCCAGGAAGGGGTCCTCGCCAGCCGACTCTGCCGTGCGTCCCCAACGGGCATCCACACAAATATCGACCATGGGGCTGTAGAACCAGTCGATGCCGTCAGCCGACGCCTCAACGGCAGCAATGCGGGCGGCCCGCTCAATGGCCTGCATATCCCACGAGCAAGCCATTGCCAGGGGAATGGGGAAGATGGTCTCATAGCCATGAATGACATCCATACCCACAATGAGGGGGATGCCCAGACGCGACTGTCTGACGGCAATGTCCTGCAGGGCACGTATCTTGTCAACACCCTTCAGGTTGAACACACCGCCCAGCTTGCCACCGGCAATGAGCCCGGCCACTTCTGTGTCCTGTGCCTGACCGGTAGTAATATCGCCAGCCACCTGCAAGTTCAACTGACCGATTTTCTCCTGTAACGTCATGCGCGCCATGAGGTTGTCAACAAAAGTGCGCATGTCCTGCTGCTGTGCAGAGGCAGCCAGCGTGCCCAGCACCACAGCCGCCATTAGTAGTAATACTTTCTTCATGTTTATATCCGGTTTTTATTATTATAACGAAACGAATTCCTTTTTATTGTAAACAGGACGTATGCTCACGCACGCGTCCTGTCATAACCAAAACTAACTCTAATAACTTACCTAAGGTTAAATGTGTATGTACTAACTATATTGTCTGATGAAGTGCCGACCAGCGCCTTGAACTCGCCTGGCTCGGCTTTCCAC
The DNA here is from genome assembly GCA_900320255.1 of uncultured Prevotellaceae bacterium. Classification (GTDB taxonomy): domain Bacteria; phylum Bacteroidota; class Bacteroidia; order Bacteroidales; family Bacteroidaceae; genus Prevotella. The sequence goes on from ONRS01000112.1 coordinate 4,476, forward strand.
TGCTGAGAGCCTTCGTCCCAGAAAGAGAGGGCACGCTCATCAATGGTCAGGGTGACCGTCTTGGTCTCACCCGGTTGCAACCAGACCTTCTGGAAGGCCTTGAGTTCCTTGACAGGACGGGGCACCGACGACTTGACGTCGCTGATGTAAAGCTGCACCGTCTCGGCACCGGCCACACTGCCCGTGTTGGTGACGGTAATTGAGAAGCTTCGCTCCCCACTCTCCTCTCTCCTCTCTCCACTCTCCACTAAAGTCAGCTTGCCCAATTCAAACGTGGTGTAGCTCAGACCGTGGCCGAAGGGGAAGAGGGGTGTTGGGTGTTGGGTGTTGGGTGTTGGGTGTTGGGTGTTGGGTGTGGAGCGTTGAGCGTGGAGCATTTCTTTCTTGCGCTTGGCAGAGAGGTCGGCCCAACGGTAGCCCACAAAGATATCGTCCTTATATTCCTCGTCGATGACGTCGTGACCCTCGCGCCATGTGCCGGGATAAGCCCCAAACCAGTGGGCTGGCACATCGCTGAGCGTCTTGAACCACGTGAAAGGCAGCTTGCCACTGGGGTTGACACGTCCCGTCAGCACGTCGGCCAGGGCATTGCCGGCCTCAGAGCCGATGAACCACCCCTGCACCACGGCAGGCACCTTGTCAATCCAAGGCATGGCCACAGCATTACCCGAAATGTTCACAAACACGATGTTCTTATTGACCTTGGCCAGTGCCTCCACCAGCTCGTTCTGCTCGTAGGGCAGTTCATACTGCCGGCGGTCGTGACCCTCACAGTCCTGGAAGTCTGCCTTATTCAGACCTCCAAAGATGATGACCACGTCGGCCTCCTTCGCCTTTTCAACAGCCTCAGCACGCAACTCGGCATTAGTGCGGTGCTCGGCAATGCTACGGCCAACGGTCACCCCGTTGTAGCTCTGCACGGTGTCGCCTACGTAGCCGCGGGCGTAGTGGAGCGTTGGGTGTTGGGTGTTGGGTGTTGGGTGTTGGGTGTTGAGGCCGTCCAACGGCAGGACCTCATGCTGCACCTTGAGTGACGACGAGCCACCACCAACGGTCATCATCTTGATGGCATTCTCACCGACTACGAGGACCTTGGCATTTTGCTGAATCGGCAGCACATTCCGCTCATTCTTCAGCAGCACGATACCCTCGCCGGCAATCTTGCGGGCTGCAGCATAGTGAGCTTCCGAGCAAAGGAAACCGTAGGGACGCTGATGGTTCATCGTCGTGCGGAAGTGCAGTCGGAGCACGCGGCGCACCTTCTCGTCAAGTTCCTTGGTGGTATAGCGGCCTTCCTGAATGGCCTTCTTGTAGGAATTGGCCAAATAGTAGTTGTCGTAGGCGTTTGTGGCACCCATGGTCAGACCGTCGGTCCACGTACCAAACTCCATGTCGAGACCGTTGCGGACAGCCTCATCCATGTCGTGACAGCCGCCCCAGTCAGAAACCACCACACCGTCGAAGCCCCACTCCTGCTTCAGTATCTGGTTGAGCAACGTCTCGTTGTGACAGTTGTGCTGATTCTTATAAAGGTTATAGGCACCCATGATGGCCCATGCCCCACCCTCACGGACTGCAGCCTCGAAGGCTGGCAGATAAATTTCGCGCAGGGCGCGGTCAGAGACAATGACGTTCACCTGATGCCGATATTCCTCATCGTTGTTCAGCGCATAGTGCTTGACACAGGCCGCCACACCCTTCGACTGCAGGCCCTGCACGTAAGGCACCACCATACGTGAGGCCAGGAAGGGGTCTTCGCCCATGTACTCAAAGTTACGGCCGTTCAGCGGTGTGCGGTTGATGTTGATGCCAGGCCCCAGTATCATGGCCTTTCCCCGGTAAAGCGCTTCCTCGCCGAGGCTCTCACCATATAGGCGGGCCATCTGCGGATTCCATGTGGCTGCCAGACAGGTCAGTGCGGGGAATGCCACACACGAGTCATTCGTCTGGCCGGCCTGCTCCCACTCGTCCCACAGCACGTCGGGGCGTACACCGTGAGGGCCGTCGTCGGTCCACATATCGGGGATGCCGAGGCGCTTCACGCCCGGGGCGCTGAACTTCGACTGCGCATGGATGATGGCAATCTTCTCGTCGAGCGTCATGCGACTAAGCGCATCCTCCACGCGTTGCTCCAAGGGCTTCGACTCGTCTAAATAGACCTGGGCTGTTAAAGGTAAGAAGGTGAAAGGGTTAAAAAGTGAAAGAGTTAAAAGCAACCCCCGCACCCACTTTCCTACCATGTTGTTCTTTGAC
>ONRS01000111.1 GCA_900320255.1 uncultured Prevotellaceae bacterium
ATCAACTGCTGAAGAATGGAAAATAAGATGTCGCTCCTTTCCCGTGCCGAATGTACGGCATTGCGTGGTATCGCCATCCTCGGTATCATGCTGCATAACTACTGCCACTGGCTTCGCTTGGCGGTAAAAGAGAACGAATATACCTTCTCTGCAGCCAATAACGACCGCCTGCTGGATGTGCTGGCACATCCTGACTGGAACCTGCCCGTTCACTTGCTGTCGTATTTCGGCCACTATGGCGTGCCCGTCTTTCTCTTCCTCAGCGGCTTTGGGCTGGTCATGAAATATGAAAAGAGCTTGGACTCTGTGAAGGTAGGGGTGGGCTACCATTTCCTTAAGCTCTTCCGCATGATGATAGTGGGTTACGTGCTCTTCATCATTGTTGACTTCATGACGCCAGGCCCCCATCATTACCGCTTGCTCGACGTGGTGGCACAGTTGCTGATGTTCAACAACCTGTTGCCTCAGCCCGATAAGATTATCTGGCCCGGACCGTTCTGGTTCTTCGGCCTTATGTTGCAGCTCTACATCGTCTATCAGCTGCTTATCTATCGTCGCCATTGGGGCTTTGTGGTGGCACTCGTGGCCGTCTGCTGGCTGGTGCAGCTGCCATTCCTTGACGATGTGGTGACGCTGAACCGCCTGCGTTACAACTGCATCGGCGGTATGCTGCCCTTCGGACTGGGCGTGCTGGCCGGCCGTTATGGTGCTTTTCAGCTGAAGAAGTGGCAATGGGCCTTGTCGGCTGTTGCCTGTGGCCTGTTGTCAGTAGGCCTTAGCCTGTTATCTCCCCATACGTGGCTGTGGGTACCTGTGGCCATCATCGTGGCGGGCATAGCTTTCGTTAAGCTGACCCCTGAACCCGTATTAGGCTGGCTGGTCTGGACGGGCGGTGTTTCGGCGGCCATGTTCGTGGTGCATCCTGCGTTGCGCAAGATTCTGATTCCCATCTCTCATCGGGGCGACCTCTATGCCGGTCTGCTACTCTATGCCTTAGCCGCCTTCGTCGTGTCGTGGCTCTTAACGAAGCATTGTTGGCCATTTGCCAAAAGTGAAAAACCAAAACCCAACTGCCAATGAAACCCATTAACCTGCACGACCTGAGCCGCTTCCGCGGAGAACTGATGGGTATTGCCATGCTCGTCGTCATGATGTTTCATGTGGGTTTCTCCCGTCATGACACCTTCTGGTTCTGCGTGAACCGCTGTGGCAACGTGGGTGTCGATATGTTCCTCTTCCTGAGTGGCATCGGACTGTGGTATGCCTATCAAAAAGCCCCCTCCTCGGGGTGGGGGTGGCTCTCCTTGTTCTACCGTCGCCGCTTCCAGCGCATCTATCCTGCCTGGCTGCTCTTGTCGAGCCTTTACTATATACCTTTATATATACAAGGTAAGTTCACGCTGTGGCAGACCATTGGCAACGTGCTCATCGGCTGGCGGCTGTGGAGTGGTTTTGTCGATGAGTTCTGGTTCATCCCCATGATTCTGGCCTTCTACCTGGTGGCTCCGTTCTACATGAAGCTTATTCAGCGTAGTACGGTGTGGCGATGGCTGCCGGCGGTGGCTATGGTGTTCTGTGTGCTGCTGCAGTACTGGAAACCGCTCAACGCATCGCTGGGACATCTGGAGATCCTGTTCAGCCGTGTGCCCATCTTCCTGCTTGGCATGAATGCCGGGCTGTGGGTGAAAGAGGAACGGCAGCTGTCGGCTGATGCCCTGTGGCTGCTCCTACTCACTTTTGTGTTGAGTCTGGGCGTCTGTGTCAACTTCGAGGATGGCCTGCGCGGCCGTTTCCCGTTGTTCCTGGAGCGCATGGTCTATATACCGCTGAGCATTTCGGCCCTGCTCCTCTTGTGTAAGGCTTTCTGCCATGCCCCGCAATGGGTGCTGAAGGGATTGTCCTTCGTCGGCACGGTAAGCCTGGAACTCTATTTGGTACACGTCAACTTCGTGCTGAAATATCTGCGACCCTACGACCTCGGCTACTGGCTGACGCTGCTCCTGATGACGGCCATCGCGCTGGTGCTGGCCTGGCTCATTCATCAACTCTTATCATTCATGCCATGGGAGAAAAGCAGAAAATAGTCATCTTCGACTTCGACGGCACGCTGACCACTAACGATACGCTCATTGCCTTTATCCGCTATGCCTGCGGTAATGCGGCCTTCGTGTGGGGATTCCTGCTCCATCTGCCCTTGCTGGTGCTGATGAAGCTGAGGCTCTATGATAACGGGAAAACAAAGGAGCGCGTGTTCAGCTACTTCTTCCGTGGCTGGACGGAGGAGCGTTTCACCCAGGCGTGCGGGGCGTTTGCTGCCAGTCACCGCCACCTGCTCCGTCAGCAGACGGTCAATATCCTGCGTCAGGCACAGCAAGACGGAGCCCGTGTACTCATCGTCACGGCCAGCATCGACCGCTGGGTGCAGCCTTTCTTTCCTGACGTGGAGGTGTTAGGGACGCAAGCGGAAGTAAATAACGGGCTGCTGACGGGCCGTTTCCATACGCCTAACTGCTATGGCGCGGAGAAGGTGCGACGGGTAGAGGAGTGTATTAAAGAAGCTTCTCACATCACCGCCTATGGCGACAGCCGTGGTGACCGCGAACTATTAGCATGGGCAGACAAAGGAACCAAGATATGATTAGACAACGATAACGTCAACATTTAAATTGTAAATCGAAAAAAAGATGAAAACATTATTCAAGATATTCAAGTTACTCATCATCCGTCCAAGTGAGTGGATAGCATCAGCACCGCTCATGGCTTACTTCACCTTTCTCAACTTTTTGTTGATTAGTAAGTATGCGGACGTCTTCATGCATACACAGAAGACGACCGACTTCTTTGAACACTTCCGACTGTCGGGCTTTGACTCGCTCATCTACAGCACGCTGACGCAGTGGCACCTGGCCTTCTTTGTCCACCGTCACCCTCTGCTGGCCGAACTGCTGTGGCCGCTCACCCAGCTGAACGCCCTGCTCTATGCCTGCACGGGGCTGAACCTGGCTCAGGTCATTGTGGCCGCGATGCTCCTCGTCTTTGCCCTCTACGCCTTTGTTTTCATCCGCCGTACCCTGCGCGAAGTGGTAGGCCTGGGGCGTATCGATGCCAACCTGTTGGCGTATCTGACGTTCTCGTTTGCCTACGTCACGCTGACCTACATCGTGCCCGACCACTTTGCACCCTCCATGACGCTACTTACGCTGACCATGTACCTGGCCGGCAAGAAGATGCAGAAAGGCAAGACATTCACCATCTTCCAGACCGTGGTGCTCTTCCTGCTGACAGCTGGCATCACGATGAGCAACGGCGTAAAGACGTTTATCATGGCACTCTTCACCAACGGCAAGCGCTTCTGGCGACCGGGCTATATCATTCTGGCCATCCTGTTGCCTGCCGCTGCCATCTGGGGCTTTGCACAGTGGCAACAGCAGAAGTACATAGAACCGCGCGAACAGCAGAAGGCCGCCAAACGGCGCGCACAGAGTAATGCGGAGTTTCAGGCATACGTCAAGGCTGTGGCCGACACTACGACCACCCTCTACGACTCTGCCTCTATTCATCTGGAGGCTAAGCGCCGCTACCAGCGTCACTTGTGGGAGGTGCACGAGCGGAACATGAAAGACCCGTGGAATGCGCATAAGGGAAAAACCATCAGCAAGACGGGATTCCTGTCTTGGACTGACATCTCTACGCCCCGCTGGGACAGCACGGTGGAGAACCTCTTAGGCGAAAGCCTTCAGCTGCACCAGGACAACCTGCTGGAGGACACCCTGCGCTCGCGGCCCGTCATCATCAACTATCGCTACTGGTTCAACTATGCCGTCGAACTGCTGCTCGTGCTGCTCTTCTTGGGTGGCCTCTGGTATGGCTGGCGTAGCCGTTTTCTCTGGATGTTGCTTTCCTGCATGGCCTTCGACCTCGCGCTGCACCTCGGCCTGGGCTTCGGTCTGAACGAGGTCTATATCATGACGGCCCACTGGGTCTTCGTCGTGCCCGTGGCCATCAGTTTCCTGATACATGAAAAGAGGGGATTGGCCCATCTGGGCCTGCGCCTTTTGGTCACGCTGCTTACGCTGTGGCTGTGGGGCTGGAACGGCTGGCTGCTCGCGGGCTACCTCTTAGCGTGACTTCCGCCTGAGCCACCACTTGTACCAGCGGACGGGCCAGCAGGCCAGTCTTGGCGGCAAGGCAATGACCAGGCGGTCGGCCCAGGGCAGTCCGCTGAGGTCTTGGCGGCGCAGGTCTTTATAGTAAGCCTGAAACACATCAAGCTGCCGCTGCTCCAGGAATACTTCGTAGAGTTTGAGTCGGTTCAAACGGTAACCCTTCTCAAAGCGCTGCCACGTGGGGCGTAGCGTCAGCAACAGCTCCTGGTCGTGCAGTTTGATGCGCTCGAGCCCCATCTGCCGGTTGTTGGGCAGACCTTCGTTGTAGTGATAGACCACGTTGCCAATGAAATAGACCTTCGGGCGCTTGACCAAGCACTTTATCTGCATCAGGATGTCCTCGCGCTCCACGACTTCACGCGGCGTTGTAAGACAGCCGTCGAGCAACTCGCGCCGGAAGATGACCCCCCAGAGAATACAGAACGGGTTGCGCACGGCCAGCAGGTCGTCAATCATGCTGAAGGGGTCCTGCCAGCCACGACGGCCGGAGTCGCCCAGGCGGCCCTTCTGCGTCACGTAGCAGCCCACCACCTCGTCGGCCTGCGTCTCTTCTATGGCCGCATGGAGCACCCTCATGGCGTGGGGCAGCAACATGTCGTCAGCATCGACAAACATGATGTAGCGCCCTCGGGCTTCCTCTACGCCCCGCCTCCTGGCCGCCGTCACGCCGCCGTTCTTCTGGTGTATGACGCGGATGCGCTGGTCTTTTGCTGCCATGCGGTCGCACAAGTCGCCTGAGCCGTCGGTGCTGCCGTCATTGACGGCTATGAGCTCGAAGTCCTGGAAGTCTTGCTCCAGCAGACTCTTCAGACAGGCTTCTACGTATGCCTCCTTATTATATATAGGTATGACGATGGACAGCTTCATGGCTTGTTACGCTTTAAGATGAAGTTGATGCACTCGTCCAGAATTCTGACCCGCAGCAGTTTCATGAGGCCCACGTAGAGCAGACCGGCCATGACGACTCTGGCGGCCAGTAGCCCATAGACGTTGGTCAGCGGCTGCGTTACCCACCACGTCAGCACCATGATAATCAGACTGATGCAGCCGAAAGGCAGCGTGTCCTTCAGCATGTCGGCCAGCCTGATGCCTATGAGCCGTTTGGCATACAGCTGCCAGACGCAGAGCCAGAGGATGTTGAAGACGGTGTAAGTCCAGACCACCGTGATGATGCCCTTGCGGTAGGTCATCAGGATGAGCAGCAGCTGCAGCACAATCTGCACCACGTTCAGCCACATGTTCAAGGCACCGCGTCCCTGGCTGATGACGAGGTTCTTGTAGAGCGAGTAGAACGGCATGAAGGCACCGCCAATACAGAGAATGCGCAGCAACGGCACACAGCCCTGCCACTTCGCCCCGATGGTGGCCAGGATGAACTCCTCGGAAACCATAGAGAGACCCAACAGGGCCGGAAACGACACAAAGGCCGTAAAGCGTAGCATCTTGCGGAACACACGCCGCAGTCGCTCAACGTTTTCAGCCCCCTCCCCTTGGGAAAGGCTACGGGTAGGCGAGCTTTGCTCGGGAATGAGGGCGGGGGGAGAGGTCTCCACTAACACCGGCTGTGCCACCTGCTCCAGCATGCCGCCCACCACCTGGTAGGCCATGGTGTTCCACTTGAAGGCTTGAAAGAAGTTGCCCACCGTAGCGGGCGTCTTCGTAAACAGCTTGCCGAAGATGAATGTCAGGATGTTGCTGTTGACGGTGTTGATGACCATCGTCACCAGGATGCTCATGGCAAAACGGTAGGTCTGGCGTATGGGCGTGAAGTCAACCTTCAGGCTGGGTCGCCACTTCACGAAGAAGAAACGCCCGACGACCAGCACCGCCGAGTTGACAATCTGCTGCCACGCCAGGCTCCAGTAGGAGTAGCCCTTCAGGGCCAATGTGACGGCCACTGTGCCCGACACCATGAGTGCCGAGAGGTTGACAATGGCTATCTCGCGCTGCATCATGTTCTTCGTCAGGTAGGCCTGGGTGGAGATGCCGAACGACGAGATGAAGAACGCTAAGAAGATGAGTCTGGAGAGATTGGTCAGACAGGGCTGCTCGAAGAACAGTGCTATGAACGGGGCAGCGGCAAAGAGCAGCCAGTAGAGCACGAAGCCCATGCTGACGTTAAACCAGAAGACGGCGTTGTAGTCGTTGGCCGTGGGCTGCTTCATGTTGACAATGGCCGTAGAGAAGCCACTCGACTGCAGGTTTCCGGCGATAGCCGAGAAAATGGTAATCATGCTGATGGGTGCCCACTCGTCGGGCGACAGCATGCGACCCAGCAGAATGCCGATAACAACATTCAGCACCTGCGTCATACCGCCCGACAGTCCGCCCCAGAACAGTCCTTTCGCCGTCTTCTCCTTCAGTGTTTCTGCCATACGTGCTGCAAAGATACGAAAAAATGAAGAATGAAGAATGAAGAATGAAGAATTTTTTGTAGTTTTGCACCCAAATAACGATACAGATGAGAAAGATTACTGATATACACGAACTGCGAAACATTCAGATGGGTATCCTTGACCATGTCCATCAGTACTGCATGGAGCATGACCTGCATTACTCACTTAGCAGTGGCACGCTGATTGGAGCGGTGCGCCATAAGGGCTATATTCCCTGGGATGACGACATTGACATATACATGCCCCGCGCTGACTATGAGCGTTTTGTTAATCACTATCAAGACCCGGCAGGACGCTATCGGGTGCTGAACCCCAAACGGGAGCAGCATTACTACTATACGTTTGCCAAGGTGGTCGATCAGCGTACCAAGATGGTGGAGACAGAGACCGTGGGCTATGAGATAGGGGTGTATATCGACGTCTTTCCGGTTGACTATGTGACCGACGATGTCAGGGAGCGTGAGCGCATCTTTAAATACAAACATCTCTTGTATAAAATAAGACGCTGCAAGATTTCCGTGACCAACCCCCTTCGTTCCCGCCTTGCCTACTGGTGCTACCGGCTGTTGCCTGTTAGCGTGGCGGTGCTGAATCGATGGATAGAACGGCTGATAGTCAGCAGCCAGCCAACAAACACCCTGTGCCACATGACGGAGGCCGGGCCCTCCATCCGAGGCTGTTTTCCTGCCGAGGATATGGCTTCATACGTTGACCTGCCTTTCGAAAACCATGTCTATAAGGCTATGGCGGGCTACGACGACCACCTGCGGCGTACATACGGCGACTACATGACGCTGCCGCCAGAAGACCAGCGCGTCACTCACCAGTTTGAAGCCTATTGGCTTTGAAAGGGGAGCCCCCATTCGTAAATCATGTTGATGGTGGGCGAGGGGATGTTCTTCTGTTGCATCAGCCGACGGACAATGGCCAGCCCGTAGGGGAAGTCTTCGGTGAAATAACGACTCTGGAAATCGGGAACGTAACCGTCGGCAACGGCTTTCATGGGGGCAGGGATGCCTTTGAAGGCTTCGATGCTGCGGAGCTTGCGGGCTAACGATGCGGCATCGGTGCTTTCATAATAGTCGAGCACGGTGGGAATACTGCCCTTACGTACAGGCAGGACGGCCAGCAACTGCTGCAGTTCGTTGTCCATTGACAGGTAGAGCTGTGCGGCATGCTCTGTCCATTCTTCATAGAACAGGGGGACATGGCTGTAGCATTGCCCTTCTTGCCAGTCGCCCCACAGGTCATAAAGGCGTGCAGGGTGCAACAACGGATTGCTGTTGGAGAGACTTACCTCATAGTAGTTGTCTAAGAGTTGGATGGGTGTCTGAAGCATGTCAGCCAGTGCAGCCCGTAACGTCTCAGGACGTTCGGCATGTTCTATGGCCAAGTAAAGGCTGTCCTTATACCCCATCAGGCGGGCTCGGTGCCCATACTCCGTGACCCTTGAAATGAAGGGTACACGCTGGAAACCAAACAGCACCTGGTTGCTGGATAATAGCTCAAGGGCCTGAAAGAAGAAGCCTGTACTGCTGACCACGCTGCCTACTGCCGCCTCCGGTCTGAGGAATGCTTTGATTTGCTTCAACGTCTTACGGATAGCATAGCCCGGCAAGCATAAAAGTACTATATCAGCATCAGATACGGCTTGTCTGGCATTACTGAAGATGCCGCTCAGGCTTCCAGCATAGCTGGTTCCTTCTGGCGCGTCAATCACCAACTGCTTGCTCCACAGCTCCGGATGTTGTGTCAGCATGCTCACTTCATGCTTCCCTTGTGCTGCTATGAAGCCAGCCACTACATGACCGAGGTTACCGCCTCCGCAAATACAGACCTTCATGAACGACTTATTCTTAATGCTGCATGGTGATTTGTCTCAGTCCCTCTACCAGCTGTGTGTTGTCTTTCGTATTCCTGACGGCAATACGCATATACTGCTTGTCAGGATTAAGACCGGGTTTTCCGCTGCAGTCGCGGGTCAGGATGTTATGCTGCTTCAGCATATTGATGACAATCTCACTTGCGGTATAGGGCGGCAATACTTCACAAAGGAAATAGTTGGCCTGTGACGGCATGACACGAAAGAAAGGAATGGTGCGCAGCTCACGCTCAAAGTGGTCACGCTCTGCCACGAACTTGGCACAGGCCCGCTGATAGTCTTTCTCGTACTTATTATATATCTGCATGAAGAACTCAGCAAACGAGTTGAGGTTCCAAATGCTCACCTCCTGTTTCATGCGGGCTATCAGCTCTTTGTCGGCAGAGGCCAGGATGCCTAAGCGCAGGCCGGGCACACCGTAGCTCTTGGAGATACTCTTCATGACGGCCATGTGCGGATAGGCCTCTAAGGTGGCATCGCTGAGCAGCGTATTGGTGGCATAGTCATGGCTGAAGTCAACGAAGCTTTCATCGACCACTAACCGTATCTGGCGGTCCTCACACCATTGTGCCAGTCGCAACACGTCGGCCTTTGGAATGAAGTTGCCCGAGGGGTTGTCGGGATTGATGAGCATCAGCTGGCTGATGCCCTTGTCGGCAAAGAACGTCATCAGGTCATCAGCCGTGTAGCGATAGTCCTCATTCTGTGGGACAAACGTTACTTGCCGCTCCTTGTCAAATCGGTTGGGATATTCCTCAAAGGTTGGCCGGACAAAACCGGTCTTTCCCTGTGAATCCTCCATCAGAACCTTGATTAGTTCGGCGGCGCCATTGCCAGGGACGATATAGGGCTCGCTTACGCCAAAGCATTTGCTGGCAATCAGCGTATTAACCTTCATGCCTGATGGATAATCTGTCAATAGGGTATCGAAATTGCTACGTAGCTCGTCCTTCATCCTGCGACTGGGGAAATAGGGATTCACTAAGTAACAGAAGTCCAGCATCTGTGGGAATCGCCAGAAACCGCCATAGCGTCCGTAGTATTTACGTATGACGTCCTTTTCGTCGGCAAACAGGGCCTCGGCAATATCCAAGTCCTGCTTGTCGTCGATTTCATACCATTTCTCGTTACCGATAGGCAGTGCCTTCATATCATGGCCATTGAGCAACGAGATGATTCGCAGCACATTTTCATAATACTCATTATTCCCTACTGCCTTGGTATAGGCATCGAGGAATGGGACATACTTCTGTTGCGAGAACTGCTGACTGAGTTTATAGATATTGACAGTCTTGTAGTAAGAGTCAACATCATTGTAGTCGAAGGCATCCTTTGAGATGAAGTTTACGATGTTCTGTTCGTCATCCAGTCGTACCATCGTGCCGTCCATCCATGTCTCGTACTTGGCTACGAGGGCAAGGTTTGGATGAGCGTTCTCTACAATCATAGGTATAAGTCGGTCGCTGAAGATGAGGTCGCTCTCAATGAGCAGCGTGTCATCCTCCTGCAACTGCTCTTTGACGATAGCCAGTGAGTAGATGTTATTCGTCTTGTCATAGACAGGGTTCTCATAGAATTCTATGGGGAGTGATGAGTGGTGTGCATTGACATATTCTCGCAACTCATTTCCCTTATAACCCACAACGATGATGATGCGCTTCAGGTCTTGATTGCTCAGTTGTCCTAACAGCCGGTCAATGAGCCGCACACCATTCACGGGAACCATACACTTGGTATTGTCCTTCGTCAGTTCTCCGAGTCTGCGGCCCATACCCGCCGCCAAGATGATTGCTTGCATCAGCCTA
>ONRS01000109.1 GCA_900320255.1 uncultured Prevotellaceae bacterium
CTTGGTAAATCCGCCGGGGAAACGGCCGGCTGCGCTGTACTGTTCACGATAATCTACCTGCAAAGGCATGAAATCTGTTCCGGGAACGGCATCTTTTGCGGCACAAACAGTGGCCAGAAGTACGGTGTTGTTCATGCGGAGAACAACGCTTCCGTCTGCCTGTTTTGCCACTTTCCCGGTTTCAATTGTGATGGTTCTTCCATCAGGCAACTGAATACTCTTTGTAATTACATTCATCTTGTTTAAAACATCTAAAAAATAAAAAATCGTGCAAAGATACACTATTTATTGTAAACTAACGAATAAAGTGGGGTAGAATTAATCTTTTTTGGGAAATTATTACTCAAACCCGCCACTGTCGTAAGTGGGAGTAGGCTCCTCACCACCGCCCTGACCGTCTTGACCGTCAGGGCGTTTCTTTGTGCCCATGTTGCCGAAGTTCCACGTTACTTGGAAGTTGACCGACGACTTGCGCCAGTTCTTCTGGTGACGCCAGAAGGTGTCGCTGCTGGTGTAGTTCTCCCAGTGACGTGAGCCGAAGACGTCGCGCCAGTTAATGGCCACGGCCAGCTTCTTGCCGAAGAATGTCTTGCGGAAACCGAGGTCCAGCGATGCGTTAGGCTGCCGATGACCCTGTGTGATGGCTCCGCGCGAGCGGTAGTTACCCGTGGCCTGGAACGAAATGTCGTAGGGCAGCATGAGCGATGCCAGCACACGGGCATCCCACGAGAAGGCCTCCTGGCCCTCGCCGGTCACCGTCTGTCCGTCAATGACGTACGAGAAACCGTCCAGCTTCGAGTAGTAGCCGTTCAGCGTGGTGGTCAGGTCGAGAATGCGCCACAGCGAGTTCTTGCTGATAATCTCTATGCCGGCATTCTGACGCTTGGCCACGTTCTCGTTGGTCATGTACATCATGCCGTCGGTAGAGCTCTGCCAGCGTATGCGTTGCATCACGTCGGTAGTCGGACGGTAGTACGTCGATATGTTCAGCGTGTGCTTGTCCCACGTCTTCAGGAAGTTCAGTGAGAAGGAGTTGGTGTATTCCGGTGTCAGCAACGGGTTACCGAACTGTATCATCGAGGCGTCGCTGGTGTTCTTGAACGAGTTGAGCTGTCCGCCCCAGGGACGGCGCAGGCGGCGTGTGTAGTTCAGCTGCAGCTGGGCCGTCTCCGTCAGCTCGTAGTTTAGGAACAGCGAGGGGAACAGCTGGAAGTAATCCTTCTTGAACGGTGCCTCGCGCAGTGCGGCATTGTGCTCCTGGGCGTAGTCGTAGCTCTCGGTGTTCACCTTCCAGTATTCTCCGCGCAGTCCGGCCATGACGCCCAGTCGTCCCCACAGCTTGGTGTTGATGGTGGCATACAGCGCATGCACGTCCATGTCGTAGATGAACCGGTTGAAGTAAGTCTCGTCCAGCACGGGGCTGATGCCGCTCCAGCTGGTGTTATCGACCCACGACTCCTGCGGGGTGTTCTCGTGCGAGAAGCGTCCGTTGTAGCCGCCTTCCACCTTGAAGTTCTCGCTGATCTGGTTTTCGTAGTCCAGCTTCACTTCCCACGAGCGGTTGTTGATGTGCTGCGGCCTGTTCTGCCAGAGATATTGCGTGTTAGCATTAGGGTTAAGGTCAGCGTTGTACCAAATGGAGTCCTGGTAGAAGTTGTCGTTGTCACTCTTCCAGCGGTTATGCGACACGTTGAAGTCCAGCTTGTGGCTGTCGCTGAAGTTGTGGGTGTAGTCCAGCTCCAGGTGGTACATGTGGTTCTTGCCGTCGCTGCTGTTATAGCGCATCTGCTGGTAGGTGTCCTGCTGGGTGCTGATGTCGCCGTAGTGGTAGGGCGTGGTACTCTCATTCTCGCGCTTGCCGTGCATCATCATGCCCGTCAGCGAGAGGTCGTCCTTCTGCGTCATGTGCCATGTCAGCCCTGCGCGGCTGAAGAGTCCGCCGCCACGGTTCTCGCTCTCGCCCTCATAGTTCTGGTAGGTTCCAGTGTTCAGGTATTCCTGTTCGCTCATGCTGCCGCCTGCACCCCTGCGTCTGCGGTAGCCAATGTTCGCGTTGGCATCGAAGGTGCCGCTGGTGTAGTTGAAGTTGACACCCGTGTTCCAGCCGCCGCGGGTGTTCACGCCGGCACGCATGGAGCCGTAGTAGCCAGCCATGCGGTCACGCTTCAGCACGATGTTGATGATGCCGGCCGAACCCTCGGGCGAGTATTTGGCTGACGGGTTGTCAATGACTTCAATCTTCTCTATCGACTCGGCAGGAATCTGCTGCAGTATCTCGTAGCGGTTGTCTGTGGTCAGCCCGCTGGCCTTGCCGTTAATCCATACCTCCACGCTCGAGTTGCCGCGCAGCGATATCTCGCCGTCGGTCGTCACCTCCACGCTCGGAATGTTCTCCAGCAGCTCAGTGGCCGACCCGCCGGCAGCTGCCAGCACCTGATCGACGGTAAACACCTTGCGGTCAACCTCCAGCTTCATCTGCGAGCGCTGGCCTCTTACCTCCACCTCGCCGATGCTCTGCGCATCCTCCGACATATATAATAAGGAGAAAGTCACGCGGCTGTTCTTCTGCGTAAGGGTAAACTGGCGTGTCACCTCCTTGTAGCCTATGGAGGTTATCTGCAGGGTATAACTGCCGTAGCCAAGGCCCGAAATGTTGAACGCGCCCTCGCTGTCGGTAATAGCACCCTTCACAAACTTAGTACCTTGTAGCACTCGGACATTGGCAAACTCCAGTGCCTCTTCAGTCTGTTTCTCTATCACATGTCCTCTTACGGTACCCTGTGCCCACGTCACCACCGTGGTGAGCGACAGTAAAAAAAACAATAGAATCCGATTCATAATGCTATTAAGACGTAAGAAAATGCCATAAGTTTAATTCTTGTTTTTCTAATTCTTTAATTTTTATAAAAAACTACGTCTTTTTATTTTGTATTGTACTCACTTATTCGTATCTTTGGCCTTCGGTCGAAGATACTTTCGCTTGACAATAAAAATAAAAACTTTGGATTTTATTTTGTATTGTACTCACTTATTCGTATCTTTGCACCCTGAAAACGTTGCCCTGATAGTTAAATGGATATAACAAGGCTCTCCTAAAGCTTAGTTCCGAGTTCGATTCTCGGTCGGGGTACAAAGGCTGTAAGAATGAACGAAGCAAGAGCCATAGAACTGTTGGAGCAGCACGGTGTGAAGCCCACGGCCAACCGCATTGTAGTGGCCAAGGCGTTGGCCGCAGCCGAAAATCCCATGTCGCTTGCTGAGCTGGAACGTAAGATTCTTACCATCGACAAATCGGGTATTTTCCGTGCCCTTACTCTTTTCCGCGAACACCACCTGGTGCATGTCATCGAGGGTGGGGGTGAAGGCGTGAAGTACGAGTTCTGCCACAGCCACAGCCACGAGCACGACGAGGACGTGCACCCCCACTTCTTCTGTGAGCGTTGTCAGAAGACCTTCTGTCTTGACAACATGGGCATGCCCGACATCACTCTCCCCGACGGCTTCCGTCCCCGCTCTGCTAACCTCATCATCAAAGGCCTCTGCCCGGACTGCGCCGGGGGACTGTAATCGGCTGATTAACAATGCAAAGACAAACGTTTTTTACAAATTTCACAAACTTGTGAATCACAAACTTGTGAAATTTATGTTTTATTAGCGAATAAACTTCGACAGAAACAAAGAAAAATCCCCGCTACAATAGAAATAATAGCGGGGACGTTCAGATTCCATCTATTGCAAGCGACATTCCAATAGATTTCCCAAAACTATTAAACGTATTCATCTCATATCCAAAACTTCCTTTGCCGACATCATCTACATTGGCAAGGTATCTTATTCCACTAGTAATGTGGTCATCCCATGGGGAGTTGGGCGACCCGAATTTATATTCCTGCGCATGGACTAGCATAGGAATACTAACAACGAATAGTAATAATAAAATTTTCTTCATTTTCATAAATTCATTTAGTTTTAGTTCATATTTGGTTTAACCATATACACACAAAAAACGTGGAACTGCAATCGCTCCACATCCCTGAACTGCGGTCCTGAGAAAACCTGAACAAAAAGATATAGACATAACAGATCCACGCTATACGCGTGAACCATTGCTACTATCTATCTTGTTTGTTCTTGAAATTTCTCAGGTTTCAGTTCACAAGACAGAAGCACAATGCTTCATTTTCTCTCCCACGAAAGAAGCTCCCGCCCTTACTTAAAGAGGAAGTTGAGCCTCGTCGGCAGCACGCTGGCTGCCCGTCACTTTAACAGCAACGGGGCAAAATTAAGCAATATTTATGAAATCTCCAAATTTTTTGAAGGGAAAAAGCGGAAATACCCTTTGTATAGAGTCAACCGGCACACGTTTTTTTGCTTTAAATTTTTGCAGTTTTCCTTGCATTTGCCAAGAAAATTTTGTATCTTTGCATAGTAGTTCCGTTCATCCGCAGCAGCCCGCCGTTTGCTGAAGTTTTAGCAAAACGGACACAAAGGGGGATTTGAGCGGGCGGTCAACTTAACTTGAGCGGGTGGTACAATTAATTGCGGCGGGCGGTGCAATCAAGTGCACCGCCCGCCGCAGTTGCTCAACTCGGCACCTTTGCACCCCGAACTCGGCACCTTCATACCCTCAACTCGGCACCTTTGCACCTTAAACTCGGCCACTTCCCGTTCCAAAGTCGCCCTCTTTATCCTGAAAAGCCTCCTTCCGTCCCCCCGAGGGGGGAAAACCGCTTAGCAAAAACGCCGCCGTCGCCATTGTCGCCGCCACCGATGCCGGCAGAGTGAGTGGCTTCTGAGCAGCTGGCAGAAATGTTACCACCGTGAATCACCAGCTTGCCCATGTTCAGGCGACTGCCGATGCCAGGCAGGTTGGTGACATCCTGTATGACGTCGTCGTCGTCTTTCTGGCTTATCCAGGTAAAGCCCTTGGCTATCAGTTTTCCAGAGTCGTTCTGCTGTCCGTAGATGTGAAGCGCGTTATCCTTGTCGATGTCGATGCGGGCGGTGAGCGTTGCCCCGTCACATATAATGAGGTGAGCGGGTCTTCCCTTGGGTGCATAGATGCTCTTGCACTCAAAAAGAGGTCTTTACCACATACCACTTGCCTGACTCAAGGCGGCGGAAGCCCTCTTTGTCGCTGCCCGACAGTTCGGTGTAGTCGCAGATGGCCCTGGCCGTGGAAACCACCTTGCTGCCGTCCCAGCTGCGTTCCACGTAGGTGACGGGCTCGATGCCGTTGCTACGGGTTATTTCCAATTCGGGGTTGGTAACTGCCGACTCTAAGATGTCGTTGTCTTGTGAACATGCTGTGAAGCTCATTGTCATCACTGCTGCTGTCATGAAGGCTGCCAGGGCCTTCGTCTCGTTCTTAAAGAAATTCTTTGTCTTCATAATTGTATTTTTTTTAGTTGTTATTATTTTTGTTAAATTGTTGTTTTTGTCTTTCGACACTGCAAAATTATGAAGATAAAGGGCTGAAAACAAATAAAGTCATCTTTTTTGTCTTCAGTTGTAGTGACAACCGCCCCTATTTTGCGACAGAGAGCTGAACACCCCTCATTTTTTGTCATGTGGGAGCTAAAAAAAGAACTGCCGCATCTTGTAACACAGACGCGGCAGTTCTTTATAATATAATATAAGGTATAAGCCTTATTTTACTTCTTCTTCTTAGCCTCTACTGCGGGAGTCTCTTCCTCGCGGATGGTGCGGCCCATGGTGAGGTAAGCGATAGGAGCAGCAATGAAGATGGACGAGCAGGTACCGAAGATGACACCCAGAATCATAGCGAACGAGAACGAGCGGATGCTGTCACCACCGAGGATGAAGATACAGAGCAGCACGATCAGGGTCGTTACAGAGGTGTTGATGGTACGGGCCAGCGTCTGGTTCAGCGAGTCGTTGAACAGGGTCTGGCGGTCACGCTTGCCATAGAGCTGAATGTTCTCACGCACACGGTCGAATACCACCACCTTATCGTTGATGGAGTAACCAATCACGGTCAGGATGGCACCGATGAAGGTCTGGTCAATTTCGAGCGACATGGGCACGAACTTCCACAGCAGTGAGTAGAAGCCGATGACGATGAGGGCGTCGAAGGCCAGTGCAACGGTAGAACCTACTGAGAAGGCCACGTTGCGGAAGCGGAACAGGATGTAGAGGAAGATGGCGATCAGAGCGATGGCAACGCTGATGAAGGCGCGGTGGGTAATGTCCTTAGCAATGCTTGGGCCTACCTTGGTAGAGCTGATGATGGAACCGCCCTCGCGAACATCGGGGTTCTTGAAGTCATCAACATTGGCCTGTGTCACGATGCCGGCACCCTTCAGGGCCTCGAAGAGGATTTCCTCTGCCTCGTCATCGACGTTCGGGTCGTTAGAGTCAATCTTATAGTTGGTAGAGACGCGGATGCGGTTACCCTCGGCTCCCAGGGCGATGGCCGTGGTGTTGGCTACCTTCTCTGCGCCGTTGGCATCCTTCTCGACGAAGGCCTTGTTCAGTACTTCGCGAATCTGCTCGGGCTCTACTGACTTCTCGAACTGCATGACGTAGTTACGTCCACCCGTGAAGTCGATGCTCTTGCTTAGACCTAAGGTGAAGAAGCTGATGATGAAGATGAGTGCAGCAACGCCCCAGACGGTGAAGGTCTTCTTGTACATACCCATGAAGTTGAAGTGGGTGTTCTGCATCATGTTGCGAGAGTAAGCGGTGGTGAAGGTGAGGTTGCGCCAGCGGTCGCGCTTCAGCTGATACTCATAGACCAGACGGGTCATGAAGACGGCGGTGAAGAACGATACGCAGATACCGATCATCAGGGTGGTGGCGAAACCGCGGATAGGACCTGTACCGACCACGTAGAGGATGATACCGGTAATCAACGACGTGAGGTTAGAGTCGAAGATGGCCGAGAAGGCATTGGAGTAACCCTTGCCGAGGGCTTCCTTCACGTTGAGACCCTTGCGAAGCTCCTCCTTGGTACGCTCATAGATAAGCACGTTGGCATCGACGGCAGTACCCAGCGTCAGCACGATACCGGCAATACCCGGCATGGTCAGAGCAGCCTGGAACGAAGTCAGAATACCCAGTGTGAAGAACAGGTTGAACAGCAGGGCGATGTTGGCCAGCATACCGGGAATCCAGTTGTACAGCAGCACCATGTAGATCATCAGCAGGATGAAAGCTACAACGAATGAGATGGCACCCTGCTTGATGGACTGAGCACCGAGCGTAGGACCGACGACGTCAGACTGTACGATGCGGGTAGGAGCCGGCATCTTACCTGAGTTCAGCGTGTTGGCCAGGTCCTTGGTGTCCTGGATGGTGAAGTTACCCGTGATAGACGAGTTACCACCGTCAATCTGCTGGTTCACGCGGGGAGCGCTATAGACAGCGTCGTCAAGCACAATGGCTACGGCCTTATTAATATTATTATGTGTCAGCTGTGACCAGCGGCGTGCACCGTCGCCGTTCATCTGCATGGTCACCTCGGGACGACCGTGCTGGTCGAAGCCGTCGCGTGAGCTGACAATGACGTCACCCTCCAGGGGAGCACGTCCGTTGATGGCGTTACGAGTGTCGATGGCATAGAGCTCGAAGCGCTCCTGGTTGTCGTTGAAAGCCAGGTCGCTGGGCTTGGCACCCCAGAGCAGCTTCACGTCGGCAGGCAGAATGCGCTTGCCAACCTCTGAACGCAGAATCTTGTTAACAGCTGCAGTATCGCGTGTCAGCGCAAAACCGACGATGGCGAGTGTCTGTCCCTGTGAGGGAGTAAAGATAGAGAACAGCGGGTTCTGCTTGTCGAAAGCAGCCTTGGCAGCGTCGGTCAGAGCCTTGTCGTCAACCTTGGTGCTGTCCTTCTTGGCCAGTGCGTCGGCCAGTGTGCCCTTAGCCTTAGCGGTGTCGGCAACAGCCTCGGCAGCCTTGGCCACCTTTGCGGTGTCGGCAGCGGCAACAGCCTTAGTGGTGTCGGGGGCAGCGTCGCCGTTAGCAGCATACTGAGCATTCAGCTGGCTGAGCAGGGGGACAATCTCCTGGCTGTTGTAAGTCTCCCAGAACTCCAGGTTAGCACTACCCTGCAACAGCTTACGAACGCGCTCGGGCTCCTTGACACCAGGCATTTCAACCATGATGCGTCCGGACATACCCTCGAGCTTGCTGATGTTGGGCTGAACAACGCCGAACTTATCGATACGGGTCTGAACAACGAGCAGAGCGTTGTCAACGGCTGCTGATACCTCAGCACGCAGGGCGGCTTCCACCTCAGAGTCAGAGCTCTTCGTGGTCACCTTGTCCTTCATCTGCTGGGTAGCGAAGATAGAAGCCAGCGGCTTGCCCGGGGCATTCTTCTTCCAAGCGTTGATAAACAGCGAGATGAAGTCGTCCTGACTGTTCTCCTCTGCCTTCTTGGCCTCTTCCATAGACTTCTTGTAGAGGGGGTCGGTCTTGTGGTCGGCCAGGATGTCAACAACATCAGGCACTGAGACCTCCAAGATAACGTTCATACCGCCCTTCAGGTCCAGACCCAGGCCGATTTCCATTTCACGGCACTCACGCAGTGTGTAAGCACCAAAATAAACTTTCTCGTTCATCAGTGAATCGAGGTAGGCCTTCCCGGCTTCCTCTCCCTTCAGGGCGCTGATTTCTGCTGCTTTACCCTCGTAGTGACGGGTCACGAACGAGAACGACAGGTAGAAAATGCACACCAGAATGAGCATCACTGCTACAAACTTTACAATTCCTTTGTTTTGCATTTTTTATTGTTATTTTTGATAATTATTTCTGCTATTGTTCATTTTTAGCCTGCAAATATAGACATTTTTCGGCATTTGACGAAATTTATTATGCTTTTTCATGCATTTTTTAATGATTTCGGTCTATTTTTAGCCAACAAATGACAGGATAATGGTCACTTGCGACAATTTTTGAATCGACAAAGCAATGATAAGGGGTGATGTTTTCGGAACACATCATGTGGTCAATGCGGAAGTACATGTCGTAATGATTGAACGATATGCCGAGTCCGTTTCCGGTAGAGACGAAACAGTCGGTCAGGCCCTTGGCGATGGTGCGGCGGGTATAAGACAGCGGATGGTCGTTGAAGTCGCCGCACACCAGGATGGGGTAGTGGGCATGCCGCTCAATGTACTGGTGGACGGAGTCGGCAGCCGGCGCACGCTTGACCGCGGCTTCTGCCAGCTTGCCTAACAGCCGGCGCGATTCGGTCCTGGCCGTGTCGCCCTTCATGCCGCCAGCTACTATTTGCTCGTACTGACTGCGGTCGCTCTGGTTCAGATGGCTTGACTCCAGGTGGTTGTTGATGACGATGAGCGTGTCGTTGCCCACCTTCAGATACCACGCTACGCTGCCGTTCGAGGGGGAGTGGTAATCGATGACCTCCTTGCGCAGAATGGGGAAGCGGGTGTGGATGCCCAGGTTGTTGGGGGAAGACTTTGACGTGTTGACCTTCACCGTGTCGTTGTAAGGGTAGAGGCTGTTGTAGAAGTCCGTCATCTTCTGCTTCCCGTTGTTGTCCTCCTGAATGCAAAGAATGTCGGCCTTGCTCTGGCGCAAGTAGTCGGTCAGCTGCTCAAAGGGGTTGTCGCAGTTGATGTTATAGACGAAGCCTGCCGAGTTGAAGGAAATAACCTTGATGGCATCGTCAGGCGGTGACGACGGCAAGTTCATGGGCATATAGACCCGCATGGGGGCATAGGCGACCAGGAAGCCTACAAAGGGAATCAGCGCCCAGCGCCACTTGACGATGAGCCAGAAGAACAGGAAAGCCAGGTTAGCCAGGGCTGCAAAGGGGAACAGCAAGCCCAGGGTGCTCAGCGTAGGGTGGTCAGCCGGACTCACATGGTCGGCAAACCCCAGCAGCAACATGACCAAGATGGTGACGATGTTTGCACCGGCTATCAGGCCAAATATTATCGATTTGAGTTTTTTCATGACGCTCTACGCTCAACCCTTAACGCTCAACTCTCAACGCTCAACCCTCAACTCTCCTTGCTTGCCTCGAAGAGGCGTTTCTTCTCTTCCTTGGTCAGACTGTCGTAGCCGCTTTTGCGGATTTTGTCGAGTATGGCATCCACCTCTGCCTGCCGCTGCTGCTTGCGGGCATTATACTCCATGTCGGTCTCATGGGTGTTGGGTGATGAATGTTGGGTGTTGGGTGACGGTTTCCTCCTTTGTTCGAAGTTCCGCTTCATGTTGTTGAAGAACTCCTGTCCGCGGCTGCGGCTGAAGCGGGCATCGCTGCCCGGGTGGCGTCGCCAGTAGAGAATAAGCAGCAGACCGAAGAGCATACCGCCGAGGTGGGCCACATGGGCCACGCCGTCCATAGAACTGCTGATAGAGGAGAACAGCTCCAGTGCAGCATAGCCAATGACAAACCACTTGGCCTTGATGGGTACGGGAATGGGGAAGATGAAGATGCGCTCGTTGGGGAACGTCATGCCGAAGGCCAACAGGATGCCATAGACGGCACCGGAGGCGCCCACAGTATTCCACAGGTTAAGGAACTCACCGGTGGTGATGATGGCAGTGCCTGTGTTTACCTGCTCGTAGGCATACAGGCCTTCTATGTAATACGTCCCAAGCTGGGCTACCTCCTGCATGATTCCGGCACCGATGCCGCACACCAGGTAGTAGTACAAGAACTTGCGGGGTCCCCAAACGTTCTCCATGACGCGTCCGAACATCCAGAGGGCGAACATGTTGAAGAAGATGTGAGTGAACCCTCCATGCACAAACATGTAGGTGAGCAGTTGGTAGATATGGAAGTCGTTGGCAAGGAAGAAATGCAAGCCTAAGTAGTCGGTCAGCGAAGGCATCATCCAAGTGAAGGCAAACACCAGCACATTGATGATGAGCAGATTCCTCGTTACAGTTGGTAAATTATTCATATTTTGACGGTTTGACGTTTTACTAATTATTACTTTGTTATTATCGTAAGCGGGCGCAAAATTACGAAAAAAAACCGTTTTTAAGTACAAAATCAGGGCTTTACGCACTTTTTTTCAACAAAAAAGTCATTTTTTTTCATTTTTTGTTTGTTTTCTAAATACTTTACACTATATTTGCGGTGGATTTTGCGACATTTTAGAACATCTATTTATATTTTTAAAACAAAAACATTATGAACAAAACAGAATTAATTGAGAAGATTGCAGCCGGTGCTGGTCTGACTAAGGCTGATGCAAAGAAGGCTCTCGACGCTACAGTAGCAGCTATCAAGGACGCTCTCGTAGCAGGTGACAAAGTAGCTCTCGTAGGTTTCGGAACATTCGCCGTTAACAAGAAGCCCGCTCGTGAAGGTGTGAACCCCGCCACAAAGCAGAAGATTACCATCGCTGCCAAGAAGGTTGCTAAGTTCAAGGCTGGTGCAGAACTCGCTGAGGCTGTAAATAAGTAATTATTTCTTCTTGAACAAACTAACGGCGCCCCTGCTTGCAGGGACGCTGTTTTTTTGTTATACCACCTCAATGCCTAACTGCTCGCAGAGCTTGAGGCTCATCTCCTTGAGCTTGAACTTCTGGATCTTGCCGGAGCCGGTCAGTGGGAACTCGTCAATGAAGAACACGTACTTCGGAATCTTATAGCGGGCTATCTTGCCACGGCAGAACTCCTGCACGTCCTCGGGTTCCATCTTCACGCCCTCGTTCAGAATGATGAACGCACCCACGGCCTCGCCATATTTCTTCGACGGCACGGCAGCCACCTGCACGTCCTTGATGCCAGGCATGTGGTAGAGGAACTCCTCAATCTCGCGCGGATAGATGTTCTCACCACCGCGGATAATCATATCCTTGATGCGGCCTGTTATCTTGTAGAAACCTTGCTCGTCTTTCACTCCTAAGTCACCGGAATGCAGAAAGCCGTTCTTGTCAATAACTTCAGCCGTAGCTTGTGGATTCTTGTAGTAGCCCTTCATCACATTAAAGCCCTTGCAGCACATCTCGCCCTGTACGCCGACGGGACATTCCTCGCCCGTTTCAGGGTCCAGCACCTTGACTTCAACAAAGGGATAGTCACGTCCTACGGTGGTGCAGCGCTGTTCGAAGGTGTCGTTCAGGCAGGTCTGCGTCATGCCGGGTGAGGACTCTGTCAGCCCATAGACGCTGGTGATGGTCATGTACATCTTCTCGCTGACCTGCCTCATCAGTTCCACGGGGCACAATGAGCCGGCCATAATGCCAGTGCGGAGACTTGTCAGGTCGAACATGTCGAACATGGGGTGGTTGAGCTCTGCTATGAACATGGTGGGGACACCATACACAGCCGTACACCTTTCTTTATGGATAGAGGCCAGCACCACGAGGGGGTCGAATTTCTCGACCATCACTTCAGTACAGCCGTGCGTGAGGCAGTTCATTGTGGCCAGTACCACACCAAAGCAGTGGAACAGCGGCACACAGACGCATAGTTTGTCATCCTGTGTGAATCCCATATTCTCGCCGGTGAAGAATCCGTCATTGGAGATGCCGTAGTGTGTCAGCATGACACCCTTGGGGAATCCCGTCGTACCGCTGGTGTATTGCATGTTGCATACGTCGTGGCAGCTGACGTTCTTCTTCATCTCGTCAAGAGTCTCGTCCTCCACATTCTGTCCTAACAACAGCAGTTCGGCTGTGTTGAACATGCCGCGATACTTCTCCATGCCGATATAGACCACGTTCTTCAGACAGGGGAAGCGCTCACTGTTCAGATGTCCACGCTCACAGGTTTTCAGTTCCGGCAGCATGGTGTAGGTCATATCCACATAGTTGCAATCCCATGTGCCGTCAGTGATGCAGAGCGTCTGCATGTCAGAGTCTTTGCAGAGATACTCCAACTCGTTCTGTTTGTAGTTGGTGTTTACCGTTACCAGCACCGCCCCAATCTTTGCCGTGGCATAGAGGAAGGTGAGCCAGTCAGGCACGTTGGTGGCCCAGATACCTACGTTTGAGCCTTTCTTCACACCAATGGCGATGAGTCCCTTGGCAAGGTTGTCAACACGCTCATTGAACTTCGCCCAGGTGAAGCGCAGGTCACGGTCGGAATAGACGATGTACTCCTTGTCGGGTGTGGTCTCAGCCCAATACTCCAGCCACTGGCCGAGTGTACGCTCGTGGAGCGTGTATCCGGCACTGCCTGTTTCGGCAGGGTAGGTCCTGTCTGGCAGAGGTCTGCCTGCCATGTCAAATCTTACATTACTCATGCTCATTACTCGTTTAAAAAGGGATATATACCAAAGCGAGAATCTTTGCCGATTTGCCGGGAGCACCATGCACATGATGCTTCACGATGGAGTCGTAATAGATGCTGTCGCCTTCGTGAAGGGTGTAGGTCTCTTTGCCGTATTTCACTTCCACCTCGCCCTGCATGACGTAGATGAACTCCTCGCCTTCGTGGGCCGAGAGCTGGAATTCAGGTGTCTCACCAGGATGGATGTCGATGATGAAGGGTTCCATGTGGCGTCCGGCTTTCTGCTGTGCCAGCGGATGGTACTCCATGTGCTTACGGGCATCAGTGGCACCGTTAGAGAAGCTGATGCTGGTGTTGCGCTCCCGTTCCTCTGCGCGACAGACAACAGGCCCGATAGCGTCGTTATCATCCATAAAGGTACCTAAGCGTACTCCCAATGCACGCGCAATCTTGATAAGCGGGCCTAAGGAGGGCAGGTTCTGGTCATTCTCTATGGAATTGATTTGGTCAACAGTCAGACCACTACGTTCGGCAATCTCCTCAATGGAGAGATTCTTGGTTTCACGAAGGCCCTTGATTTTGGAGCCGACGATGTTGTTGTTATTACTCATATCAAGCTGCAAAAAACTTTTGTCTGTTTAATTTCGGTCGCAAAGGTACGAATAAGTGAGCAAAGTACAAAAAGAAAAAGCGAAAAACCAAATTTTTTTTGTTTTTTGCTTGCTTATTCGTATCTTTGCAAACGAATTGTACTATATATAATAAGGTATATGAAAAAGATACAGATTATTAACGGCCCGAACCTGAACCTGCTTGGAAAGCGTGAGCCAGGTATTTATGGCTCGTCATCGTTCGACGAGTATCTGCCAAAGTTGCAAGCCAAGTACCCTGACGTGGAGATAGACTACTACCAGAGCAACATTGAGGGTGAGCTCATCAACAAAATGCAGGAAGTGGGGTTCGCCTATGACGGTATTGTGCTCAATGCCGGTGCCTACACCCATACCAGCGTGGCGCTGCAAGACTGCATCCGCTCGTTGAACTGTCCGGTCATTGAGGTGCACATCTCCAACGTTCACCAGCGTGAGGAGTTCCGCCACAAGTCACTCATTTCGTGTGCCTGCCGCGGTGTCATCTGTGGTTTCGGACTCGACAGCTACCGGCTGGCCATTGAAGCGATTTTAAGTGAATAGTGAAGAGTGAATAATTTGCTACCGCCTTTGACCTTAGAGGACTATATTCTCCAGCACATTGACGAGGAGCCTGAGTACTTGTACCGGCTTTATCGTGCCACCAACATCCACATGCTGCATGGCCGCATGGCCAGCGGACATCTGCAGGGACGCTTGCTGAAGATGCTGGTCAGGATGATACGTCCCAAGAATATTCTGGAGGTAGGAACCTTCAGCGGCTATTCTGCCCTCTGCATGGCTGAGGGACTCGGCGACGAAGGTCACCTCTATACCTTTGAAATCAATGACGAGCAGGAGGATTTTACCCGTCCGTGGATAGAACAGTCGCCTTTGGCCGACAAGATAACGTTCATTATAGGCGATGCTATCAAGGAAGCACCCCGCCTGGGCATCACGTTCGACATGGCATTCATCGACGGTGACAAGCGCACTTACCGTGAGACTTACGAGATGGTGCTTTCCCTGCTCAGGCCCGGAGGCTTCATCATTGCTGACAACACGCTGTGGGACGGCCATGTCGTTGACCCAGCCTATGACCGTGACAAACAGACTGTGGGCATTGAAACCTTTAACGACTATGTGGCCAATGACCAGCGGGTAGAAAAAGTTATTCTGCCCCTGCGCGACGGCCTGACGATGATACGGAAGAAGGACGAAGAAAGAGGGACGACCGATACAGCATCATGAGGGGACAGTTTGCCGATTTGCTATTTATTAAGAGGCTGAATTTCTTCAAGACCTTTCTGCATGTTCTCGCCCAATACGAGATTGGGCCGAAGGTGCTGCTGCCTTACACGCGGCAACTGCTGAACATGCTTCTGCACATTGGCGACATGACGGCTTACGGTATTTCCTATCATACTGTTGACCCACAGGGAATGCCGGTTCTGGCATCAGGCGTTATCTACATACCACGTAAGGTCGAAGGTCTAAGGTCTAAGGGCAAAGGGCAAAGGTCAAAGGGCAAAGGTCAAAGGTCAAAGGTCGAAGGGCAAAGATCGAAGGTCAAAGGTGTCATAGAAGTATCACCACTGACGCGCAGTAAGATAGACTGTGCCAGCCGTGACATTATGGCGGCGGAGATATTTCCCGGCATGATGGGTTACATCACCATCATCCCAGACCTCATAGGCTGCGGCATCTCTGAACAACAGCCCATTGCCTACCTTCAGCATGACAACGTGGCACAGGTGAGTGCCGACATGCGCATGGCGGCAGCACAATTCCTGCTGCAGGAGCTGCATTACAAACTGCCCTCGGTGTCCATGCTTTTCGGCTATTCGCTTGGCGGGTCGGGCGTGTGGTCACTGGCCCGTTATTATCAGCAGCATCCCGAGACGGGCGTGCATGTTACCCATATCTTTGCCGGTGGCGGGGCCTATTACCCCGAGGTGGCGCTGCGAGCTTTCCACTCCACGCGCCACAGTGACTATGCCATTCTGCCCAATATCGTCTATTCCATGAACTACTACGACCGGCTTGGACTGAACTTTGACCATATTTTCAAAGGCAAGTTGCTCAAGAACTACAAGCACTGGTGTAAGGGTAATATTCCTATTCCTGAGCTGACACAAATCATCGGGACGAAGCTGGACCATTATCTTAACTTCGACTTCTTCAACGACCAGAATCCGGAATACATGAGGCTGCTGAAGGTTGTAACAGAGAAAACCATTCCCGAAGACTGGGTTCCCAAGGCCAAGGTTCACCTGTTCCATTCGCGTCATGACACCTACGTGCCCATAGCCTGCTTCTGGGAACTGTACAAACGGCTCAAACGCTGTGGTGCCACGGTGGAATACAAACTGCTCAGCCTCGACCATGTGCCTGCTGCCGTGCCCTTCGAGCTTGACTTCATCTCGTTCCTGATTAAAAAATAAAAAGGTAAAAAAGGTTAAGCTAGGGAAAAAACTTTCAACGCTCCACGCTCAACTCTCAACTTATTCGTACCTTTGCACACGGAAATTGTAAAATCGTAAAATAATCAAATAAACAGCGATGCAAGAGACAAGACAAAACAAAATAGCCCGTTTGCTGCAGAAGGAACTGAGCATCATCTTCCAACAGCAGACACGTGCCATGCACGGCACCATGGTCAGCGTTACCCGTGTAAAGATTTCACCCGACCTCAGCATCTGCACGGCCTACCTGAGCATCTTCCCCAGCGCAAAGGCTGACCAGCTGTTGCGTAACATCACTGCCAACGAGAAGCAGGTGCGCTACGAGCTGGGTACTCGTGTGCGGCATCAGTTGCGCATCATCCCCGAACTGCGCTTCTTCATTGACGATTCGCTCGACTACATAGAGCACATCGACCAGCTGCTGAGAAGACCCACCCCCGACCCCTCCCTAAATGGAGGTGAGAAATTACCTATAGACAATGACAAGTAACGCCAACAGACAAACCTCTCCCCTCCATTTAGGGAGGGGGCGGGGGTGGGTCTCCTTTTTCATAGCCCGCCGGTATCTCTTTTCCAAGAAGTCAACCCACGCCATCAACATCATCAGTGGTGTGAGTGTTGTCGGTGTGGCTATAGCCACTATGGCTCTCGTCGTAACGCTGAGCGTCTTCAACGGGTTCCATGACCTTGTGGCCTCCTTCTTTACTGCCTTCGACCCGCAGCTGAAGGTGATGCCTGCCAAGGGAAAGACAGCTCCCGCTGACGACCCCGTGCTCATGCAGATACGACAGCTGCCGCAGATTGACGTCGTCATGGAGAGTGTCGAAGACCAGGCGCTGGCCGTCTATAACCAGCACCAGGCCATGATAACCGTGAAGGGCGTTGAAGACAACTTTAACCAGCTTACCCACATTGTCGAGATTCTGGAGGACGGCGACACGCTGCTCTCTAATAATGAGGAGAAATACGTGCTGCATGCTGCCGACATGGACTACGGCATCGTGGGCATACGCGTTGCCGAGCAGCTGGGCCTGGGTTATTCCTACCCAGGTACTATACAGATTTATGCCCCGGTGCGTGAAGGCCAGCTCAACATGGCCGACCCCTCACAGGGCTTCACCGTTGATGAGCTTTATTCTCCAGGTGCCTTGTTCTGTGTGCGGCAGGCCAAGTACGACGGTAAGTACATCATTACCAGCATAGACTTTGCGCGCAGGCTCTTTGACCTCGAAGGGCGCCTCTCGTCGCTGGAGCTTCGCCTGAAGCCCGGCAGTGACTTCGATGCCGTAAAGCGTAAGATACAGGACATGGCAGCCGATAAGTATGTAGTACAAGACCGCTACGAGCAGCAGGACGACACCTTCAAGATTATGAAGATAGAGAAGTTCATGGCCTACATCTTCCTCACATTTATTCTTATTGTAGCCTCGTTTAACATCATTGGCAGCCTCTCCATGCTCATCATTGACAAGAAGGACGACGTAGTAACCCTTCGTAACCTGGGAGCCAGCGACAAGCAGATAACCCGCATCTTCCTTTTCGAGGGCCGCATGATTTCCGCCATTGGTGCTGTCATAGGCATTCTGCTCGGCCTGTTTCTGTGCTGGCTGCAGCAGACCTACGGCCTTGTCAGCCTTGGCTCGTCGAGCGACTCCTTCGTTGTTAATGCCTATCCCGTCAGTGTTCATCCCTGGGACATCGTTCTCATCTTCTTTACCGTCATCGCCGTCGGCTTCCTCAGCGTCTGGTATCCCGTACGCTATTTCGCCCGCCGGTTGTTGTGAGAGGGATAGGGTCTAAGGTTGAGGGTTGAGCGTTGAGCGTTGAGCGTTGAGGGTTGAGCGCAGACCGGCTCCCTATGACCTATGACCTTCGACCTTCGCCCTTTGACGCTCAACGCTTAACGCTCAACGCTCAACGCTCAACGCTCAACCCTTAGTCCTTCCATATTATAATAATGTACGCGCGCGTAGAGGTTTTCCCCCGAATGTTTAGGGAAAGCCGAATGCGAGTTTAGGGATAATCCTTTGTTTTGAGCCCGAAAAAGGCGTACCTTTGCCCATGAAAAAAAGAAATAAGTAACATGTCGAACAATTTAAAACTTACGACTATGAAGAAGATGATGATTCTCTTGGCAGTGATGGTAACGATAGCTACCCGTGCCGCAGGTATGTCATACACAGAGGCAAAGGCTGAGGCCCTGTTCCTGACCGACAAGATGGCTTACGAGCTCCGTCTGACGGATGCACAGTATGAGGAAGTGTATGAAATCAATTTTGACTATATCGCGACACTCTCTCGTCACGATGTCTTTGGCAACGCCTGGTCGCTCCGCAACGTTCGTCTGCGCCACGTGCTCAACAGTTGGCAGTTCGACCGCTTCATGGAGGCAACCTACTTCTACCGTCCCGTGAGCTGGACAGACCGTGGCTGGCACTTCGGCATCTACACCCGCTATGCTGACCGTAACCACTTCTATCGTCCGCGTCCGCAGGCCTACATCCACTATTCAACACCCAGCACCCGTCGTCCAGCACCTAACACCCCTCCCGTTCATGTCGGTACAACTCACCGTCCGGGCAATGGCTCCGTTCACGCAGGTACTACCCCTCGCCCGAACACCCCGCAGGGCCATGTGACAACCACACCGCGTCCGAACAGGCACAACAGTTCTACGGGCAGCGGTACTCCAGCCGGACACTTCGGAGGTCGCATGCACTAAGCGTCCCTCCTTCCCTGAACCCAAGCGGGCGTGCTGAACCATCAGCACGTCCGCTTTTTGTTCTACAATAAAAAACTCAACTTTCTCAAGTTACACGCTGTTCTTCTGCTGTTTTGTCCTTACTATTCCATGCTTTTTTACATCAAATGAGGCGGTTTC
>ONRS01000104.1 GCA_900320255.1 uncultured Prevotellaceae bacterium
ACAGTGCACGGTACGTTCTTACCGTCGGCACTGAAAACGGAAGTCATTCCGATTTTTCTTCCAATTAATCCTGGCATTTCAGTTTAAATTTAATAATAATGTGAATAATATATGTTACTTTTTAAGTGTCATCTTGCCACCGTTGCATCGTTTATACACGTAAAAACAGAATCAGCCCACTTCCCCTCTTGGAGAAACTAAACCGTTCTTTTTCAGCGTATTGATAGCTAACAGCCAGCGCAATAACTGCTTTTGCGGCTGCAAAGGTACATAATATTATTGAATCTCACCATCTATACCAGTAGTAAAATAACATTATTTAAGATTTTTTATAGTTCAAAGCGCCAATAGTCCGGGTCTTGAGCAGCCAATGCCGACCGGCGGAACTCCCCATATTGTCGCATGAACACTTAAACTTCAATTAAGAAATGCAAAAAAATTTGGTATTGTGCGCACTAAGTTATAACTTTGTAACCCAATTTAGGAATAATACCTATTTTATCAACTAACAAAGAAATATGAAAAACGTACCTGAAATGAAAATCGGAATCGTTGCGGTCAGCCGCGACTGTTTCCCCGAGTCGCTGGCCGTAAACCGCCGCAAGGCTCTTGTTAATGCGTATGTAGAGAAGTACGGTGCTGCCGACATCTACGAGTGTCCCATCTGCATCGTCGAGAGCGAAATCCACATGTGTCAGGCCCTTGAGGACATCAAGAAGGCAGGATGCAACGCCCTCTGCGTTTATCTGGGCAACTTCGGTCCTGAGATTTCAGAGACCATGCTGGCTAAGTATTTTGACGGACCGGCCATGTTCTGCGCCGCCGCTGAGGAGACTCAGAACGACCTTATTGACGGCCGTGGCGACGCTTACTGCGGCATGCTGAATGCCAGCCACGCTCTCTCTCTGCGCAAGACTCGCGCCTACATCCCCGAGGAGCCCGTTGGCGATGCTGCTCACTGTGCTGAGCTGATTCACGAGTTCCTGCCCATCTCACGTGCCATCGTTGGCCTGCGCAACCTGAAGATTATCTCCTTCGGTCCGCGCCCCAACAACTTCCTGGCTTGTAACGCTCCCATCCGTGCACTCTATGACCTCGACGTTGAGATTGAGGAGAACTCTGAGCTCGACCTGCTGGAGTCATTCCAGAAGCACCAGGGTGACCCGCGCATCGATGACGTGGTGAAGGATATGGCTGCAGAACTGGGCCACGGCAACAAGATTCCACAGGTGCTGCCCAAGCTCGCTCAGTACGAGCTGACGCTGCTCGACTGGGTTGAGGGTCACAAGGGCTGCCGTCAGTTTGTTGCCCTGACCACCAAGTGCTGGCCAGCCTTCCAGACCATGTTCGGTTTCGTGCCTTGCTACGTTAATAGCCGACTCACAGGCCGCGGCATCCCCGTCAGCTGCGAGGTTGACATCTACGGCACGCTGTCTGAGTTCATCGGAACCTGCATCACCGAGGATGCCGTTACGCTGCTCGACATCAACAACACCGTTCCTACCGACATGTACGAGGAGAGCATCAAGGGCAAGAAGTTCCTTTGCGACGAATATACCGACAAGGAAATCTTCATGGGCTTCCACTGTGGCAATACTGCCTCCAGCAAGGTTTGCAACTGCAACATGTGCTTCCAGCGCATCATGGCCCGTGCACTGCCTGTTGAGGTAACCAACGGCACACTCGAGGGTGACATCAAGCCTGGCAAGGCCACCATCTACCGCCTGCAGTCAACGGCCGACACCAAGCTGCGTGCTTACATTGCACAGGGCGAGGTGATTCCCGTAGCAACCCGCTCATTCGGTTCCATCGGTATCTTCGGCATCAAGAACATGAGCCGCTTCTACCGCCACGTGCTCATCGAGAAGCACTACCCGCACCACTGCGCCGTCATGTTCGACCACGCCGGCAAGTACCTGTGGGAGGTTCTCAAGTACATGGGCATACCCGTTGAGGAAATCGACTACAACTTCCCGAAGGGTGACTACTACCCCACCGAGAACCCGTTTGCATAATATAAAGTAATAATACCTATTTATAATAACGCGCCACCTTCCGGGCAACCCTCCGGGAGGTGGCGTCGTCTTCCTATGTCAAGCGGGGCTGATGCGCCATTATGGGAGCGCAGCAGCGTAACCTGACTGGGGCTATAGCGCCATACCATTAGGGCTCTTGCGCCCTTATATTGCGGCACTTCCCCAATACCATTGCAGCTCCCTCCCCAATACCATCGCGGCACCCTCCCCAATACCATCGCGGCACCCTCCCCAATACCATCGCGGCACCCTCCCCAATACCGAATAGACAAAACAGATACCTTGACGGTGCAAAGCATCGTCACTTTTTCCTGTATTTTCAACTTTTCGGTCTATTTTTTTGCGGAATACGTTGGGATTTAAGAAACTTTTCGTATCTTTGTACCATGTTTCTTCGGAGGCACGACATTTTATTTGCTCAAATCTCTCATCCGAACTACCACCTCGAGCTAAGAGAATTAAGAGCGAAACCTAACAATCGTTGGAGCTGCACCTTTAAAGTGCAGACTTCACCGTAGATTGTTAGAGGTTGTGGTAGACCTGGATGAGAGTATGGCGAGTCTGCACATTTCTTTTTAAAAGGTTGTGCAGGTGCTACAGAAGAATAAGGCAATATTGCACAACTAAAAAAATAACAGTTATGAAGAAGTTTTATTTATTCGTTTTGCTGCTCGTTTCGGCAGTGAGTGCTAATGCACAGACGTTTGACGAGGCTGACCTCGTCGGCTCATGGACTACAACGGGGCTGTCTTACGCCCAGTTAGGAATTACCAAGATTGAGAATATCACGTTGGGGGCTGGATTATATACTCGTAATGACAGGACTGTATATACTAACGGACTAATTACGGTAATCGATGAAGAAAGAGATAGGATAGTAATGGAAAGAGTTCCAGATTACTACATAACGAATAACAACAAACTTCACATTTGGCTTGATGATTCATTTGCTTTGCAATTCATCATCGAGGAACTCACGCCAACAACCCTGAAGGTAAGAACCTACGACGGGCAGAGCTATTCGTTCACAAAGGACAGTTCCAGTTCAGCAGTCCAGTCTGTAAGCGTGACTCGCCCTGCCGATGAGTCCACCTATAATCTCAGCGGCCAGAAAGTAGAGAACATTACAGCTGACGGCATCTACATCCAGAACGGACAAAAGAGAGTCGTGAAAAGATAAAGGAGATTCAGAAGAATCAGAAGGACAGGCAGATCGATTCTTTGTACAAGGAGCGGGAACCCGCGCGGGCATTTTTCTTTTTGTCGGGCCTCGTGCCCTTTCAAAACAACAGTGCCGGACAAGCAGGGAGAAACCCCGTACCAAACGGGGAGTTTGACTTATACTGATATAGGTAGACACATTTAATAACAATTAAAATGTGTCTACCTATATCAGTATAAGTCAATTGGCTTGTAACTCACTAATATCCTTTACGTTGCAAAAGTACAAAAAAGTGAGCATAGTACAAAATAAAACCTCAAGTTTTTGTTCTGACTTTTTCACCCTACCCTTTTCCCAAGGCCTTAAACATTTCAGAAGCTGAACGCTATGACGTAACGCATGCCCCACTTGGGACTGGTGGGCAGGTCGTTATAACTGAGGCGGCGGACATACTCCACGTGGAAGAACTTGAAGATGTTGTGCACGCCGATCACCAGTTCTGAATAGGGCCGGTCGGGGTCCATCACGTGGCAGCCCTCAGGGAAATACATCAGCCGG
Source organism: uncultured Prevotellaceae bacterium (assembly GCA_900320255.1). Lineage (GTDB taxonomy): Bacteria > Bacteroidota > Bacteroidia > Bacteroidales > Bacteroidaceae > Prevotella. The sequence goes on from ONRS01000104.1 coordinate 3,757, forward strand.
CTGCTGCCCCTGTTCTGGTCGAGATAGGGGTTGTTCTTGTCAGTAAGCGTACCCCAAAGCATGCGGAAGCCGATGTACTCGCGCCAATGCAGCTTCTTTATGAGCGGAATGCGGTTGAACAGTTTTCCATTCAGGTCCCACGACACCATGAACGAGGCAAAACGGTCGTTGAGGAACTCCATGGTGTTGATGAGGTTAAAGGTCTCGGGAGCTATGATGTACGACTGGTTGGCTGCAGGATGAATGAGCAGCGGATAGGGCACCTTGTTCCACTGAATACCCGTCTTCAGGTCAATGTCGAGTTTTCCCCAGCTGCTCAGCCAGAAGCGCTTGTAGATGTGGGCCTCGGTGTAGTTATAGTTGTACTGACCACCCAGGACGCCGTTGAACCCCATAGTGTGGGAGATGCTGAACACAGGGGCATCGAAGTTGATGACACGCCGGCGCAGCTTATTGTTGATGTAAGTCTCACCGGGCGCATAGCGCAGGCGGGCACTGACCTCGGTGGTATGCATAAATTCGCCATTACCCGTGCGGCGGAACTCTACGGACGCAGGCTGGTCGAGCGTGCGGAAGGTCATTTGTCCGCAGGCTTCGTTCTCCTCACGCTTTCCGCTGACGGTAGCCTTCAAGCCCCAGTCGGTCTCATACTCGAAGGTGACCTGCTGGCGGTTGTAGAACATCATCTTGTCGGTCTTGGCCCACTTCAGTGCTACCATGAAGTTATCCTTGTCGGTGTCCATAAAGCGGTCGCCGGGCGAACACACGTCCTTGCTGATCTGAATGGTCATGGTGCGGCGCGGGAACTCGTGGGGCATGTACTTCTTGGCGTTCAACGAGTAAGTCAACTCGGCCATGTAGTAGTCCTTACGGCTGCCCCAGCCGTGACCGTAGTAGCCCGAAAGGAAGAAGTGCTTGTTCAGGTTAGCCGTAGTCTTCAGGCTCAGTCGCGAGCGCCACCCGTCAACATAATTGTGCGAAAGGATGGTGTTTACTGGACAGATGTCAACGTAGTTTGGCGTGCTCGTCTCAATGGAGTTCTCGAAGAGGGCCTTCAGGACGAAGATGACGTACTTCATGCCCTTGACGTTCTCGATGCGGTGAACGAACTTGTCCATTGAACTCTCGCTCTTGGTGAGCTCCACCTGGCGGTACTGCTGCCAGAACTCTTCGTCGCGCATCTGAGCATCGGCCTCTGTCACCTCTTTGGTCATGCCCTTGAAGAGTTTATTCGGCAACGGGTCGAAGCTATAGTCCGTCAGACAGGTGGTACGCGTCACGGTGGCGCTTCGCATGAAGCTCACCAGGCTGAGGTCGGTGGTCATGTCGTCCTTTGACAGCACCCACTGTCCGTCGGGCAGCTGGGCGTACTCCTGCAATATCTTGACGTTCTCCACGAAGTTGACATTGCTCTGCCGGGGAATGGTCATCACGCAGCGGCGCACATGGAGTGAGGAGTCCTTCAGTATGTACAAGTCGCCACGGAACCCCATGTCGTGCTGGTTGTTTGGCAGGAACTGCAGGTGGATGCAGGAGTCGCGCTCTATTTTCAGCGTGTCTTCAATGTAGTAGCGATAGAAGTTGATGCCCTCGTTGCTGATGGGCGATATGAACGGATATTGCAACAGCCGGATATGGTCCTGGTAGAGGTCTATGTCGGTAAAGACATCCTTGACAACAGTATTGATGATGTCGCCCGTCTGAAACAAGTCGTTGACGCCCTTCGAAGTCTGTCCCATGATGATGGTCTTCTCCGAACGGGGGTTGCGGCGATAGATCTTCTTCGAGACGGTCTCATCCACGCTGACGGGCAGAATCATCTTACCCGTAGCGGGGCTGACCTCTACCTGCTCCACCAGCCAGGGGTGGCGCTTGAACGGCCCCGTCTCCAACTGCTCTGGCTTCAGGTCGTTGAGCGAGAGGGTTATCTTCTCGTACTTATTATATTGATAGTAGTCGTTCTGAGTAAGGTCTGTCTTCTTTTTGGCTGCCACCACACGGCGCATCAGCTCCACGGCGGGATTATTCTTACGACTGTACCGCTGACGCTTGGCCTTGACGGTCACCTCGCCCAGTTCCTGCTTGTCGGGCGTCAGTTTGATGTTCAGCCGTGACTTTGTCTTTGATGTCACGGCCACAAGGCGCGACTTATATCCCACCGCACTGAAGGTGATGTTCCAACCCTCATGGCGGTCAATGGTGTAATGTCCATTGACGTCAGAGATTACGGCCACATGGTGTCCCTGATAGACCACACTGGCCATAGGTATGCTGTCGCCCGTCTCAGCATCAGTGACCACGCCCTGTATCTTCTGGGCGTGCATCACAATTGCTGAGAGCAGACAAAGGAAGGCAAAAAAACTGCGCTTTATTGTCATTGAATCTTGTAATCAGTGTAGTCACCTTTACGCCCATTCATGCGTAGCTGGCGAATGGCTGAAGTTTTGGCATCTATCACGAGGACAAACGATGTGAACATTTGCCTTTTCTTCTTTTGCGGTGTAATGGTTATCGTCATCTGCCCGTTCTTAGTGCTGACAGTCAGGTCTTCGCCAGTAGGAATGGGCTGATTATTGATGACGGCCTTCATCACGGTGTGGAAGGTAGCAAACTGCGCATTCTTACGGCTGTCTGTCACATGCTTCTTGCCGCCCATGGTCATGGTGAACTTGGTGCCCTCCATGATGAGCTGCTCACGGCCTCCGTCGGTTGAGATACAGATGTAGTCTGGCTTACGCACGGTCATGGTGCCCGTTGTCACGGCATCCTGAGTGACTGCCTCACGATGTTGTGTACGCGTAACGGTCTGCGCACTTAAAGGTAAAAAGGTAAAAAGGCAAAAAGGTATAATCACCCATACCCACTTTCTTGCTGATAACAAATTCTTCGTTTTCATACGCTTCATTTTTTTATTATTCAAGTTCCAGAGTCGCTCTACTTCTTGTAGTTCAGGAGTTCGGGAGTTCGGGAGTTCAGACATTAGTTCTGCGCTCTCCTTTTCCTGTGGATTATCAGGGAAAGAGTATTGTCTGAACTCCTGAACTCCTGAACTCCTGTAACTCCTGAACTCCCATAACTTGTGAAAGTTAATTGATTTAAGTATATAGTCCTCCGTTGATGGAGATCACATTACCCGTGATGTAGCCGGCCTGTGGAGACACCAGGAAGGCAACGGCATCGGCCACTTCCTCGGGCGTGCCGAAACGTCCCATGGGTATCTGCTTCTTCAGCGTGGCCTCGTCGAGACCTTCGGTCATGTCAGTACGAATGAAACCCGGGGCAACGGCATTCACCGTGATGTTACGTCGTGCTACCTCCTGTGCCAAAGCCTTCGTGGCAGCAATAATGCCGCCTTTGGCTGCCGAGTAGTTGGTCTGTCCGGGTAACCCCTTCAGCCCGCTGACGCTGGCCATGTTGATAATACGCCCGAACTTGTGGAGCTGCATGGCTGGCAGGAGCGGCTGGGTGACATGGTAAAAACCTGACAAGGTGATGTCGAGCACACGGTGCCAGTCATCTTCCGGCATCAGGGCAAGCACACTGTCACGACGAATACCGGCATTATTGACTACTACTGATATGTATTCGCCGTCATGGCTGCTCTGCCACTCGGCCAGTGCTGCACGTGTCTGCTCGCCGTCACTGACGTCGAAACGGAGCAATTCTCCCTGCCCGTCACAAAGCTCCAGCGTCTTTTGTGCCTCCACTTCATTACTGGCATAGTTAATTAACACACGGTAGCCCTCGTGGGCCAGTCGTACTGCGATGGCTCTGCCGATACCTCGGCTACTGCCTGTTATTAATGCATAACCCATTTTAATTTGACTTTTTTACTATTTGACTATTTTTCTATTTTACTAACAGCTTCAAGCGTTTGGAATGCTGTCTTGGTCACACCCTCTATGCCGTGCAGCACCAGACTCTGCCCTGTCAAGAACAGGTTGGGCAGTGGCGTCTTGGGCGACAACAGGGTCATCAGCGGGTTACGACAGTCTTTCCTCACGCCAAAGGCGGAGCCGCAGGGTGACTGCGTGTAGTCACGCCAAGTCAGCGGTGTGCTGATATATCGCTTCTCCACCATGTCTTGCAAACCAGGAATGACACGTTCTGCCAGCCGTATGCACTCGTCGGCCAGGCGCTCCTTCTGTAGCTCATAGATTTGTCCGCGGCGACCTACGACGGTATCTTCCCATGGCTTGCATAAAGCCCACGGCATAGGTGTCATCAGGTCTATCTGCCGTGCAAACGCGGAGCCGTCCTCGGGCACTCTGGCGCTGACCATTACGCCTCCTATTCCCCCCACATCCTCATGGAATGTCCACACGTTGGCTTTCTTATAGACATACTTGTTATGGTTAAAATAAGGCAGGGTGTCCTGCTTGAGCACCAACGAGGCAGTAAACATGCCGAAGGTGTTCTCTAAGGCGTTCATGCGCCGACGGAACATGCCTTTCAGGACGCTGGTGTCCTTCAGCCAGCTGAACGTCAGCTGGGGGTGCACATCGCTAATGAAGATGCGGCCCTCAAAAATCCTGCCGTTGGGGCATCGGGCTGCCACAATCCTGCCGTCCCGCTCCTTCAGCTCCTTCACCTCAGCCTGACAGCATACCTCTCCGCCAGCCGCCTTGATGTCTTTTATCAGCGAGTTGACAATCAGGTTACCACTCCCCTTCAGTCGCCAACTACTCTCAATGTAGCTGCTCAACCCGTGGGCAAAAGTAAAGAGCGGCAAGGACTCACGCCGCAGCTCCATCCTCATGGCCCCGGCTGACACGACATTGATGAGCAGGGGGTCGTGGAAGAGCGATGCCAGGTAGTCGTAAGCATTAACCTGGCAGCTCTCCTCCATGGAGGGCAGATGACGCAGCATCGACACAAACTGCCTCAGCGCCTCGCGCTCCTGCGGGAAATAGCCGCCTAATGTCTCGGCAAAGCGGCCGAAGCCTTCTGCCAGCAGAAAGGTCTGTCTGCCTATCGTTACCTGGTCGAAGCCGTCGGCGTCAAGCCGCTGAAAGGGCAGCTGCAGCAGCCCCAGCGTTTCAAAGGCCTCGTGTAACGACTGCCCCTCAGCCAATCCCCCCACATAGTGCAGACCAGTGTCGAAGTCCAGTCCGCCGCGACGGTAGCTCTGCAGGCAGCCGCCAGGCATGGCCTGCCGTTCCAGCACCACCACCTTGCGTCCGCTCTGCGCCAACTGACGGGCACAGATGAGTCCGCCAAGACCACTGCCTATAATCACTACATCATACATCGCTGTTACTTGTGCTTTTTCGATTGACGATTAATCAGTTTCCACACGGCAGGCTGAAGAACATAAGAGAGGACAACGGCTGAGAGCAGGCCAACGAGCGTGGAGAACCCGACGCTGCGAATGGCGGGATGCTGAGCCAGTAGCATACTGCTGACGGTAACGATGAGGATGATGGCCGAGAGCAGGACTGCCGTCTTGTGGTAGCCAAGGGCAGCCTTGTCGGTACTCAGAAGCCCATGCATCACAAAGATGCTGTAATCGACACCGATACCGAAAATAAAGGTGGAGATGATGATGCTGATAAGATTGAACTGCACTCCAAACAAGTTCATCACACCCAGCACGATGAGCCAGCTGAGCAGGATGGGGGCAAAGCCTAACAAGGAGTGGAGCCAGTTGAACCGGAACGAAAGGAGCAACACCACGAAGACGAATGCCATGGAGAGCCATTGCAGCGTGTCGAAGTCGCGGCTCATCTGCAGCAGTGTGTCGGTCGTATAATAATAGGTGTCGAGCACCAACAGGTTCGGGTCACTGCTGACGGCATCGCAAATGCGGATATAGTCACTGTCGCCGCTGCGTACCGAGTCATTCTGACAGCGCACCGAGGTAAACACGAGGTAGTCGCCACCGTATGACTGTTCGGTCAGCGTTGACAGGTAACCCTCGGGAATAAGCCCGGCCTTATAGAGCGAATCGGGCTGATAGTCGGCAGTAGCAGCCTCAAAGAAGGTGTCGAAAGCTTCCGGGCGCAGGCCAGCCTGCGGTGCCGTCTCGCTGATGAGCCTTCTGACGGTGGCCAGACGCTCCGCATTCCAGTACCGGTGCCAGGCGTCTATGCGCTGTTGCTGCGTGTGCTGCGGCACCAGCAGCTGGTTGGTATGCGTGTAGCTCTTCACCAGTCCGAGGCGTTGCAGCGAGTCGAGCTTGCGGTCAAGCAGGGCGAAGTGGTCAATGGCCTCTTCCATCGTGCGCCCTTGGCTGGCAAAGTATTTGGTTTTATCGCCTGTGTAGGTCTTTTCACGGAGCAGGTTTTCTGAGTGTTCCGTGATTTCTGCTTCATAGCCTAAGTTATGCATGTCGGCATCGAAATGGGTGCCGCCCATGATGTAGGCACCGATGCTAACGACTGCCACTAATAATATGCCCATCAGCAAGGGACGTTTCTGGTCGAAGGGACAGGCATTGATACGCTCAATGAAAGCCGGGAAAGAACGTTTGGCCGAAGACGTCAGCATCTGCGGCACATAGGTCAGCGAGAACAGCGTAGTGCCAAGAATGGCAAAGCCGGCAAAGAGGCCGAAGTCGCGCAGCAGGTCGGTATTGACGAACAGCAGTCCGGCAAAGGAGCCGATGGTGGTGATGCAGCCCAGCAGGACGGGTTTCACCTGGTCGCGCAACAGCTGGCTGGTGTCGCTGACGTACTGGTGGTGGGTCAGCACATGGAGCACATAGCTCATGGCCACTCCCAGCACAACGCCGCCTATGCCTAATGCCAGCAGCGAGAACTCGCCCTTGAGCCAATACATCATGGCCAGGCCGAACAAAGTGCCGAAGGCAACGGGAATCAGCAGCAAGGGTATGGTGTCCCAACGACGGAAGCAGACGACCAGGAATACCAACACCAGCAGCAGTGCGCCTGCTATGGTGGTCGTCAGGTCGTGCTTAATCTGCGAGGAGTTGTAGAATCCGCTGGCCGGTGTGCCGTGATAGCTGATGCGCACTTCCGGATGGGTCTGGGCAAAACGTTCTATCTGCTCGTTCATCAGCTGGAACATCGCCGAGCCCTGCCCGGTGTTGGTTGACGAATAGCGCGGTGTGATGAACGCTATACATACCGTGGAGTCGGGAACGAAGAAATGACCGTCTATGGTCTGATAGCTGCCTGCACTCATCAGCGGTTTCAGCTGCTCAGCCAGCACGCTGCGCATGCCCATCGGGTCCATCGCTATCAGATCGGGGAACATCTCGCCGAACTCACCGCTCAGGTCCTCACGGTTCTGCTGCATCTGCCGGACAAAGTGCTCACGGGTAAGCAGCGAGTCAAAACGTGCGTAGGCCGTTGTGTCAATGTAGGCTGGCAGGTGCTCCGTCATGTAGTCCACAGCATCAGGCAGCAGTTCTTCATCCAAATGGTAGAAAATGTCACCAATGCTCTGGCTCACCGAGTCGTTTTGCTGTAGCGTTTCGACAAACTCATCACACGTCGCAATCAGTTCTTCCGTGTCTTTACCCTCAAACAGCAGAAAGACCTTGTCCTTAATCTTCAGGTCGGCAAAGGCCAGCTTCGTCGTGCCGTCCTCGTTCTTCGACGACGGCATCAGCTTGTTGATGTCTTCCTCTAAATGCAACTGGAAGGCAAAGTAGCCGAAGAACACAAAGAGACATGCCATCGAGAGCCAACAGACGGCCCGATGTTGACGGAAATACTGGGCAAGACGAATAAAGAAGTTGGTCATTGAATGAATATTTTCAGGTTCACCTCAGCTATTGGCTCGTCGCCGACAAGCGACTGCCCCGTAGCCAGCGTAACATTACCAAACGTCATGTTGAAAGTGACGGTGGTTGACAGGCTCTCCCCCAGCCGCGGACGACGGTGGCAGACAAAGTGCTTCACCTCGCCAATGATGCCGACGGGTGCTGCCGACGACTGCTCTGACAAGGCCTTGAAGCCTGCCAGGGCAGAGCATGACTGGGCTATGTGCTCAATGATTCCCGTCTCTGCCATGGTGTCGTCAGGTAGCATGAAGTAGTTGTCCTTACGAACGACCAGTGTGGTGGCAGCACTGTTGCTGCCACACTCCTCAAACGCATCCACCATCATAAACGGATAACGCTGGGGTATCAGCCGTTTGATGTCGTCACCGCTATAGGTCATGCGGCCTGATGCTCCTCAATGTAGTCGTACAGGTTGGCGAAGGTCTGAATCTTCTTCAGGTCCTCTACGGGAATGGTGATTTTGTAGTTGAACTGCACCAGTGCGATGAGGTCAACCAGGTTAATACTGTCGAGATTCAGCGTTTCCTTCAGGTTCGCATCGGGTGCGAATTCGCTTTCTTCGATTTCAAACTCCTCAGCCAGCAGGCTGTTTACTTGTGTAATGATTTCTTCTCTTGTCATGACTTTATTCTTAATATTTAACCTTAAAGTTTAATCTTTTATGTTCTTAACGATCAGCGTTGAATTGGTGCCGCCGAAGCCGAACGAGTTACTCAGGAACATGTCAAAGTGCTCCTGCCGCGTTTCGGGCACGACGTTGATGCACTGTGTCACCTCGTCGGGGTTCTCGAAGTTCAGCGACCCACCAATGAAGTCGTTCTTCATCATCAGCAGGGAATAGATGATTTCCGACGCACCGGCCATCCACATCTCATGACCCGTCAGACTCTTCGTTGAGGTGACAGGCACACGGTAGTCGCCAAACACCTGGGCAATGGCCTCTGCCTCACGGCTGTCACCGATGGGTGTCGAGGTGGCATGGGCATTCACGTAGCCTATTTCACGCGGTGACACGCCGGCACTCTCCAGACAACGCAACAGCGAGCGGGCCGGACCCTCCACATTGGGCGTAGAGATATGGTCACCATTGCCGGAGAATCCCCAGCCCAGGATCTCGGCCAGGATAGGAGCACCACGCTTCACGGCGTGCTCATAGCTCTCAATGATGAGCGTGGCAGCACCACCGCTGGGCACCAGTCCGTCGCGGTCACGGTCGAAGGGACGGCTGGCCTTGGTGGGGTCGTCAATGCGCGTGGAGAAGGTCTGCAAGGCATCAAAGGAGGCGATGCCATACATGTTGTTCTCCTCGGCACCGCCACAGACGATGCAGTCCTGCAGGCCGTTCTTGATGAGCAGGAAGCCCAGTCCCAACGACTGCGACCCGCTGGCACAGGCTGCCGAGGCCGTCAGGTTGATGCCTTTCAGGTGGAACAGCGTGGCCAGGTTCATCGTCACCGTCGAATTCATCGACTGGAATATGGCACCCGAGCCACAGGCGGCCGTTGAACCTGCCTGACGGAACTTGTCCATTGCCACCATGGTCGATTCGGCCACCGAGTCGTTACCGTAGATGACACCCACCTCGTGGCTGTCAATATAGTCCTGTGTCAGCCGGGCCTGCTCTAAAGCCTGCACGGTAGCCATGTAGGCATACTGCGCCTCCTCGGGCATCATCTGGCGAACATTACGACTCAACACTTTCTTCAACTCCGGGTGCGGCACATTACCACAAATAGGCGAACGGAAACCCGCGTCCTTGCGCTCCTGGCTGAACACGATGCCGCTGCGCCCTTCATACAAAGACTGGCGCACCTCGTCGAGCGTCGTACCGATGCACGACCAAATGCCCATTCCTGTTATTACAACTCTCCTCATGATTATTTACTATTTATTCTATTTTATTGTTTTTGTCTAATGTCTAAGGTCTAAGGTCTAAGGCTTTTTTGGGGGTCCCTTTGACCTTCAGCCTTTGACCTTTGACGCTCAACGCTCGACGCTCGACGCTCAACTCTCAACCCTCAACTCTCAACCTCTTTCTTATAGCATCTGCGGCGTTTCACGTACTCGGGCTTCAGCGGTTTCCACTGCGACAGCTCACGGACGTTGTCTTCCAGCTGCGGCCCTGTCTCGGCCCACCGGAACCCATATTTATTATATATAGGTATCAGGTCGTCGAAGAACAGCGCATTCACGCCCATGCCCTGATAGTCGGGATGCACGGCAATGAGCAGCATCTCGGCACTGTCCTCCCGTTTCCATCTCAGGGCTCTCAGCAGGTGCCACCAGCCCGTCGGCCAAAGCCGTCCGTTGGCTTTCTGCATGGCCCGCGACAGGCACCCCATCGTGATGGCCACGCCGACCACCTCCTCCTTGTCGTTCACCACAACAGGAATCAGCTGCTTGTCTATCAGGCGGAGATACCTTTCCATAAAGTTGTCCACCTGTTTCTCCGACAACGACGAGAAGCCGAAGATGGGCTTGTAAGCCTCGTTCAGCAGGTTAAATGCCTTCTTGCCATAGCCGCGCTGCCAGATGTCTTCATTCGTCAGCTTAATGACCTTCAGGCCCATTTGCTCACGCACATACTGCGCCGTCCGGGCATACCGGGCCGGCACCTCCTGGGGTATCTCGATGCGTATCTGCAGCCAGTCCACCTCTTTCTTAAAGCCCAACGCCTCCATGTGGCGGGGGTAGTACTCGGGGTTATAGATGGTGTTCATCGTCCCCGTCAGATGGAAATCCTCTACAAGCATTCCTTCCTTGTCAAAGTCGGTAATGCCCAAGGGACCTTCTATCGTGTCCATGCCAAACGACTTTCCCCACTCGGCGACGGCATCCAACAAGGCTGACGACACTTCGGCATCGTCAATGAACTCCAGCAGCGAGAAACGTACGTTACGCGTCTTCCAGCGGTCGTTGGCCTTGCGGTTGATGATACCCACAACGCGCCCTACGGGCACCGAAGAGGACGCACCATCCCCCACCCTATAGGCTACAAAAGGCTGTAAGTCGGAAAACTCGAAGGCAGGATTCTTCCTTGGATTAAACAAGTTGCGAATGTCACTTTCCAAGTCTGGCACGTATTGCGCACAATCCTTGTATATAGAATAAGGCAGATGAACAAAGTCGTTCATTTTTTCCTTACTATCGACTTTCACAATGTCTATTTTTGCCATCCCCATGTCAAGAATCATCAATTGTCAATAACCACTTTATACTTAGTCCGATACTCTAACGGTGTCAGACCTGCCTGTTCACGGAAATACTGTCCGAAGAACGACGAATTGGGGAATCCCTGCCGGCTGGAGATTTCCTTTACCGTCAGGTCGGTGTTACGCAGCAGGGCATAGCAGTCTTCCATGACGCCATCCACTATCCAGCGCATAGGCGACTTGCCGCTGACGTTACGGCAGACGGTAGAGAGATATTTCGGGGTGATGCAAAGCTGGTCGGCATAGTAAACCACCTTCCGGCGCTTCTGCTGCTGATGCTGCAGTAATTCAAGAAACTGGTTGAACAGCTGCCTCTCCCTGTCGGACGGCGCGTCGCTGCCTGCACTGACGGCCGTGACGTCATGACGTAACAGCTCCTCACAAATTATCAGCAGGAACATTCGCAGGGACGTCAGCACAAACTCACGGAACAAGACCGGTTTCTCACCCTTGAAGATGCTATGCGTATGGCTTTGCAGCGCTTCCGACCACCGCCGCGTGTCTATCACGTATGTCTCATGCAGATACATGCCGCGGTTCCAAATTTCAATCTGAGGGCCCAATACCGACTTCAGCACACGGTCGCTGACGAGCAGTGCTCCTGCATCGACATCGGTACTGACCATCATCGGATGCAACAGTTTCTGAGCAGGCACCAGCAGCATCTGTCCTGCCGACACCTTCACCTGCTGACTGCCGCCCAGTTCAAGCAGCACCCTTCCCCGGCGACAATGAATAATGGCATTATAATCCATCTTGACCGGCGAGACTGTTGAAAGCTTTTCCACCTCGTTCAAGCTGTCAAGAAACATTACCTCGTCTTCTATGACAAAGGTTGGGGCCTGCCCGCCCAATAGTGCTATTGCATCTGCCATGTATGGTCGTGTTTGTAATTTGCGTGCAAAATTAAACATTTCCCGCCAAAACCAAACGTCGTTTTTTTCGCTGAGAATGTCCTATACCGCCCTTCTTTCTCAAAATTAACAATTTCAACGAAGAATGGAACAGTATAGCGGTTCTGAGCAGAAACAAAAAGAGGGGATGCCACGTGGGCTACCCCCTTTTCTGTTATGCTATAGCTTATGAATAATCTACAAACTATACCTTGATCTCAACCTCTACACCACTGGGGAGTTCAAGCTTCATCAGGGCGTCAACGGTCTTGGCCGTCGAGCTGTAGATGTCTATCAGACGCTTGTAGTCTGACAGCTGGAACTGCTCACGAGCCTTCTTATTGACGAAGGTTGAGCGGTTTACGGTGTAAATACGCTTGTGGGTGGGAAGGGGAATCGGGCCGCTGATAACAGCTCCTGTTGCCTTTACTGCCTTCACAATCTTCTCTGCTGA
>ONRS01000141.1 GCA_900320255.1 uncultured Prevotellaceae bacterium
AAAAATCTCTATCGGCATTGTCTCTGTCTCTAAGATGTCCGATTTCCTTCTTTATTAAAAATCGACGGTTCGTTCAATTACCCAAAATGACCACCGGAGACCTGTTCAGACCCCCAACCCCCCAACTTAGGGGGCACACGTAGCCACTTCGCTTCTTGTACTACTTGTCTGTTTATGTAAATCTTTCAAAGAACTCTTCTTTATTTGCTCATGCCCAAGTTTTTGAGCGAAAGCGGATGCAAAGGTAAGAACTTTTTTTGAACTGACAAATATTTTCACCAACTTTTTTAAATAAAAATCAGATTTTAACTATTTTTCAGAAGTTCAAGAGCTAATTACTCGAAAATTTCTTCTGCATCGGTTTCCTCAGTCACCGCTTCGCCACCCCCACTATAGGGACAGGGATTAAATCCCGGCGGGAACTCGAAGACAGCCTGATCGCTATAGCCGAGACGTGTGTCGGCAAAAACTTTCTTCATGTAATAAGCCCAAACCGGCAATGCCATAGCAGCACCCTGGCCATAGGTCATCGTGTCGAAGTGAATGTCGCGATCATCGCCCCCTACCCAACAGCCGCTTACCAGCGTCGGTGTAATACCCATGAACCAAGCATCGCTGTTATTATTCGTGGTACCAGTCTTACCACCCATCTGGCAAGTGATGTTATAGCGAGAACGAATACGTCCACCGGTACCACCGTCGATGACAGCCTGGAGCATATAAAGCATCTTATTAGCGCTCTCCTCACTGATAACCTCGTTCAGGCGTGGCTGGAACTCAACAATGACATTACCCTCGTTGTCGCAAATCTTTGTGACAAACAGTGGTGCAGAACGTATGCCATTATTGACAAAGGCCGTATAAGCACTGACCATTTCGCCAACCGTTATCTCACAGGGACCAAGGCAAAGGGCCATTGAGGGGTGGATATCTGGATTCTTAATGCCATACTCATGAAGCAACTGCACGAAGGCGCTGGGATTAAGGCGGCTCATGAGGTATGCCGAAATCCAGTTGTTCGACTGCTGAAGTCCCCAGCGCAAAGTAACCATTTCCCCATAACGCGCATGACTACCGTTTCGGGGCGTCCAAGGCTGTCCTGCCACCATATAAGTCTGCTGCACGTTTGGTGCCACATCACATGGTGTAAATCCGTTCTCCATAGCAAGACTATAAAGGAAGGGCTTGATGGTTGACCCCACCTGGCGTCGTCCATCCATACACATGTCGTAGGCAAAGTGTACGAAGTCAGGTCCTCCGACGTATGCTTTCACAGCACCATTTCGAGGATCCATACTCATAAAGCCACAGCGCAGGAATTTTTTATAATATCGGATAGAGTCAAGCGGCGTCATCACGGTATCAACTTCCCCGTGATAAGAGAAGACCGTCATTTCTGTTCTCGTATTGAATGACCGCTCAATTTCAGCCTTGCTGGCTCCGTTGTTCTTCAACACACGGTAGCGCTCGCTCTGTCGCACCGAGCGCATAAGAATATTCTTAACCTGCTCGTTAGTGAGTTTACTGGAATAAGGAGCATTCGGCTTCCGCTTGTTCTCCTGATTAAAGGCTGGCTGCAAGTACTTGGCCACATGCTCGTTAATAGCCTCCTCGGCATATTTCTGCATTCGCGAATCGATAGTGGTATAGACTTTCAGACCGTCAGTATAGACATTATAGTTGTCACCGTTCTTCTTACGGTTCTTATTACACCAGCCATAAAGCGGGTCGTTCTCCCAGTTGATAGAGTCCTGATAATATTTTCCCTGATTCCACGAAGCATATTCAGAGCGGTCGGGACGTGTAGCCATCATGTAGCGCCGCAGATAATCGCGGAAATAGTTGGCAATGCCGTCCTTATGGTCAGCCACATGGAACTTCAGGTTGAGGGGTTCAGCCTCATAGCGTGAACAGTCAGCTTCCGAAATATAGTTAGCCTTCATCATCTGGCGCAGCACAACGTTACGGCGTTCAACAGCCCTGTCAGGATGACGGACGGGATTATAGTAAGAAGGGTTCTTACACAGTCCTATCAGCATGGCAGCCTCAGTCGGGGTAAGGTCTTTCGGGTCCTTACTGAAATAAGTATTTGAAGCAGTCTTAATGCCTACTGCATTATGGAGGAAATCAAAATAATTGAGGTACATAGTAATGATTTCATCCTTCGAGTAGTTTCTTTCAAGTTTTACAGCAATGACCCACTCGATGGGTTTCTGCAGCAGTCGTTCCATGACGCTATGTGCTGTAGCAGAATAGAGCTGCTTGGCCAGCTGCTGGGTAATGGTTGAGCCACCGCCGGCACTCTTCTGTCTCATCAGTCCACGTTTGACGATGGCACGTCCAAGTGCATAATAGTCGATACCAGAATGCTGATAGAAGCGGACATCCTCTGTGGCGACAAGAGCCTGAATGAGCGAAGGTGAAATCTGGGTATAATCAACAAGCACTCGGTTTTCCCTATTATAGTTCCACGTACCCATGACCTTACCATCGGCAGAATACACCTGTGTGGCAAACCGGTTAATGGGGTTCTGCAGGTCCTCGATGGGTGGCATGTATCCAATCCAACCATTCGATATGGCCACAAAAGCCAAAATGAGCGAGAGCATACCTCCCAATAATATCGTCCACAAAGAACGTATGATAAACTTCCTCATCTCTTAAATATAATAAATATGTATAGATATCGTCTGCAAAAGTAATGTTTTTTCCGCATATATCAAAAAAACTTTCTATTTTTTCGGTCTTAAGGTTGTCTATCTCGGAAATTATGTGTAACTTCGCGGCAAATTCACAACAATAAAATGGAAAAACATAATTTTGTCACCATTGCCAATCTCACTCGTGAGAAGATACTCTACATGATTGAGATGGCAGAACAGTTTGAGCAACACCCCAATCGCGAACTGCTCAAAGGAAAAGTCGTCGCCACGTTGTTCTTTGAGCCTTCCACGCGCACTCGTCTCTCGTTTGAAACAGCAGCCAACCGTCTTGGCGCCCGTGTCATCGGGTTTGCTGACCCGAAGATTACCAGCGGCACGAAAGGTGAGACGCTGAAGGACACCATCCTCATGGTAAGCAACTATGCCGACGTCATCGTCATGCGCCACTTTATAGAAGGGGCAGCACAGTACGCCTCGGAAGTAGCCCCTATTCCCATTGTCAATGCCGGAGACGGAGCCCACCAGCACCCCTCACAGTGCATGCTTGACCTGTACAGCATCTACAAGACACAGGGAACCCTGGACAATCTGAACATCTACATGGTGGGCGACCTGAAGTACGGGCGTACCGTTCATTCGCTGCTGATGGCCATGCGCCACTTCAACCCCACGTTCCACTTTGTTGCGCCCAAGGAACTTGCCATGCCGCGTGAGTACAAGCTCTATTGCGACGAACACGGCATCAAGTATCAGGAGCATACAGCATTCAACGAGAAGATCATTGCTGATGCCGACATACTTTACATGACCCGTGTACAGAAGGAACGCTTCTCTGACCTGATGGAATATGAACGGGTGAAGAACGTCTATGTGTTGAACAACGAAATGCTTCGCAGTGCCAAGCCCAACATGAAGATACTGCATCCCCTGCCCCGTGTGAACGAGATAGCCTACGAAGTTGACGACAACCCTCATGCCTACTACATACAGCAGGCTGGCAACGGGCTGTTTGCCCGCGAAGCCATCTTCTGCGACGTGCTTGGCATTACATTAGACGATGTTAAGAACGATAAAACCATCATTTAATTTACGATTTACGGATTTTCGACTTACGATTTTAAGCCTACAATATGAACAAGAAAGAACGCCTGGTTGCCGCCATTGAGCACGGCACCGTCATAGACCACATACCCGCCAGCAAGACATATCAGGTTGCCAGTCTGCTCGGTCTTTTCGACATCAACACTCCCGTCACCATCGGCATCAACTACCCCTCGCTGAAGGTAGGGAACAAAGGCATCATCAAGGTGTCAGATAAATTCTTTACAGACGATGAGATTTCCCGTCTATCGGTAGTTGCCCCGAACGTTATTCTGAACATCATCCGCGACTACGAGGTAGTGGAGAAGAAGACTGTGGAAACACCCAGTGAGATTCACGGCATCGTGAAGTGCAACAACCCGAAGTGCATCACCAATAACGAGCCGATGGCAACTCATTTCCATGTGGCAGGCAACATATTGACGTGCCACTACTGCGAGAAGGAACAGGACATTAACAAAGTGGAGCTGGTTTGACGCCAGCTCCACTTTTCTTTTATTCCTCACTGTCGAAGAGGTGTTCTGCTTCCTCCTGTTCGTCCTCGTCGAACCAGTTGGCCAATCTCTCCTTTGCCCGCTGTTCAATGTCAGGATCGACATTGGCCCACACTCGGTGCAGCACAAAAAGCAGCACAGCCATGTCGTCAGACAATCCCACTATGGGATAGGCGTCGGGCAGCACATCGAGCGGACTGATCATATAGCCCAGGGCACCAATGATGAGTGCCTTGTCGCGCTTGCTCACCTTTGGACTCTGCAATGTGTAGTAGAGAATGAGCGATGCATAGACAAACTTTGCACCTGCCCGTTTGGCCACTCGGGCCACTTTTTCCATAAATTCATTTGCCGAAAAGTAATTGGCATGGGTCATGAAATCAGGTAGTTCCATATTATTATCATTTTTTTAGTTGAGTCTTACTAAACGAATACCGGTGAACGTGCTTCTCTGCATGATATAGTCACGGAAGAGCACTGGGTCCTCCTCTACCTTCTTGTGCACCATCGAGGCATTCAGCAGATGCAGTCCGTCAGCCTTCCATACGGCAAAGCCAAGATGGGCGATGTCAAGTCCTTCTATTTTTGTAGTGATGGCTATCACGTCGCCGTCCTTCACCGCGTTACGCATGGTGCGGGTGTTCTGCTTTCTTATCTCTTGTTTGGGAATAAAGGGGAACTCACGTCCCGTCAGTTCCATTTCCTGCTCCCTGATGGTCGGCACCATCTCCGGATGCGCCTTCAAGGCCTTATATGACGCAGGATGCTTTGACATGTAGTTAATACTGAGCTTCTGCATGGCCGTAAACGGCGGATTCGGTCCTTGTATCTCAGTGACAATACCCATTCGCCCGTTGTCAACAATCCAGTCGCTGAAGTAGTGCAGTCTGCTGGTGTACCCGTCTAATACGCCATTGCGGTAGCGCATCTGCTGTAAGGTCTTCACAAAGTCGGCAAACGACGTCTTTCCCTGGCGTGCACAAATGGTCAGTGCCAGTACGTTTTCCACCAATGTGGTACAGTCAAGTTCGCGTGTGTTGATGACCAGACGTTCTTCGTCAAACACTTCAAGCGTATGAGCTACGTACGGCTGGTTCAAGAACTTACGTGCAAAGAACAACGTTTCGGTTTCCTTCGTCTTCTTTGCCTCCTTCAGCACCCTGCACACAAACTGGCTGTCCTCACGGGTATATGACACATAGGCAGGAATGCTGCCTTTCACTTCATCGTCGTCGGGTGCAACGCCCACAGCGGCCGAGTCACCCGGCTGCTGTTCTGCAGGCTGACGGGCAGGAAGACACCCCCACCCCACTACGCCAATCATTGTCAATATTAACAGTTTCTTCATTTCTTTTTCTTATATTCTGACCTTAATCCAAAGTTATAGCCAACATACAGGTTCAGGCTTCCAAACGCATTATTGGCTGAAAAACGGGACTTACGGTACGTATAGCCATGAAAGACCACACTGGCACCCGCATACCAACGCATGTTGTTATAAACCAGCGCAAAGCGCCCTATGCCGTCGAGGTTGAAGTTATTAAACCTGAAGCCCCGTTTCTGCTCAGCGTCACCCACCGAGCGCTTATATGCCAGTCCTAACGAAGCACTGGCACATGCGAGCCAGTTTTTAGCAAACACCCAGTTATAGGCATAGCCGCCCGTCACGCTGAAGTCGTCATACTTTACGCTGTTGAACATCAGTCCGCTGTCCAGCTGTTCTGTGGTGGTGCTTGAGCTGTACTGCTCCACCAGCCGTTCCAGCTTCTCATGGTCGAACTCCAGGCTGTTATGGGTATAGCCGATACCCGCCAGCCACGACCCG
This sequence comes from uncultured Prevotellaceae bacterium, assembly GCA_900320255.1. Classification (GTDB taxonomy): domain Bacteria; phylum Bacteroidota; class Bacteroidia; order Bacteroidales; family Bacteroidaceae; genus Prevotella. The sequence goes on from ONRS01000141.1 coordinate 6,084, forward strand.
CACGAAATCTTCTGGCACGTACTCTGTGAGAAAGCTGCTGGGTAAGAGAAGCGTCGGTGGTTGAAGATGTAGTAGAGGTTAAACCCCGTAATGCCAACGCTCAGCCCGTCGAAGGAGACGCCCTCAAGGCGAGCCTTCAGGTTCTTGTCGTCGCCTATTCTCACATCCCGAATCTTATAGTCGTTACCCGTCCTCCGATAGAACAGGTCCAGCCCGATGGTTGCCGAATAGAGGCTCAAGTCCCACTCCTGCTTCGAGGTTATCCGCGTGCCAAGGTTCTTCAGGTCGATGGTGTAACCGGCAAACACCCAGCGCCATCCGAAGTTCGGCCCCACCTTCATGGTAGGCGAAGGAGCCAGTGTCAACCGCTGCCCCGTACTGCTCTTCAGCTGGTAGATGTCGTACGTGTGCGTCAGCTGCACCATGGCCGAGAAGTTATAGTGTTGCGGCTCCACGTAGTTCTCATCCACCTTGCTGAACCCTTTAACCAGTTTCTCTAACCAACCCTGAGAGTCGCCTACAGAGTCAGCAGGAGTTGTATTTTCCTGGGCACGCAGTCCCAACGAGGCAAGAATGCAGAGGGTAAGCAGCAGGCGTCTCATCTTTTTCATCAGAATTTACCCAGAATCCTGTCCATGGCCCAGTTCACGGGTGTTGCCGACAGGCTCGTACAGTCGCATACGCCCAGTCCCTGCAGGTGTTCCACCACGTTCTTGATGAGCGGGAACTGCACGTAGGGCGGATTAGGCACCGTCAGCGTCTGCGTGCCCTCACTGGTATGCAGCACGATGGGCGAATAGTCGAACACCGAGAAGCTCAGCATGCCCTGGTCACCAATAATCTCGATGCGGTCCTCACGGGCTGACTCATGGGCCACGAAGCACCACGAGCCACTGCCCGGCAGACCGTTCTCAAAGCGGAAGCAGGCACTCACCGTGTCCTCCGCCTCATAGAGTCCGCCACGGTTATCGACAAAGCCGCGGGCATCGACAATGACGCCGAACAGCTGTTGCAGCAGGTCGAGCTGATGAGGGGCCAGGTCGTAGAAGTAGCCTCCCCCCGCTATGTCGGGCTGCAGCCGCCACGGCAGGTTACCCCGTTCGTAGTCCAATTCGCGCGGCGGCACGGCAAAGCGCACGTGCACGTTCACCGGCTTGCCTATGGTGCCGCTCTCCAGCAGGTCCTTCACCTTCAGGAAATACGGCAGCCGGCGCCTGTAGTAGGCCACGAAGCAGGGCACTCCCGTCTGTTCCGAAATGCGGTTCACGCGGGCACAGTCATCGTACGATGCCGCCAGCGGTTTCTCCACATAGACCGGCTTGCCGGCCTTCATGGCCATGATGGCAAACGTGGCGTGGCTCGACGGCGGCGTGGCAATATAGATGGCATTCACGTCAGGGTTGTCAATCAGTTTCTGCGCATCCGTATAGTATTTGCCAATGTGGTGGCGCTCAGCGTAGCTACGGGCCTTCTGCTCGCTCCGGCTCATCACGGCCTCAATCTGCGAACCCTCCACCTCGTTGAAGGCAGGTCCGCTTTTCCGTTCGGTCACGTCGCCGCAGCCTATGAATCCCCACTTGATTATTTTCATCTTCTTCTACATTTTGGCGACAAAATTAATAAAAAAATGACAATTGGCAATTGATAATTGATAATAATTTAGTAATTTTGTCGCCAAAACATTTCTAACAATGGAAAAGAGACAAGAAGAACCACTCATGAAGGAGCGCAGCCCAAGGGCTTCGCTGACGGCGGGATTCCAGCTATACATGGGGAATTTCCGCCGCATATTCAAATCTACATGGCTGGCCGGACTGATTACTTCGGTCATAGCCGGTGCCACCGGAACCGTCGCCTTTGTCTATTGGCCGGAGCTGGTGTCGCGCATATTCAGCAACGTGGCCACCGCCTGGCAATATGCCGACCAATACCGGCTGTTGCTCATCATCATCGCGCTGCTCACCGTGTTGAGCACGGTTGCCCTGGCAGCCTTTGGCGGCTATGGCGTGGCGCTGCTGCGCCAGCATCAGGCAGGCGGGGCGTTGCTTCCTGTCCAGCGCCATCTGCACTGGGAGGGTTCCGACATGTGGCGCTCTGTCAAGGCTCTGCTGTTCAACGGCGTGCTCTTCTGCGTCAGCTACGGGGTGGTCGCGGCCTTTGCCTACTGGAAACGCGCCATGTTCCTCGACCCCATGCACCACATAGCCTCACTGGTCCTGCTGGCCCTGCTGTTCAGCATCGTCAGCACTGTGCTGCTGCCCACGGCCTACATCACCACCCGCTACCTCTTTGAGCGCAAGACCCACTACACCGTGCTCCTCATTACCCGCTACCTCACGTCACTCCGCTTCTGGGGCTCTCAGTTCGTCGTACTGCTTGTCTGCTTCATCGTGCTCGGACTGCTGTATCTCGTTGCCAGCCTGCCCGAGCTCATTCTCTACGAAGCCAACTGGCAGGCACGCATCGGTGTCGTAGGCGGCGACCCCCTCGGCATGCCCGGCTACATCACGCTGCTCACCTTCGTCACCTGCACACTCAGCTCGTTCATGCAGCTCTACATCGTGCTGCCCCTGCTCTTCTGCCTGTACTACGTGTATGGAAGCATTGACACCCGCGAACAAAGAAAACAAGAAAACCAAAACATACCATTATCATGAAAAGCGTATTGTTCATCGACCGCGACGGCACCATCATCCGCGAACCCGCTGACGAACAGATTGACTCGTTCGAGAAGCTGCAGTTCGTGCCCGGCGCCATCAGTGCCCTCAGCTTCCTGCGCCAGCACACCGACTTCGAGTTTGTCATGGTGAGCAACCAGGACGGACTGGGCACACCGTCGTTCCCCGAGCCCACGTTCTGGCCCGTTCACAACTTCATACTGCAGACACTCGAAGGCGAGGGCGTCACCTTCGACGACATACTCATTGACCGACATTTCCCCTGCGACAACGCCCCTACGCGCAAGCCCAACACCGGACTGGTGAAGAAATACATGACCGACCCTCTCTACGACATGGCCAACAGCTACGTCATCGGAGACCGCGATACCGACCGCCTCTTTGCCGCCAACATTGGCTGCCGGTTCCTGCAGGTAGAGTGCGAGGCGCAGGCCGCGCAGAGCAACTGGCCGAAAATAGCCGAGCTCATCTTTGCCGGAGAGCGCACCGCCGAAGTGCGCCGAACCACCAAGGAGACCGACATCCTCGTACGTGTCAACCTCGACGGCACCGGCCAGTGTGACATCAGCACTGGCTTAGGCTTCTTCGACCACATGCTCGAGCAGATAGGCCGTCACGGCATGATCGACCTCACCGTGCACGCGCGGGGCGACCTGCACGTTGACGAGCACCACACCATCGAAGACACCGCCCTTGCCCTGGGCGAGTGCATCCACCGTGCCTTAGGCTCCAAGCGCGGCATAGAGCGCTACGGCTACAGCCTGCCCATGGACGACTGCCTCTGCGCCGTCAGCCTTGACTTCGGCGGCCGCCCCTGGCTCGTCTGGCAAGCCGAGTTCCACCGTGAGCGCATCGGCGAAATGCCCACCGAAATGTTCCTCCATTTCTTCAAGTCGCTCAGCGACGCTGCCCGCATGAACCTCAACATACAGGCCGAGGGTCAGAACGAGCACCACAAGATAGAAGGCATCTTCAAGGCCCTGGCACGTGCCCTCCGAATGGCCGTGCGCCGCGACATCTACCACTACCAGCTGCCCTCCACCAAGGGGACGCTGTAGAGGCTACAAAAGAGCTGCTGAATGCTTTGTTAACATTTTAGAAAACGAGGGTCGATAAACAACCCTCGTTAACATATTTTCACTCAACTGAAAAAAGCTTATTGTGGACTGTGGACTGTGGAGTGTGGACTAAAAGTCATTATATGGACTTGACATACGTCCACCTTTTATCACCTTCTCTCCCTCAATCATTTCGTAATGCTTAATGAGATAGGTCTCATCCATCAGTCTTTTAACTAAGTCCGGATGATTACGGAACGATGCATAAAGCTTACCATGCAATTCCTTTATCTTCACAATTCCGTACTTGTCGAACCTTACCGAATGCCCGGTTGTCATGATGAATTCATATATAAGCTCTGGCAAAGTATAGAGCATTGCAATCAACTGATCTTTTCTGCCACATCAGGTAAATCGTCAATAGAAAGTCCAATATACATAAAAGCCAAGGGCACGGAGAAAGGTAGTTCATCTATGCCGTCCCAGTCAATCACTTTGCCATCTTCCCATTGGAATGAGCCTTCGTAATATTCACCGAATGTATTTGTCCATTCCCAGCCTCCGCTACCTGATTTGGTAATGTCAAAATCGTTCTCTAAATTTAGAGTAACTTCAAATATTTTATTTTTTAATTTTATCTCCATATATTCTTAATTTTTAAGTTGACAGTCCACAGTCCACAGTCCACAATAAGCTCAAATTCGCTTAACTTTTTTTGAATAATATTTTTATAATTTTATATATATATTTATAAAAATAAATATATATATAAAATTATAAGTTTTTTTTCTCTCTTAATGTCAACACCCTATTTAACTTTTTTTTCACTCAATTGAAAATAGCTTAATGTGGACTGTGGACTGTGGACTGTGGACTAAATTCACTTACCCGTTACAGGTATGATTTTACGGACACGTATTTCGGTCTTGTGGAAATCGCCCTCTTTGCCCTTGACGATACGATGGGTGCATCCGAAGTAAACCCAACAAAGTTTTTTCTGGATGAGGCCGTCTTTAGGCAGTTCAATACATAGAATGCGGTTAATTTTGTGCCGTAAATCCGACAATTAGGTTACTTCTAAAGGTGGTTTTGCCCGGTTGTATTTAATAGTTAGGCGGTATGTAACGAAGGTTTTGCTTGGGGTAAAATAACATTTGAATCTGACTTAGGGTAGCGGTAAGTCTAATTTTTAAACTTAGTTTTATGGGACAGACTAATTCTATTGAACTGCGCGTTAATCTGCGCAAGAACAACAACGAGAAGTCAGACCAGTTCGGCAAGCTGTAC
>ONRS01000101.1 GCA_900320255.1 uncultured Prevotellaceae bacterium
ACGCGTTCGACTACCTGACCAAATAAATTTGTAGAACTGAAAAATTGAAAAGTTGAAGTTATGAAAACAAATAAAATAATGCATAGCCTACTTGGTTGTCTGGTGTACTGCGGAATCGCCGCAGCACCGGCAGCCCTCGCCTCCTGTTCTGACGACAACTTCGCCGGTGACCCGACACGCGACTGGAACGGCACATCGTCGTACTTTGAACCTACCGACGAACAGGGGTTCAGCACCTACTACACTCCCTCCGTGGGGCGTGTGGGCGACCCCATGCCCTTCTACGACCAGCGGACCGGCGACTTCAAAGTGCTCTACCTACAGGAATATACCAACAACATGACCTTCCGCTTCCACCCCATCTGGGGCGTATCAACCAAGGACGGAGCCAACTACACATCACTGGGCGAAATCATTCCCTACGCTGCCAACGACTACCAGCAGGACGCAGCCATCGGTACGGGATGTGCCTACGAGAAGGACGGCACGTACTACGTCTATTACACCGGACACAACGGCAACTGCAAGAACCGGGAGGTGGTGATGCGTGCCACATCGACCGACTTCAAGACGTGGACTAAGGACGAGCTCTGGACGCTCAACGGCCCTGACTTCGGCTACTCCGCCAACGACTTCCGCGACCCGCAGATCTTCGTGGCCGATGACAACCTCTACCACATGCTCATTGCTACCTACCCAGTCGGGGGCGGCGACCCAGTGTTTGCTGAGTTCAAATCGCCTGACCTGAAGTCGTGGGAACACGTAGGACGAATCCGCATGATTTGGGACCGTATGCTCGAGTGCCCCGACGTCTTCAAGATGGGCGACTGGTGGTATCTGGTGTATAGCGAGAGCTTCCGTGCCTCGTGGAGCCGCAAGGTGAAGTACATGATGGCCCGCAGCTACGACGAGCTGAAGGACTGCTTCAACAACGGTCCGAAGTGGCCTGCCGACGGCCATGAGGGCGTGCTCGACAGCCGTGCCTTCTATGCCGGAAAGACAGCCTCCAACGGCACCGACCGTTACATTTGGGGCTGGTGTCCCTTCCGTTCGGGTGCTGACCTGCATGAGAAGAACGTCAGCGTGGGAGCCGGTGACGGCAATGAGCCTAACTGGAGCGGCGCACTGGTGTGCCATAAGCTCATTCAGCACAGTGACGGTACGCTGACTTTGGGTGCCGTGCCTGCCATGGCGGCCAAATACACGCAGCAGCAGGATGTGAAGGTGATGGCCTCCAACGGCTATAACGGCGGCACACTCTCGGGTGACGATGCCTACGTGCTCTACAACCGGCTGGGAACCGCCAACCACCTCAAGTTCACGGTGAAGACCTCCAACAACTGGGATAAGTTCGGCATCTCCTTCGTGCGCAGTACTGACCATGAGTTCTACTATACCATGGTGGTGAACCCCGAGGATGAGAACCACCGTAAGGTGAACTTCGAGCAGGAGGGCTATCGTGTCATGTCTGATGACAATGGCAACGAGCAGCAAATCTACGGCAAGGGATTCATTGAGGGCATCGACGGCTACTGGTTCGAGCGCCCTGCTGACAACACGTACAAGATTGACATCTATACTGACAACTCTGTCCTGGTAATGTACATCAACGATGTATGTGCCTACACGCAACGCATCTATGGCATCCAGAAAAACTGCTGGAGTGTGAACAACTACGGCGGCTCCGTCACGGTGAGTGACGTCACCGTCAGCCAATATTAATTCTTACAGTTTGGTAAAGTTAGTAACGTCTCCACCCCAAAAGTCACATGTCTAAGGGGTGGAGATTCTTTTTTTCTTGTGAAAAATGTTTCATTGAACGTTTTTTCTTACTTTTTGTATCATTATTTATAGTATAAGAGGACGGAAAAACGTAACTTTGCAGCAAATTCCAATAACTAAATCAAAACGAAAGAGACAATGAAGAGAAACTTTTTGACACTGCTGCTGCTGGCTGCATGCTGCCTGACCAAGGCCCAAGTGACGCCCAGCATTCTCAGCGACCGACATGCCATGGTGCGCCTGAGCAACGCAGAGCGATATGTGCTGCTGCCGGTGGAAGAGAAGGCAGAAATGGCCAACATCCGAGTGCTGAACAATAACAACACCGTCGAGACGCTCAACGTGCGCCTGGCCGTGGATAAGGTCGATTACTTCGTGCCGTTGGAGATTAACGCTAACGCTAACTTTAACGTCAACGTCAACGACAACGTCAACACTCAACCCTCCACGCTCAACACTCAACGCTCCGCTCGGCCCGCAGGGACGCTTGCCAGAGCAAGAACCCTCCACGCTCAACGCTCAACGCTCCTCGACATCCACTTCAACGGCGACCGCCGTACCACGGGTGCCCTGAAGGAGCTGGCCTGCTGGAAGGAGATGAAGCTTTCTGACACCTTCGACACCCAGAACCGCGAGCACTTCCGCCCGCTCTATCATCATACGCCCGTTTATGGCTGGATGAACGATCCGAATGGTATGTTCTATAAGGACGGCGTATGGCACCTGTTCTACCAGTGGAACCCCTACGGCTCCATGTGGGAGAACATGACGTGGGGCCACTCCACGTCGCGTGACCTCATTCATTGGGAGGCTCAGCCGACGGCCATCAAGGCAGACGCCCTGGGCACCATTTTCAGCGGTTCATGCGTCGTTGACCATGAGAACACGGCAGGCTTCGGCAAGGACGCCGTCATCGCTTTCTACACGTCGGCCGGCGAGTCGCAGACGCAGAGCATGGCCTACTCCACCGACGGCGGACGCACGTTTACTAAATATGAGTGCAACCCCGTCATTACGTCGAACGCCCCGGACTTCCGCGACCCGAAGGTGTTCTGGCACAAAGAGACACAGCGCTGGATCATGATGCTGGCCGTGGGTCAGGAGATGCAGATTTATTCGTCGGCCAACCTGAAACAGTGGACCATGGAGAGCCGCTTCGGACAGGAGTACGGCTGCCACGGCGGCGTATGGGAATGCCCCGACTTGTTCCAGCTGCCCGTGCGCGGTACGGGTCAGCAGAAGTGGATGCTGGTGTGCAACATCAACCCGGGCGGCATCTTCGGCGGCTCGGCCACCCAGTACTTCATCGGACAGTTCGACGGTCACCAGTTCACCTGTGAGAGCAAGTCCGAAGTGACGAAGTGGCTCGACTACGGCAAGGACCACTATGCCACCGTCACCTTCGACAATGCACCGGCTGGCCGCCGCGTTGCCCTGGCATGGATGTCGAACTGGCAGTATGCCAACGAGGTGCCAACCAAGCAGTTCCGTTCGGCTAACAGCATTGCCCGCGACCTGGACCTGTTTACCGATGGCACGGAGACCTATTGCGGTGTGACACCCTCGCCAGAGATGCTCACCCTGCGCGGTAAGCCCGCCAAGCAGCTCACCGAGGCCTGCGAAGTGGTGGTCAACCTGAAGGGAACGGCTGACATCACCCTGTCGAATGCCAAAGGCGAGCAGGTGACGATGCACTACGATGCCCAGAAGCAGACCTTCAGCATGGACCGCACCAAGAGCGGCAACGTGACGTTCAGCGAGAACTTCGCCTGCGTCACCACGGCACCGACCCACGGACAGATGAAGCAGCTGCGCCTCTTCATTGACCGCTGCAGCATCGAGGCCTTCGACGCCGACGGCCGCATGGCCATGACTAACCTGGTGTTCCCCTCGGAGCCCTACAACAACATCAAAGTAACCAACAAAGCTAAAATAACTATTTATCCTTATAAATTATGAACAAAACATCCAAACTCGCACTGCTGCCGGTCATGCTCTGCTTCTTCTGCATGGGCTTCGTTGACCTCGTAGGTATAGCCTCTAACTATGTGAAGGAAGACCTGGCTCTGACCGACTCCGTGGCTAATATCTTCCCCTCGCTGGTATTCTTCTGGTTCCTCATCTTCAGCGTCCCCACGGGCATGCTGATGAACAAGATTGGCCGAAAGAAGACCGTGCTGCTCTCGTTAGTGGTGACCGTCGTGTCGCTGCTCATCCCCCTGTTTGGCAACTCGTTTGGCTTCATGCTTGTTGCCTTCTCGCTGCTCGGCATAGGCAACGCGCTGATGCAGACCTCGCTGAACCCGCTGGTGTCAACCGTCATGGGAGGCGGCAACCTGGCCTCTACGCTCACCTTCGGACAGTTCATCAAGGCCATCGCCTCGTTCCTGGCGCCATATCTGGCCATGTGGGGTGCCACAGCTGTCATCCCCCACTTCGGACTCGACTGGCGCGTGCTCTTCGCCATCTACTTCGTGGTAGGCTTGCTGGCCACGCTGCTGCTCGGCATCACGCCTATTGAGGAAGAACCTCTTGAGGGCAAGGCCTCCACCTTCGTGGAGTGTTTCAAGCTCTTAGGCACACCAATCGTGCTGCTGTCGTTCCTCGGCATCATGTGTCACGTGGGCATTGACGTGGGCACTAACACCACCGCACCGAAAATCCTGATGGAGCGATTAGGCATGACGCTCAACGACGCCGCCTTCGCCACTTCGCTCTACTTCATTTTCCGTACCATAGGCTGCCTGACGGGCTCGTTCTTCCTGCGCGTCCTGCCCACACGCACGTTCTTCATCATCAGCGTCATCATGATGGCCCTCAGCATGTGCGGCCTCTTCATCGGCACCGAGAAGTGGATGCTCTACACCGCCATTGCCCTCGTGGGCTACGGCAACTCCAACATTTTCTCCATCTGCTTCGCCACGGCCCTTGAGTCGATGCCGCAGAAGCAGAACGAGGTGAGCGGACTCATGATCATGGGACTCTTCGGCGGAACCATCTTCCCGCTGCTTATGGGCTTCATGAGCGATGCCATGGGACAAGCCGGAGCCGTCATCGTCATGGCCGTCGGCGTGGCCTATCTTTTCACTTATATCAAAAGACTCTCCCCCAACCCCTCCCTGTGAGGGAGGGGAGTGGTCACCATTCCTCAAGTCAAAAGAACAATGAATAACTATAATATTAATACTGAAACTATGGAACAGCAAAATGCAACTACTCCCCGCCCTAACAGGGAGGGGCATGGGGAGGGTCTCCGCTACGTAGTAGGACTCGGAGAGGTCCTCTGGGACGTACTTCCCGAAGGTAAGAAACTGGGTGGCGCTCCCGCCAACTTCGCCTACCATGCAGGCCAATTCCTGGGCATGGACAATACGATTGCAGTCAGCGCCCTGGGCGATGACAAACTGGCCGACGAGACCATTGCCTCGCTGAAGGAGCATGGCCTGAACGACCTGTTGCCCCGTGTACCCTACCCTACGGGCACCGTGCAGGTGCAACTCGATGAGCAGGGCATTCCCACGTACGACATCAAGGAGAACGTGGCTTGGGACAACATTCCCTACGACGACGACATTGCCCGCATTGCCCGTTCATGCCGCGCCGTCTGCTTCGGCTCACTGGCACAGCGCAACGTGGTCAGCCGCGAGACCATTCACCGCTTCCTTGACGACACGCCCGCAGACTGCGTCAAGATTTTCGACATCAACCTGCGCCAGCAGTTCTACACCAAGGAGGTTATCAAGGAGTCGTTGCAGCGCTGCAACATCTTAAAGATTAACGACGAGGAGCTGATTCTCATTGGCCGCATGTTCGACTACCCGGGACTCGACATTGAGAACAAGTGCTGGCTCATACTGGGCAAGTACAACCTCGACATGCTCGTGCTGACCTGCGGCACCAACGGCTCTTACGTCTTCACACCCGGTCAGATGTCGTTCCAGGAGACGCCGAAGGTGAAGGTGGCCGACACCGTCGGTGCCGGCGACTCCTTCACAGGCTCCTTCTGTGCTGCCGTGCTGAGCGGCAAGCCCGTGGCCGAGGCTCATAAGCTGGCAGTAGAGGTGAGTGCCTTCGTCTGCACGCAGAACGGAGCCATGCCCACGCTGCCCGCCGACCTGCTGGCAAAAGTGAAATAGCCTTTATTAATAATAAAAAAAGAGGGTGTGCCTGGTTGGGCACACCCTCTTTTCGATTAAGGCTCGGGGCCTGGGTCAGGTTTTGCGTTTGCTACCTGATAGATGGGGCGGTAGGTGTACTGGGGCACCTCTTTGCCCTCCACAGTCTTGTAGGCGATTTCCTGAAGCATGTTGAGCTTGAGAGAGCAACGTTCCTTGAACTTCTTGCTGGTGATGCTGTCAATCTTTGTGCCGTCGGGGAGGAAACGTACGTGTACGCCCGTTACGATATCGTCGGCACCTAATTTCACGGCCTCAGCACAGCTGGCCACACCGCCCTTGCGGCTCACGAGTGTGGGATAGAAGGTACCCACACCGTTCAGCTGGACGGCTACGCCCTCAGCAAGACAGTCGAAGACAGTCTTCTGGAAGATAGTCACTACACCATCTATTACTTCGCGACCGAAGATGGTGTCCGTTTTAGCGATCCTGTCGCAAAGACCGCGCTGGTTAATCGTCGAGGTACGGTCGAGGTACGGATACAAGCGTCCGAACTGATCGCTCTTCTCGTTCTGGTTAGCGCGAAGATTCACGCGAACTTCTACATCATGTGTTGCCATACGCTTTTACATTTAGAATTGTTAGACATTTATTAATTTTACCTGTTTGACTGATTCGTCGGTGCAAAGGAAAGAAAAATAAATGTAGTTTTTTGTTCATCTTGTACCAATTTTCAAAAGTGCACAAAATGTACAAAAAATAAACAATGCCTTGCGTGGCTTAATGCTGCTCTTCCGGGGTCAGCACCTGGCTGAAATGCCGGGCTGCCTGGCGATAGACGGCATACCAGAAGCAGAGGTTGAACTGCCCTTTCTCCCACACGATTTCTGGTTTCACACTGCTCTTGATATATTCGTCGAAGCTGCACGATGTGCGTTGAAGTTTACTGATGCACACCCTGAAGTAACGTTCGGCACACAGGTTCGCATCCTTCGGCAGGCCATCACGGCAGAACTCAATGTACTGTCTCTGCTGATGGAAGAAAAAAGTGCTGCTCGTGCTGAGCCGGTGAATGTGGATAAAATAGAACAAGCAGACTGCCAGATGCGTTATGCCGTACTCCTTGTCAAAGTATTCGCCGCCTTCCTTCCATTTCATACGGGCGGCAACGCCGTCGTTAAGCATGGCATTCGCAGCCGTCGTGATGGCTTCTATAATCATGTGGTCGGCCAGCGGCTCGCGCAGGAGACGGTGGTCGCCCGCCTCTGCTTCTTCGTCTGCCGGCGTGACATCTTGCTCCTCCTCTTCCGGAAAGTCTTCTCTTACCACATGTTTTATCATATAAGGAGGCAATTCTTTCGTACTGGTGATGATGACCACCACGGGTGTGCCATCGGCTTTTTCCTCAAGCGCCACTTCCATCTTGCGGAATTTCTTTCCAATGACGTGTGAACTGTTGTTGACAATAATTAATTCATCGTCGGTCAGCAGGTTGGCTTTTCCCGTCATACTCATTCCACAGGCCACAAACACAGCATTGCTGACATCATCAGAACTTTTTGCCTCAGCCATATAGGCTATCTGGAAGCCCGGTCTGGAAAAGCCCTCTGCCTCCTTTTTCGACAGCACCGCTACAGTTGGCGTTCCGGCTTCAACGAATGGCATCGGCTGGTTGCGATACCGTACGAATGCGGCTATCCGTTTCCAATACTGTCTGACTCTTTTTATGATCTTGTGAAAATCCATGTCGTTTGTTTATCAAAATGCAAATGTAAACAAAATTATTGGTGTCCGCTAAAACTTTTTTCAAGTTATATAAAAATTAAGGTCGGTATCCTCGCTTGGATTCCGACCTTTTTGTTATCT
>ONRS01000137.1 GCA_900320255.1 uncultured Prevotellaceae bacterium
ATTACTGCCATGCTCTATCTCTGCAATGCAGTATATCCAGAGAACCAGATAAAAGAGAAACTGCTTGCCTTGATTGACAACAACACATGCATACCTTATTACAAATACGGATTCACGGGAGACTGGCGAAAGGAACCGATATGGCGGTAAGCCCCGTAAATTGTATGTATAAGATTTGGCGGTTTCAAATAAAAGCATAACCTTTGCCCCCGACAACGAGCCGTTGAAACAGGCTGGTGGTTCAGCGTCGGGAGTTCTTTGAAACGCAAATCACGGCAGAATGAGGAAATGAGAACCGTTGCCAGTTCGTCGCTCGGCTTTGCCGCTTGCCTAAGCAAGAACCCTAATTTTTCTCAATCCTTGGAACTGCCTTTATTTACAAAAGGTTTGCGATTTCTTTCCAAAGATACGAAATAATCTGGAACGAAGCAACTTTTAGCGAGATTATTTTGGGCTATTTTTTGTACATTTCGTTCACTTGAAAAAAATGTACGAGATGTACAAAATATTTGTTTCTATTTTCGGAACTTTGCACCGACAATAGTCAGAAACAACATTTTATTCACTCTTTAAAAACATTATTAATTATGGCTACACAACAGACTATCGTAGATCTTGACATCTACACCAACAACAACGAGAAGTCCGACAATTACGGAAAGAGTTTTGCACGCATCCACTACAAGGAGCCCGTCAACCTTCGTGGCATCTGCCTCCACATTGCCAGCCATGGCTCCCCCTACACGGTGGACACCATGGAGGGCGTAGTGAAGAGCGTCATCACCGCAACGCTGGAGAAGATTACCGAGGGCCAGGGCGTGAAGATTGACGGTTTCGGAACCTTCCGTCCCACCATCGAGAACACTCCCGGCGGTGCAGAGAGTGCTACTGACTTCAACGTGGAAGAGAACGTGGTGGGTGTTCACATCCGCTTCATTCCTGAGAACGAGAAGTTCGAGCGCATCACCAGCCGTAAGTTCCTTGAGAAGTGCATCCTCCGCAAGGCTTACGAGGTGACCTACAAGACCATTCGCCACAAAGGCAAGGAAGTGCAGGTGCCCGTTTTTTCGGCTATCATCTCGGAAGACAAGGAGCCCTAATAACTGAAAAGTTGTTCTCTCTGAATGGCCTTCCCCTGCGGGGGGAGGCTTTTTTTGTTTGTGTAAATTACAACAATTTGCAGTTTTTCTTTGGAAGTTCCAATATAAAGTATTATCTTTGCGTCCATCAATAAACACTAATAATTTAAAAACTATTAGAGCTATTATGAAGTTAGCAGACATACTGAACGGCCAGTTGAATGCCGCAGAGTGGGAGCAGAAAGGATACCAGCTCCCGAAGTTTGACATCAAGGCAGTGCGCGAGAAGACGGCGAAGGAGCCCACGTGGGTGCACTTCGGCGGTGGAAACATCTTCAGGGCCTTTCCCGCTGCCATACTCAACGACGCGCTGAACACGGGAAAGTACGACCGCGGTGTCATCGTGGCCGAGACCTTCGACTTCGAGGTCATCGACAAGGCCTATGCACCCTACGACAACCTTTCGCTGCTGGTGTCGCTGCAGAGCGACGGCAACATAGAGAAGAAGGTGATTGCCAGCATTACCGAGGCACTGAAGGCCGACCCGCAGTTCACTGACTGGAACCGTCTGGTGGAGATCTTCCGCAGCCCGAGCCTGCAGATGATTTCGTTCACCATAACCGAGAAGGGCTACACGTTTAATGAGGCAGACCTGGAAGCCCGCCCTGTCTCCCCACGAGTGGGAACTTCCGGAGGCCCCAAATTCGCCATGGGTAAGGTGTGTGAGTTGCTCTACGAACGTTGGCTTGCATTAGAAGCCCCCTCGGGGGCCGTAGGTGGGGCTCTCACCATCCAGTCCATGGACAACTGCTCGCACAACGGCGACAAGGTGAAGGCCGGCATCATGGCATACGCTGAGCGCTGGGTGAAGAACGGGCTGGTGCCACAGGCTTTCCTGGACTACCTGAAGGATGAGACGAAGGTGACCTTCCCCTGGTCGATGATTGACAAGATTACCCCGCGTCCGCACCAGAAGGTGAAGGAACTCTTAGAGGCCGACGGCTTTGAGGACAATAACTACATTGAGACCGAGAAGCACACGTTCACGGCACCCTTCGTGAATGCCGAGGAGGTGCAGTATCTGGTCATTGAGGACCATTACACCAATGGCCGTCCGCCGTTAGACTTGGGCGGAGCTCTCTATACCACCCGCGAGACGGTCGATAAGGTGGAGACCATGAAGGTGACCACCTGTCTGAACCCGCTGCACACCGCCATGAGCATCTATGGCTGCATGCTGGACTATACGCTCATCTCTGCCGAGATGAAGGACGAGGACCTGCGCCCGTTCATCCAGAAGATTGGTTACATGGAGGCTATGCCCGTAGTGGTTGACCCGGGCGTGCTGAACCCCTATGAGTTCATTGGTGCCGTCATCAACCGCCGACTGCCTAACCCCTTCATGCCCGACGCGCCGCAGCGCATCGCCATGGACACCTCGCAGAAGCTGCCCATCCGTTTCGGTGAGACCATCAAGAAGTATGTGGCCCGTGGACTCGACATGCAGAATCTGGTGCTCATTCCGCTGACGCTGGCCGGCTACGCCCGCTACCTGAAAGGTCTGAAGGACGACCTGACACCGTTTGAACCGTCACCCGACCCCATGCTGGCAGAGCTGCAGGCCATCGTCGCGCCGTTGGAGATTGGCAAGCCAGACCAGGACTGGAGCCCTCTGCGTCAGCTGTACTCACGCAAGGACGTCTTCGGCCTCGACCTCTATGAGGCAGGACTGGGTGAGCAGATAGAAGGCATGGTCAAGGAACTCTATGCCGGAAAGGGTGCTGTCCGCCAGACGCTGCACAAGTATGTTGTGGCAAGATGAAGCCCTGATTCTCGATTTTCATGACTACATCGAGTTAACGTTAGCGTTAGGGTTATCGTTAGCGTTAAGGTTAGCGTTGACGTTGACGTTAGCGTTGACAAGTCGTTCGCAAACCTTTACGCAAATTTTACGGACTTCGGAGCGTCATTTTTTTGGCGTTCCGAATTTTTTTGTCTATCTTTGCATCACTAATCAAAAAAACAAACTAAAAACAATAAACATTTATGAAACCGCTAAACAAACAGTTCGCGCCTAAGAGCGTGATGCCCGAGAAAGTAATTCAGTTTGGTGAAGGTAATTTCCTCCGCGCCTTTGTTGATTGGATCATCTGGAACATGAACCAGAAGACCGACTTCAATGGCTCTGTCGTTGTCGTTCAGCCCCTGGCTCAAGGTATGATTGAGTGGCTCAACGGTCAGGACTGCCTCTACCATGTGAATCTGCAGGGACGTGAGAACGGCAAGCCCGTCAATACGCTGGAGCGTATCGACGTCATAAGCCGCTGTCTGAACCCCTACACGCAGAACCAGGCCTTCATGGCACTGGCTGACCAGCCCGAGATTCGTTTCGTCATCTCTAACACCACCGAGGCTGGCATCGCCTTCGACCCCGCCTGCAAGCTGGACGATGCTCCCGCCAGCAGCTATCCCGGCAAACTGGTGCAGCTGCTCTATCGTCGTTACCAGACCTTCAACGGCGACCCCACGAAGGGACTCATCATCTTCCCCTGCGAGCTGATCTTCCTGAACGGCCACGTGTTGAAGGAGTGCATCTATAAGTATATTGAACTCTGGAACCTCGGCGAAGGCTTCAAGAAGTGGTTCGAAGAGGCTTGCGGCGTCTATGCTACGTTGGTTGACCGCATCGTGCCGGGCTTCCCCCGCAAGGAGATTGCTGAGATTCAGGAGAAGATTTCTTACCGCGACAACCTCGTCGTACAGGCTGAGACCTTCCACCTCTGGGTGATTGAGGCTCCGAAGGAAGTGGCCAAGGAGTTCCCCGCTGACAAGGCTGGCCTGCACGTGCTGTTCGTGCCCTCAGAGGAGCCTTACCACAAGCGCAAGGTGACGCTGCTCAATGGCCCGCACACCGTACTGAGCCCTGTGGCATTCCTCAGTGGTGTGAACATCGTTCGCGACGCCTGCCAGCACGAGGTGATTGGCAAGTACATCCACAAGGTACAGTTCGATGAGCTCATGCAGACGCTCGACCTGCCGATGGAGGAGCTGGAGAAGTTTGCCGGCGACGTGCTGGAGCGCTTCGACAACCC
>ONRS01000098.1 GCA_900320255.1 uncultured Prevotellaceae bacterium
AACACCCTCGGTCAGCGTGACACCAAGCTGGTCCTTCGCTGTAAAGGTCATCTCGGTGGGCTCACCAACCTTGACCATCGTGGGGGTTACATCCAGCGAAGTCAGCACCGAGGCCTCTTTCTCCAAGGCTACGAAGGTGCGAATCTTCACACCCCAGCCAGCGTTGGTGGGTTCAGTTGGCACAAAGACAATGTAGCGTCCGCTGTTGCTGACAGTGACGCCTGCATCCTTTGCCGAGGCCTGTGCATTGTCGAAGGTAGCAATGAGCGTTTCACCTGTCAGCGCGCCGTCGGCAGCAGGCTCCGTGTCAGTCACGTAAATGTTGGCACCGCAGTCGGCACCTTCCCATGTTGACCTGACGGCACCAATTGACTTAGACGCACCCAGGTCAATGTAGAAACCCTGAATAGGCGTTCCTGTTGCACTTGGCTCAGGAAGCAGATATACATTAGTGGTGTTGTTGTCAACCGTTATCAGCTGCAGGTTGTCAAATGAAATGCGATCATTCAGTCCGCCTAATGGAACAACCGTCCTACCTGATGTCAGGTTGGTCTGTGCCATCGCCGTCAGCGATGCCACAAACGCAAGTGTGAGTAAAAATAGCTTTTTCATCTTTTTAATAAATTGTTTTGTTGTTCGTAAAAATTTCTGAGTGCAAATTTACAAAACCCTTACATACGCGGGATAAAAAACTATTCAATAAAAACTCACTTTTTTACCTTTTTGCCCCTCGACCCCTCCACTTCCTTCCACCTAAAGAAAAAAGCGGAACGCCTGCTATCAGTGGGGTTTCGCATCAACGACGCATCCACTTTTTCCACTTTTTTAAATCTTGACACTTCACGTCAGGCCTGTAAGGCTCATTTTTACTCCCTTCCCCCCTAATATGGCAACGGACCACAGGACTTACAGGGGCTTTTCACACACGATGCAGCCCCCTCTTATCCCTCCTTGGGGGCTTCTTCTCAGCGAAAACTCAGTGTTCTCAGCGGCTCTGCGCGATAAAACAGAACATACGAAACTAAAAACATATCCGCCTCACGGCGTCTTCTTATGTCATGTTCTCAAAAAGAACGATTTAGTAAATCGTACCAAGTTATTTTTGAATAATTACTAAAAAAGTTCCGCGGGCATCACTGCCAGCGGAACCCTACTAACTATTAAAACAAAACTATAACTATTACTTACTATTAATTACTATTTACCAATCAGAATTATCACTTCCGTCATCGAAAAAGCTGGAAGAGCTTGCCCAACCAGAGTCGGTTGAACCAGAAGTTTCCACCGTTTTTGATTCTGGATCACTTGCTGCCAAGACACCACAGGTCTGAACCAGTATCTCTGCCATTTCTGGCTTTATATATTCTTTTTTCATAATTTATTTTCTTTCTTATTTAAAATTAGCTCAATTATTCTCTCACTTAATTATGACTTTCTTGCCATTCACAATATACAGTCCCTTCGTCGGGTTCTGAACGCGCCGTCCATTCAGGTCATAGACTTCAGCATCCCGAATCTCGCCTTCGGCATTGATGGTTGCTATCTTTGTTGTCTCACCATCGTTGAAGATAGCTATTGCCGCAGAAGAAGTGCTCAAACCAGTAAAGTAAACACGGAAGGCACCGATTTTCGCACCAGCAAGGAACTGTTTGAGACTTTCACCACCCTGAAGAGCGTACTGACTTCCATTGCAGTCAATAGCGCGGAAAGTGCCATACTGAGTTACAGATGTTTCATTTACAGCTGCGCCACCAGGATTAGCAGTCAGGTTCAAGTCAATCTTAGCATTATCACTTATTATATTAATTGATGAACCAGTAGCATTGTGCAGGATTACCGGCTCGTTAGCACCCAAAGCATGGCTGGTCTGCTTGGTAAATGTCACAGAGCCAGAAGTAGCTCCCGTAGCTTTATAAACTGTAACACCTTCAGGAATAGTCACAGCAGCAGGGGAGTTATAACTCACCCAAGCATCTGCAGCAATGGTACGAGTATAGGTGACACCATCGGCCTGCGCATCAATTACAAAGTCGTAAGCAGGCTGAGAATTGTTATCATCAACGAGGGTCATAACGTGATCTGTTGCTGCACGATAGTATTGGCCATCATAAACCACAAGATTTCCGTTGCTTGCTGTAACTTTAGAACCTTCTGCATTGGGAGTTCTGACAATACCACCCACAACAATTACTGCATTCTTGTTAGTCGGGGTAATAGTGATATTTTCTGTAATTGTTGCACCGAAAAAGTTAATTGCAGCAGCATATCCAGCTGTATTAATAATTGTGCTTACATCTGATGCAGTTACCGGACCAGTTACTATGGCAGTATTATCAGTTACTTCTACGTTCAAAGTCTGGATAACAGGCGTTGCACTATAGTATAAATTGTCAAAATAAATAGTATTTCCTTCCATTCCTGATATGCGTAAAGCATAGTGACCACCATCTCCAACTCGGTAGTTTTCTTCATTAAACCTAATATAGTTCCATTGATTAGGAGTTACTTCTTGAACAAAACTTGTTCCTTGATTAGCCCAGAACAAAGGCGTAATAGTTAGTGAAGTAACATTACCCGTAGGATAAACGGCAATATTACATACGTACGAGTTGTGATTTGCGTCTTGAACGACATCTCCATTCTGATAACGGATATCAAAAGAGGTAGCAAGTTTAACTGAATAAACATTATCATCTGTGGACAATGCCACATTATCTGCTTGGGCTCCAGTTCCCTGCAAGTTCTCTATCTGGTTGAAATGATTGTTGCCACCTTGTGTCTGGCAATCATTATTATCACTATATACATTATATACAACGTCTTCACCAGTAACAAAAGAGATTGTTGTGGGGGCAGGAAGTGTTTCGAGCATGGTGTATGTTACATACTCTGTTATGCATTGTACTTCTGCACCAGGCCAAACACATTTTGCACCATAAGTGATTCCCCCAACAACATTTTCCCATGTGTATGAGCGCGAATTATTTTTGATCATTCCACCATTCTCATTTTCAATAAATGAGTTATCATTGCTCCATCCTTCTACAGCGGGTTCCCCTTGTGTTGATTCAAATGAAACAGTCAAGTCATTACCTTCCAGAACAAACTCATAAGTATAATTAAGAAACTTATCTTCATTATTTTGTGTCACTGTAATTGTTCCATTACCAGATTTCACTACTGTTCTTGTTAACGTAGTAAAAGGAGATACCGCATACGGTTCACTTACATTACCAGAAACATCCGTTGCAACCACTTTAACGTTATCGTATGTTGTAGCCGATGTCAAAGACGTCAGAGGAATAACAACATCATTTGATGATAATCCACTACCTGTGGCAATCTCTGTTTCGCCGTTCTTCACAGAATAATTGATTGTTCCATTACTATTATCAGTAGCATTTACAGTAAGACTCGCAAAAGTTGAACCGATATTTGAAATTGTAGCAGAACTGATTACAGGAGCCTCATTGTCGATGACAGTCTCTTTCGAGTAGTAAACATTGTAAATAACAACGTTTTCTGTTGCTGCATCATCTATACGAATAAATAATGTTGTATTTGTAGTGAGAGAAGAGTATTTTGTTGCATTCAATGACGAGATAACAACATGATTCCATCCTTTATTCAGGTCTATAGGGAAATTTTCTGTGCCACAGTCTTCAGCATATACATGACACTTTTCCTTCGCGTGATTCTCAGTTACAAAGATGTCAAGCACAAGACTTGTCATATCTTTTGCAGAAGACAATGTACCATTATGATATCCAACATAAGTCATTTTCTTAACACGAGTTGCTGTATGTGTATCAATGGTGAAGTCTTCAACAATGCTCGTATTATCCCCATAATACGTATTATATACATCATGTTTTTCATTTTTTTCTGCACTAAATATGACATAGCTTGAAGCATCATCGATTGTAGGGACATCAGTTGTAGAAGGAGTAGCGGTAAGGAAGCCAAAACCCTTTGTAAAAGTATTTTCTCCTACAGTGACAATCAAATCGTAAGCACCTTGTGGAAAATCTGCACCAAAGGTGAAATCGCTACTACCAGTAGCATACCCACCTGTAACCCCTACAAAAGATATATTGGTAATAGTTCCAGGAATACCTATCTGATCTACTACAGAAAGAGCAACGTTTTGTGGTTGGTTGTATATATATAGCCCAGAGGTAGTTTCAAAAGAAGTATAAGTCGGAGTATATTCGTCATAAACGCAAATCTGCCTTAAAGAAATGTTATAAGCAAAAGCAGTAGGAACAAATACAATATAACGGAAACCAGTATTGGAGTTAGCCGTATATGCTTTTGTATAAACTGTTGGATCACCGCCAGCATTCACATCATTTGTCGCTTGAACTAATACAGACCATGAAGATTTTGCTTCATCTAATTCAGCCTTTGTACTATATGTTGCAGGAGCGGTATTTGTGCCATATATGGTATAAGCGGTTGCATGACGGCCATCCTGAGCCACAGTAACTGTGCTTATTGGTGTTGTAGCATTTGTCTCTGTTAAATCAATGGAAATTGCTGCAAGATCATTACCTGCATCAGCATTATGGGGCAGAATAACATTTGTTCCAGTATTACCATCAGTAACATAAGCTAATTCCGCTTGATTAACTGTACCATTCGCAGCATAGACAAGCGTAACAGTCTTGTTCAATGCCAAATTTGTCTGCGCCCCCGCCGTCAGCGAGGCCACGAAGGCACACATGAGTAATAAAATTTTTTTCATAAATGTTTTAAGTTTTTTATTTGATTAATGAATATTTATCATTGTCAATGGGTTTTGACTTTGCAAATGTAATAATATTAATAGTACACGCAAAAAAAAGGACTACGCCAAAACCTCACTTTCTTTGAAAAATGAGGAAAAAAACAGCCACTACGCTCCACTTGGGCAAACTGCGGAAAAGCCTGCTGGAATAAGGGAATCGGGCGTTTTGAGGCATTACGCTTTCCACTTTTTCCATGCCTTCGCAACACCTCAACAAGGGCCACCGGCGGGCTTGGGGAGGAAAAGCGATTAGTGTAAGGAAAACACATCTATATTGCACCTATTTTTACGAAGACGGCAAACAGGCGTAACTGCTTGAAAAACAAGACACTTTGCAAGAAAGGACGCTGCAACCATCTCCTTTGTATTCACATACGCTTGCAACGTATGTTTTTATATACTACCTTTGCACCGTCAACAAGACAAAACAGCATTAAGCATAATCATAATCAAAACAAATAAAAAACAAACCTGAAAATGAAAGCAAACGTAAAAAACCTGTTGATGCTTACAGCAGCGGTCACGATGACCGCCTGTGTCAACCACGACGTAGAAGAAATTGTTGAGAACAACACCAAAGCGATGTATTCAAGCAGCTTTATGAAGAAGTATCCTAATGTCAGCCTGAACCAGAGCTGGGACTACAGCTCAAAGCAGAAGACCTTTGGCCTTGGCGACGTTACAAGAAGTAATGTACCCACGCGCGGAAGCGAGGCCGGCTTCACCGAGGGCGGATGGTATGAGGTAGATAACAACACGCTGACATGGATGCACGACCAGCTGGTGGAGGGCGTTGACAACCGCAGTCTGGGCAAGCCCTTCTATATGTCTGTTCCCGGCAATGAGTTTACCATTGTTCCTATTTTCCAGGGTCTCGCCAGTGCCGTTTGGGAGCTGCACATGGTGGTTGACGGCAACGACTATAAGGTTTGGACGAAGTCTCAGGACATTCAGATCAAGGATAATGACAACAGCGACTGGCACGTCCTGCACTGCGGCTACCACACGTGGGACGGTGGCAACACCTGGATATTCTCTGAGTGGGAGTCACAGTATAACACCATCGGCGGCGACAAGCACACCGGCGACGACAGCCATGAGCCGTCAGTGGTTACCGACGTAAGGGCAAAGAAATATATATGCGCTGACCTGCCCGTGGGTGCCGAGATGTACTTCTACCTGAAGGTGACCACCGGCGACACTGACCGTTGCGAAGTAGGTGCCGAGCAGTCGTCTATCAAGGGCATGATGCTGGCCTTGCAGGGTGTTCCCCGTCCGGCCAATATTCCTGCCGACAACGAGGCTATGATCATTGCCTGCGAGGATGCTGACCTGTCACTCAGCGACTGGGACATGAACGACGTGGTGTTCCTGGTATATGGCAAGAAGGTTCCCAAGCCCGTGGAGATTACCGAGGGTGACGAGGTGGAGAGAAGAACCACCGTACGCTACATGATTGAGGACCTGGGTGCTACTGACGACTTCGACTTCAACGACATCGTCATTGACGTGGCCGACATCGACATTGTTTCGCCCATCTATACCAACGACGTGCTGACAGGCTGGAACAACAAGGGTCATCGTCAGGAGGCTATCATCCGCCATCTGGGTGGCACGCTGCCTTTCCGTCTGACCATCGGCAACACGCAGTTAGAGGAGCATGCCGGCGTGCTGGGTGCTGACCCCGACGAGAAATACGACATTACGGGCTGGGACATCAACCGCCACAACATCAGCGTTCAGGTGAAGCAGAACAACAACTCGGGTGTCTATAACAACGTGACCTTCCCGAAGGCTGGCGAGGCTCCTATGATCATCGCCGTTGACCCGACGCAGATGTGGATGTCTGAACGCCAGAGCGTGCCTGAGTCGTGGTTCTATATTCCCCAGGATTAATCATCAGATTTTAATTCATATAGTATTTGCTTTGTTTTAGTTAATTAGTATTGCATAAGGGGCAGCCGCGACGGTTGCCCCTTTTGTCTCGCCCCCATAAGCCAGCTGGTTTATTGCTTTGGCAACGGGCTGCAGCAATTATTTGGCCACGGTTTTACACGGAATTACACGGAATTAGCATATAGAAACATTGGCCACGGATGAACACGGATAAACACGGAATTATATATAGAAGCGGGAGCATCAAAGAGGCTGTACGGAATTACACGGAGCTGTCTATACCGTGTTTTTCCGTGTTCATCCGTGGTCTTTTTAGCAACGGGCTACAGGACTTGAAGGACTTATTCGACCTGCTACGGTTGAAATGTATTTTGAGACAACCATAGATAACGCCAGTTGCAGGGTTAAAGAACGCCAGTTGCAGGGAAGAAGATGCCGCATCCTCGGGGTGGACACGGGCGTGTCCAGTAATAGACACGGGCGGGGAAAACCCTTTCAACAATTGTAATGCTTAAAAAACTTAAGCTCGCGTCAACAATTGCTGAACGATGCAAAGGTACGAAATAATACGCAAAAATGCAAATTTATTTGCACTTTATTTGCTGTGCACGAAGTTAGCGAAGTTAATGAAGTTAAAAAACTAAAGTTTCCCACCTCCATGAACTGCGAGAAAATCAGCAAAATTAAGCCCGAAGTGACCTCCCCCATCCCCTCCTGTAGGAGGGGGGATAATTACCGCTCAAGGGCTTGCACACATACTGTTCTCCCCCTACAGGGGGAGTCAGAGGGGGTCAAAAGAGAGGGAAAGTTCAATTAAAAAATCCCCGCTGACGTCATGGCGTCAGCGGGGATTCGTTCACATTCGAGCAAGCCCGGTTCTTCGCTTACTTCATAAGAATCTTTTTCCCATTGAGGATATAGACACCCTTGCTCGGAGTCTCGACACGACGACCGCTCAGGTCGTAGTATGGCTGAGTGCTAAGCGTGGAGCGTGGAGCGGTGATGCCGTCAGTAATCTCCTTCTTGTAGTAGATGTGGTCGGCATAGAACTCTGTCTCACCGTCGAGTGCAATGGTAATGTAGGCATTGTTGAATGCCACAGCCTGCTCAATGTAGTTCCACTGGCCGGGAATGAGTCCGGTAATGGTGACGCGACCGACATAGTCATTATCCTGGAAGATAACGGCAGAGGTGGCCGTTGTGGGCCAGATGGCTGCACAGAACTTGTTGTAACCCGCGGCAGAAATGTCGTCCTTGGTGCGGCTGTTGATGCCCGTTCCGAGAACGTGAACCACCTTATGCTTGCTCTCGTCGGTGGCCGTCAGCTCTATGTATTCGAACGAGGTGTAGAGATCCTCACCCGTTGCATCCTTATAGCCACCCCATACGGGATTTGCCATGGTCAGTTCTTCCTTACCGTACTTGGCACTAAAGACAGCCAGCACGTCAGCCTCGTCGGCTGTGGGCTCCTCGGGAATGGTAACGGGGTCTTCGATAGGCGTTTCGCCTGCCATGTCGTACTCCTTGCCATTCTCGAACTCGAGGTTAGCGGTCTGGTTGCCGTCGCCGCCATTACCATTATTGAAGATGATGAAGGCAGGAGCCTCAGTAGCATCGAAGCTGATGGTGAGCGTGCCTTCTACGTCGGTAAGCTTGGTACCGGGCCATGCGCCGAGATACTCCTTCACGGGCTCGCCCTCAGTATAGGCGTATGCATAAACCTCGTCCCAGCCGACGGAGTTCTTGAACGTAGCGGTGAAGGTCTGTTCAACTGGCGGCTCGCCACCCTGTGACTCCTTCACGGTGTAAGTAAAGTCAGGTGTTACGAAATCGCCCTCAGCAAACATCCACTTATGGGCGGCGGTGATGACCTGACCCTCGGTGCAGTTGGTCCAAGTGTAGGTCAAGCCCGCAATCTCCTGGAAGCCGTCGGTCTTATCGAAGACGTAGCCGTCAACAATGCCTACGATGTCGTCCTCACTGACGTTTGCGAATGTTACGGTAACGTCCATGCCAGCCTGCGTGAAGGCCCAAGTATATTTCAGTTCCTTGCCCTCGTTCTGACCAGAAGGAATGGTGTAGCTGCCCTCGCCGTTAGTGGGCTGTTCGGGCGTGGCACCTGCCATGTCGTACTCCTTGCCATTCTCGAACTCGAGGTTAGCGGTCTGGTTGCCGTCGCCGCCATTACCATTGTTGAAGATGATGAAGGCAGGAGCCTCAGTTGCCTTGAAGCTGATGGTGAGCGTGCCTTCTACGTCGGTAAGCTTAGTACCGGGCCATGCACCGAGATACTCCTTCACGGGCTCGCCCTCAGTATAGGCGTATGCATAAACCTCGTCCCAGCCGATGGAGTTCTTGAACGTGGCGGTGTAGGTAGTGGGAGCCACGAAGGAGCTGGTATTGTAAGCAGACTTGCCACCGTCACCGTCCCACGATGTAATGGTGAACAGCGTGTTATCAGCAACCTGTGTGAAGTCGATGTCAGAAGTCTGGTTCCAAATATTGTTATTGTCCCAGTTCATTTCAGAGCCGGCATTCCTGCGGGTGAGTATCAAACCTGTATAAGAAGTAGGAATGGTAGCCGTGAAGTAATTAGTGTCTTCTACTGGTGTCATGTCAATCCATTCATTTCCTTCTTCATTAAATACGTAGGCGGCATAAGCTTCAGTAGCATCAGCAACATCCCAGATGTTCGGGTTCAGATAGATGGTCTTCTCAGTAGCCGGAGCTGTTGATGCTTTCCAGAAGTAGATGTTGTCGATATAGAGGATGTCGGCACCCGAGCCTTTGTCAATCTTCAGCTGGAAACTCTGGTAGTTCTCATAGTCCAGTCCAAGGTCAGACAGCTTCACGTCCATGCCGTTCCACTGACCAGGAACCAGCGTACCCACACTGGTGGAATTCTCCGTGGGCGTGCCGCCACGCATAATGGGCGTAATGCCAAGCGTCATGTCCTGAAGCGGCAGCACGTCAATATGCAGGTACTCCATGTCCTTGAGGTCGATGTCGGTAGTATATTCAAAGCCCAGGTAGTTGAAGTTGTTGAGCATGAGCAGGTCGTCGTCGCCAACCTTCTGGTCGGTGACCACCGTGCTCTGGCCCCAACCGCCATAGCCATAGCCAGTAGCACCCGTATAGGCATTGCTGTAGATGCTGATGACGTCAGCAGCAGCCTTGTCGGGAACGGGGGCAGCTACCAGTGCCAGCGTGGTGGCCGTAACGGTCTGGGCGGCAGAAGCGTTCTCGTTGTCGTCCTGGGCCACAACGGTAAAGGTATAGTCAGCACCATACTCCAGTCCGCCGATGGTAAAGGTAATCTCAGCGCCGCTGTTACCCTTGGTGGTGTAGGTCTTGCTGTTCTGGTCGGTAATAACGTATGTCACCTGAGTTGACTTGTCGTCGGTAGCCTTCAGCTTCAGCGTAGCGCTGCCAATGCCGGCACTCAGCAGTTCGGCCACGTCGAGCGTGGGAGCCTGTGTGTCGTCAAGAGCGGGCTTTGCAAAATAGAAGTGGTCAAGATAGAACTCCGACTCGCCCACCAGCTCTACCAGCACGTAGTTGGGGAAGTTGCTCTCGTTGGCCAACTCTACATAGTTCCACTGGCCAGGCACCAGGCCGGTTACCGTGAGGGCATTAGCATA
>ONRS01000043.1 GCA_900320255.1 uncultured Prevotellaceae bacterium
AAATGGAATGAGCCCAGTACAATACCGGACTCAATTCCAAAAGAGCAATAGTGTTTAATCTGTCCAAACTTTGGGGTTCACTTCATAAATGTCATTAAATTTTTTCTATAGTGGCGATAGAATTTATAGAGGCGATAGATACTATAGAGGCTCGGTTTGCACTATCCTTGACCTGCGTGTCGAAGATAGGCGGCACCTCGGAAATGAAAATAAATTGAAATTTATTTTGCATTTCACTCAGTTTGCACTATCTTTGACCTGCGGTCGAAAATACTCTCGTTCGGAAAATTGCAAATAAATTTGCATTTTCGCTCACTTATTCGTATCTTTGTAGCCAAAAAGGAAAGGATATGAAAAGAACTATTCTCTTAGTACTCTGCATGATGGCAGTGATGGCCATGAAAGCAGGCGACGTGACACCTAATGAGGCGCTGCAGAAAGCAACGCAGTTTGTTAACAACCGCATTGCCCACGGACACGGTCCCAGACTGGCTCCTGGCGCACAGCCGAGGCTGACACTGGCCAGCCGCGTGAGTGGGCTGTATGTGTATAACGTGCAGAACAAGGGGGGCTTCGTCATCGTCAGCCCCGACGACGAGACGGAGACCATCCTCGGCTATAGCGACAGCGGCGAGTTTGACGAGAGCCACATGCCGGACGACATGCGCTATTGGCTGCAAGGCTATGCGGAGGAGATTGCGTTTGTTCGAGGTACGAGGTACGAGGTGCGAGGTACGGAGGATGTTCGAGGTACGAGGTACGAGGTGCGAGGTACGGAGGACGTTCGAGGTACGAGGTACGAGGTGCGAGGTACGGCGAATGCGCCGGCCGCGGCATCGACCATTAAGACAAGCATTGCGCCGCTGATACAGACCCACTGGAACCAAAGTGCCCCCTACAACAATCTGACTCCACTCTGGGATGGCTCTTCACACTCAGCAACAGGCTGTGTGGCAACGGCTATGGCCCAGGTCATGTATTTTACGGAGATGCGAGTAGGGTCAACAACAACCACTACCACAACGGAAATACCGGGGTACACCTCAAAACAACTCAATAAGGATATAGACCCTATTCCGGTAGGAACAGAAATCAACTGGAGCAATATGCAGCTGACGTACCCCAGCACGGGTACTGACGCAGAAAAGGAGGCAGCCGACAAAGCCATTGCGCAACTGATGTACTACTGCGGTGTCTCTGTAGGCATGAACTATTACCAACAGTCTGGCGCAAATTCCAATGCCATTGTCCCTGCATTAAAGAATTACTTCGGATATAATACAACCACACAACAAGCCATTCGCAGTGACTATACCTATGGCGACTGGATTAACCTAATTTATTTTGAACTAAGTCAAGGACGTCCCGTCCTCTATGGCGGACAGTCAAACGGTGGCGGTCATGCCTTTATCTGTGACGGCTATGACATGGAGGACTATTTCCACATCAACTGGGGCTGGGGTGGACAAAGTGACGGTTGCTTTAAGCTGTCTGTTTTGAATCCCCAGGAACAAGGTATTGGCGGTAGTTCTTCTACTGACGGTTATCACTATGGACAAGTTGCTATTATCGGCATTCAGAAACTGGAAGAGAGCGGTGAAATGTCTGACATTCAGAAGAATACTGGTTTCGACCTGTCATGTACGAAGGTCACCTTTAGCGAAAATCCAACAGTAGGGAAAGACATCACGGCTACACTAACTATCACGAATAGCGGTAGTTCTGACTACGACGGTGACATCAATATAGGTTTCATAAACGTAACAGATGTTGTTGAACCTTTAGGTGGCAATACGTTCTATATTCCTGCAGGCAGCACGAAGGAATGTACACTAACGTTTACCACAAGATATGTCGCCACACTGCCTGTCAGAGTCTTTCTTTTAGGGGAAAATGACATTGTTACTTATATAGACAACGGCCAATCCACACCGCTTACTATAGGCAACGGCAACAGCAGCACCAACAATGTGGAGCTGACGGCAACGTTCAGTGTTAACACCGCCGAGGCTACTGGCCAAACAGCAAGCTTTGGCAGCGCCGGAAGTTGCCCGGTATATAACATTTATGGTACTACATTTAAGGGCACCATCACACTGACAAATGCCACCAGCACGGATTATACGGGCACGTTTGCATGGGCGCTGATCCCTAATGCAGAGAGTGGTGCTGTTAACCAAGTATCGGTCACCGTACCTGCCAATAGCAGCTATGACATCCCCGTCGAAATGAAAGGGCTGGACCTCACAAAACAATACATTCTCTCTTCCTGTTATATAAAAAATAATGCCTATACATCTTGGAATATACATGGCTTCTATCATCTTAAACCCGGTATCACGGTGTATGCAGCCGACGGAACAGAGAACACGACCAAGGCTACAGGGGAATTTGTAGTCCCTGATGACGTACTGGCCATTGACCTGACGGGAACGGGCGTGACTACGGTGACTCCTAACGGGAAGAAGAACTGCCTGTACTTCATAGGCTCTGAAGACACGACACCCAACGGACTGGAGGATGCCAACATCGTGAAGGGCGGAACGGCAGAGCAGATCAAGCTGACCGACGAAAACGACTTCTATTCGCCTAAAGACTTCACGGCCAAGAACGTGACGTTTACCTACAACAACACGAAACAGGCTGACGGAGTGAACGGATGGAACACGCTGATACTGCCGTTCAACGTGACGAAGGTGACTGCCGACGACACGGAGATAGACTGGTTCCACAGCAGCACGGACACGGGCAAGAACTTCTGGGTGAAGGAGTTTACCGGCGACGATGCCGACCAGGTGTATTTCGACTTCACCGAGGAGATGAAGGCCAACACACCGTACATCGTGGCACTGCCCGGCAACAAGTGGGGTGCCGACTGGGACATGAGCACCAAGACCATTCAATTCATCGGCGAGAATGTCACGGTCAGCAACAGCAACAACCGCAGCATCCTGACAGGCAGCAACTACCGTTTCATAGGCAACATGAAGAAGGTAAGCGTAGCTAACGTCTATGCCATCAACGAGGCAGGAGACGCCTTCGAGGTGGTGAACAGCGGCAGCAGTCCCGCCTTCCGTGCCTACTTCAAGGCCGACACCTTCGACCGTACGGTAACGAGCCTCGGCATCAACTCCGGCTTCGGCGGCGGCACAACGGGTCTGGACATGACAACGGTCAACAGACCGCAGACTACCGACGGCAGCTACTACGACCTGAGCGGCCGCAGGGTGGAGAAGCCCACGAAGGGTCTTTATATAGTGAATGGAAAGAAGGTTATTATTAAATAAGAAGGAGGAAATACGTCATGAAGAAATATATCATACCGACAACGGACGTTATAACGATTGCAACGGCTCAGTTGATAGCAGCAAGTGGTGGCCCTGGCCCTAACGACCAGCAGAACCCGGGAAAAAAGGCCCCCCGCTTCCATCAGCCTTACGATGAGGAGGACGAGGAGGAAGAAGACTGGTAAGGAAATATTAACGCTAACAGCTAACTCGCAGCAGACGCGCTGCTTCGCCAATCCACAGGACGAGCGAAGTGGCGCTTACTATTACTATCCACTCCATGAGCGAGAGGGGATGCACATTGAAGAAGGCTCCGCCGAAGCTCACTATGAGCACCTGCCCGAAGAAGATGATGGCAGCAATGAACAGGAAACCCCTGCAGCCCTTGAGATGGAGTGCGGAACGACCCGTGGCAAAGGCACGGGCGTTGAACATGTTCCAGAACTGAAGCATGACGAAGATAGTGAAGAAGGAGGAAATATCGATGTTCCCGAGGAAGGAGGAAGGAGGAAGGAGGAAGGAGAAATGATGGTGAAGCTGGAGCAAGAGCGTCAATAAGATGACGGTGAAGAGTAGGCCCACACCTAAGATGCGGTGCCACATGGGACGGGTGATGATGAACGACGAGCGACTGCGGGGACGGTCGTGCATGACGGCCGGCGAGGGAGGCAGCGAGGCAAGCGCCATAGCAGCAAAGGTGTCCATGATGAGGTTGACCCAGAGCATCTGCGTCACGGTAAGCGGTGACTCCGTGCCAAGGAAAGAGCCTATGAGCACGACGAGGCAGGCTGCCACGTTGACGGTGAGCTGGAAAAGGATGAAGCGCTGGATGTTCTGATAGAGCGAGCGACCCCACATGACAGCACGGCCGATGCTGGAGAAGGAGTTGTCGATGATGGTGATGTCGCTGGCCTCCTTGGCTACTGACGTGCCGTCACCCATTGACAGTCCGACATGAGCCGCCTTCAGGGCCGGGGCATCGTTAGTGCCGTCTCCCGTTACCGCCACCACTTCACCCCGTCGCTGCAGCATTTCCACAAGGCGGCGCTTGTCCATAGGACGGGCGCGGGCTATAATCTTCAGGTCCCCTACCCTTTCGAGCAGCTCATCGTCGGTAAGAGCAGCAAACTCAGGACCGGTGATGATGTTACGGTCGCCATCGGCATCGGTCCACAGACCCGTCTGACGGCCAATCTCCCGGGCAGTGCCGGGCGTATCGCCCGTGACAATCTTCACCTGTATACCGGCATCAAGACATTCGCGGACAGCGGCCGGCACGTCAGGGCGGACTGGGTCGCTGATGGCGACAGCCGCGTTGAGTGTCGAACGTTGAGTGTTGAGCGTTTGGCGTATATCAGAAGAAGGGTTCAATATATAGGCAAAGGCAAGGGTGCGCATGGCTTGCTGCTGCCATTTAGTTAGTTGAGCGTTGAGCGTCGAGCGTTGAGCGTTGTCTTCTTCACACATGGACAGGATAACCTCGGGGGCACCTTTTAGGAGGAGGACCGTAGGGGAGAGCCCTTCGGCACTGTCTTTCAGGCGGACGAGGGTGGCCATCATTTTGCGCTCGGTGGAGAAGGGGAGCTCGTCAAGCACTTCGGCCTGGTCACGCAGACGGCGGTAGTCTATGCCTTGGTCACGGAGCCAAAGGAGGAGGGCACCCTCCGTGGGGTTACCCAGCACCTTGGGGTGGTCAGGGTCAGTGAGGTCGAGCTGGGCGGTGGAATTAATGGCGATGTTTTCAACAAGCAGGTGGAGGGTTGAGCGTTGAGCGTTGAGCGTTGAGCGTTCTTGCTCTGTCAAGCGTCCCTGCGGGCCGAGCGGAGCGTTAAGGTTAACGTTAGCGTTAACGTTAGCGTTAAGGTTAACAACCTCCGCGACGCGCATCTGGTTCTGGGTGAGGGTGCCGGTCTTGTCGGTACAGATGACGGTAGTGGCACCCATGGTTTCGCAGGCATGCATCTTACGAACCAGGTTGTTGGTCTTGAGCATACGACGCATGGAGTAAGCCAGACTGAGAGAAACCGCCATGGGAAGGCCTTCGGGAACAGCTACAACAATGAGCGTGACGGCTATCATGACCGTCTGCAGGAGGTAGGTGATGAAGTTGAGGGTTGAGGGTTGAGCGTTGAGGGTGGAGAGTGGAGCGTTGAGCGTTGCGGAGTGAAAATACATGAGCACACGGGCCACAACGACGAGGGCAGCCACGATGTAGCTGGCCTTGGCCACTAAAGAGCCGAGGCGGTCGAGCTGTTCGTTGAGCGGAGTGCGTACGCTGTCGTCAATCTGTGCTGCCACGAAGACGTGACCGTACTCTGTTGCATCGCCAACAGCCAGCACACGGGCTACGGCATGCCCCTCCATGACTTTCGTACCCCGCATGACATGGTTACTGGGGAAGGTGGCATCACGGTCGAAGTCAGCCTCAACGACAGTCTTACTACATACCGGCTCACCCGTCAGCGACGACTCATCCATCTGTAAGGTCGTGGTTTCGAGCAGCAGACAGTCTGCCGGCACCTCGTCGCCAGTAGAAAGCAGGACGACATCGCCCACCACCACGTCAACCCGTGGTACCTGAACGGTGTTGCCATTGCGTATCACCATGACAGGCTCTTCGTCGCCCACCTGGTTGAGGATGGAGAACTCACGGTCAGCCTTCAGTTCGAAGATAAAGGAGATGCCCGTTGCCAACAGGATGGCCAAGAGAATGCCGATGGGTTCAAAGAACACCCCCGACCCCGGGTTACGCAGACCGAACCACTCGTTATATTCCGACAAAGAGATGAAGATGGAGAGCAGGGCCGCTATCTCCAGTATAAAGATGAGGGAATCGCCGTTCTGCCAGCCCTTCAGATAATGGCCGAAGGGGCCGGAGAGTTTTTCGAAGAAGCGTTTCCAGAGCGACTCACGCTCAGGAGGAGTAAGGACATTAGCCCCGTGCTCAGCCCGGCTGCGAAGCACTTCAGCATCAGTCAGACCCGTATAGTGCTGTTTCATTTAAGAATAGACTTTACCTTTTCCTCTATCTTTCCCGTCGGCACATTCACTTCGAGCACCCTACCCTGCCTGTCGAGGAACAGGTTGCCCGGCACGCTGTAAAAGCCTAAGTCAGCGACAATCGGCGTGTCCCACATGTTACCGTCGCACACGTTACTCCAGTGAATAGAGTCACGGTCGAGGAAGTCCCTACAGTCCTTAGTATTACCATCAAGATTGATGCTAAGCAGACCAAGGCGGCTGCCATACTTGCGCTGCAAAACATGCAGTTTACGCTGCACCGACTGGCTCTCGAAGCTCCATTTGGCCCATACGGAAATGACGTTCAGCTCACCCTTCAGCGACTGGCGCGTCACCGTGTTGCCATGAATGTCAACAGCCTTGAAATCAGGAATGACGTTTCCCTGGCGCGTTGCTTTCAGACCACTGAGCTGTTTCTCCAAGCGGAGCAGGCGTCCGTTCTCAGGCTGTTCCTTGAGCATGAGTGCAGCCAGTTCTGCGCCTGTCTTATAGTCAACAGGACTGCCTGCCAGCACATAATGTTGAAGAATATAGTTACTGAGAATAGAGCCAGGATGCTCCTGAATAAAGCTGATGGCCTGCTCCTTCACCTGCGGTGGTGTCAGCTGGCTGATGCCCAGTCGCCACTCCGTCATCTGTTCGTTCTCCTCAGAGCCATGGACCTCCACCTCCTTGAGGTGCGAGGCATCGCCCTTCAGCTCAACGGTAATGCCCGAATTGCCATAGATGACCTGTTCGGAGTAGTTGGGATAAAGTAAGATAAACGTAGCCAGTTTCTTCAGGTCGGTCTCATAGACAAAGCGTCCCTGAGCCACCTTAATGGTATCGAGGTTGACAGAACCGGCATCGGGGCTATAGATGTAGAACTCCGACTGGTCAACGTTCTGCAACTGCCCCTCAATGCGAAAGCGTCCTTTCTCGGGACCGCAGGAAACGAGGAAAAGGTAAAAAGGTAAAAAGGTAAAAAGGTATAAGAGCACGAGAAACTTAGTGCGTGGTACGTGATGCTGCATAATTATTACCTTTTTACTTTTTTACCTTTTCACCTTTTCGCCTTTTCACTTTTTCACCTTTTCGCCTTTCACCTATTGCACTTTCTTCAGTTCAAGGTCACGCTCGGCATAATCCTTGAGCGACGAATCCTTAGAGAGAGCACTGCGCAAGAAGGTGCCAGCCACGCCATTGTTACCCTTACGGGCATAGAGCACGGCGCGCAGATAGTCGGTGATGCCGTCGGCAGGCTTAATCCTGCCCAGCGTCTGCTCTGCCTTAGCAAAGTTCTTGTTCAGAATCTGTGCCAGGGCGGCGCTATTGCTAATGACACGGTCGAAGTCCTGCTCGGCCAGTACATAGTTACCTTGTGCCAAGTGCAGGTTACCCAGCACCTCTGCAATGTCAGGAGAGCCGGAAGCACGACCGATGTAGTCCTCTGCCTCGGTAACACGTCCGTTCATCAGTTCAAGCAGACCGAGGTTGGCATTAGCCTCATCGAGCTTGTTATCAACAGAGAGTGCCTGCTGGAAGTATTTGCGAGCACGATCGAAGTTGCCCTGCATGTAATAGATGCGTCCAATGTTGTTATAGGCACGGGCGTCGGCAGCATAAAGCTTCACTGCACTCTCGTAGATGCGCAGCTGCTCATTGGCATCCTCCGTCAGCGTGGCAGCATAAAGCAACTCCTCAACGTTCAGCTCAGCGGGGTTAGCTTTGAACTGCTCACGAATCTGGTCGTCGTTACGTCCAATCACCTCGTAGTTGGCAATAAGACGAGCACGGCGCAGTTCCGGCAGAATACCGTCAGACAGCTCCTGGAATGCCTCACTCATGTTACGAATCTGCTGTTCGCGCTCCTCGGGGTCGTCGTACATAGAGAGCACACGGAGAATGACGTCCTTGTCCTGAATGTCGGAAGCACGCACCAGCTCCTGGAAGCCTTCCCAGTCCTCAGCAGTGTAACGCACATCGACGGGAGCATCCAGACTGCTGAACTTCAGTTGCTGACGAACATAGCCTTCAGACACGTTCTGACGGCCACTGGCCAGACGGTCGTTCATGGTGAAGCGGCCTTCAGGCGAAGCAAAGCCAGAAACCTCGATATTGTTCAGCATCATGGTCTCACGCTCGTAGTTGATGCGCTGCAGCAGCTGCACGAACTCAGTAACAGAGTTATTGGTCAGCTCACTCTTACGCAGCTGAGTCTGAGCCACAAGGAACTTGATGTTAGCCTCCTGACGAATCTGCGTGATACGCTGGAAAGAGTCAGCAGCCAGCACAGGCTTCATGGTGGTCAGCGTCTTGCGGTAGAGTTCAGAAGTAGCGATGACACCGTCAGCCACCTTCACAGCAGGAATATCCACCAGCTTATCGCCCACACGGGCCTGGAAGGTCAGCCACATCTCGCTCTGCAGCATCTCGGGTCTGTAGAGGAAGTCGCTCTTCATGGTGTAGTGTCCACCGAGATTATAGGAAATGGCACGGTTGTTACCCATCACCTTCTCACCCTGGAACGTAGAGCCAACGCCCTGCTCCACCTGCTGACGGCCGTCAACCTGAAAGCGCAGTTCGGGAATGACCTTCACTACGGCCTTCTTCTTCATATACTTTTCGGGGAACATACCGTTAATCGTAGCCTCAACGTGTCCTCCTTGTGTTTCCAGTGGCTTTGGAGTAACTTTAAAATTCTCCGGGCCCAAAGCACCAAGCCCGTTCGAACATGCTGTCATCAGCAGCGATGCAGCAAAAAGTAACAAAACACTTGCTTTCTTCATGTCTCAGTCTAAATATTTTCTAGAATTCTCTCTTAATTTGGGTGCAAAAGTACTAACAATTAGGCGAACTGCCAAATAATTTACGCTTTTTAATGATTGTTACAGCCTAAAGGTTATAGGAAGCGTGTATTTTACGCGGACAGGCTGACCGTTCAGCCTACCTGGTGTCCAGCGTGGCATGGAGTTGACCACGCGCAAGGCTTCACGGTCGAGCGACGGATCGACGGATTTTACTACCTGTACGCTGGAGACGGAGCCGTTCTTCTCTACGATGAAGCTCACGATGACGCGGCCCTGTATGCCGTTCTCCTCAGCCACAGCGGGGTAGTTAATGTGGCTGGCCAGCCAGTTTTGCAGACCGGGGAATGAGGGCATCTGCTCTACCACGTCATAGACGTTGTTGTCAGCCTCCACGACCTTTGTGGTTTCGGTGGGCTGGGGCTGAGCCGGCTGGGTCTCCTGGGCCGACTGGGGCTTGATGGTCTCAGTAAGCTTAGTGGTCTCAGCAGGCTTAGTGGTCTCTGTAGGCTTAGTGGTCTCTGTAGGCTCAGAAGGCTCAATAGTCTCAGAAGGCTCAGCAGGCCCAGTAGGCTCAGAAGTCTCAGTTAGCCCAGCAGACTCAGCAGGCCCAGTGATAGTGGCTGTTGCCACAGGACTTGGGTCATCAGTGCCCTTCAACAACTTGCTACCAAGGAAGAGACCTCCACCTACCAGCAGGAGTAGAAGCACGGCGGCAGCTCCCAGAACGAAAGGCCACTTAGGGGTTGACTTTGGTGCGGGCTGGTAAGCACTTGGATTCGGTTTTGGGGTTGTTCTGAGCGCGGGCTTGGGTTCGGGCTTGGGCGTTGGCTTGGCCACGACCTGTGTCTCATCCTCCTTTTTCGGACTACCCAGGACAATGGTTTCCTCGGACACGGGAACCTTGGGGGGCGTGGAAGCCTGCGGAGCAAGCTTTTCGCCGAGCATCGCACGTACCTCCGCTACCGACTGCGGTCGATTTTTGCGGTTGGGCTGCATCATGTAGCAAATGAGTTGCCGCATCTTCGGACTTACTGCTGGCGGGAACTGCAAGGCTTCAGCTCCCTCCTCCACCAGCTCCATGGGCGAAGGCAAGGAGTTGAGCGTCAGCAGGTGGTAGAGCGTGGCTCCTAATGAGTATAGGTCTGTCCATGGGCCGAACTTGTCTAAGCTCTGCTCTATCTGCTCGATGGGTGCATAACCCGGCGTGTAGCAGAGGCCCGACGTGGTGGTCAGACCTTCACCGCCCGACATCTGCTTACTGGCACCGAAGTCGATGAGCAGGGCTTTGCCCGTCTTGTCCATCATGATGTTAGCAGGCTTCAGGTCGAGATGCCAGATGTGCTGCTGGTGAACAGCGTCAAGTGCGTCGAGCACCTGGCTCAGCACGTTACTTGCTTCTTCCTCTGTAAGGGGCTGACCTGTACGCTTAATCCGTGAACTGAGCGACTCGCCGTCAATGAAGTCCATGACATAATAGGTTGTACCGTTCTCTTCGAAGAGGTCATGCACGCCGACAATGTGGTTGTTCTTCAACCGTCGCAGTCGCTGGGCCTCCTTCATAAACTTCGAGCGCTGGCTGTCGAAAGTAGCCTTATTGTCGGGCACGCTGACGGTGACCGTCTCGCCGTCACGCAGGTTTATCTCTTTCATAAAGAACTCCTTCAGGGCATAAGTCTCGTCGAAGTTCACGTTGGTCACTACATAAGTATTGCCGAAGCCGCCCGAACTGAGCGAACGTTCTACCCTGTAGGCACCGCCTCTGAGCATGGTTCCCGGCTGTAAAAGTTTGTTGTCCATAGCTTTTGTTTTTACAATTATGGCGCAAAGGTACGAAATAAATCTTAATTCTTCACGCTTAATTGTTCACCATTATTCATTTTTAACGGAGTTCACGACCTTTGATTCATGATTATTTTGTAATTTTGCACGCTATGAACAAAATTAATATTAACGAGATACGCGCTATCGTCTTCGATGCCGACGACACATTATGGGACTGCCAGTCGCACTTTGAGGAAGTAGAGGAGCTGCTCTACGACATCATTGGGCCCTACTGCATGGACCCAAAGCGGGAACTGTTTGAGACAGAGAGCAAGAACATGGAAGACTTAGGCTACGGCTGCAAAGCGTTCACCATCAGCGTGATGGAGACTGCCTTGCGGGTCTGCGGCAACGACCTGAGTGCTACGCAACTGACGGAACTATTAGAGGCAGGCAAGCACCTGTTGCACCTACCGGCCACACCGTTGCCGGGAGTTGTGGAAACGCTCACATCCCTTCAATCATCCTTCCAATTAATCTGCTTCACCAAGGGTGAGTTGCAAGACCAGGAGAACAAGCTTCGGCGTTCTGGGCTGGCAAAATATTTTGACCATGTGGAGATTACCTCCAACAAGACAGAGAAGGAATTCCGCGAGCTGGCCACCCATTTAGGCATTGCACCGCACGAGATGCTCATGGTGGGCAACTCACTGAAGAGCGACATTGCGCCGGCTTTAGCCGTAGGAGCCCAGGCCGTGCATATTCCTTTCCACGTCACTTGGCAGTTAGAGGAACACGAAGACTTTGAGCATGAGCGTATGGTGAAGATTGAACACATGGAGGAGCTTTTAAAAATTATTCCTCATTCATAAATCATAATTGATAATTATTTCGTACCTTTGCAGGCAAAAACAAAAAGAAACAAGCAATGATAGAAAAGAAAAACTACAAGCGCTACACGGTGACTTCCGCCCTGCCGTATGCTAACGGCGGTGTACATATTGGTCACCTGGCCGGCGTCTATGTGCCGGCAGATATCTATGTACGTTATCTCAGACTGAAGAAGAAGGACGTTATCTTCATCGGCGGAAGCGACGAGCACGGTGTGCCCATCACCATACGAGCCCGCAAGGAGGGCATCACACCACAGGACGTGGTCGATCGTTACCACAAGATGATCAAGGACTCATTTGAAGAGTTCGGTATTTCGTTCGACATCTACAGCCGTACCACCTCAGAGACCCACCACAAGTTTGCTGCCGAATGGTTCCGCAAGCTGTACGACGAGGGCAAGCTGACAGAGGAAACCACCACCCAGCTCTACGACGAGGAGGCCAAGCAGTTCCTGGCTGACCGCTACGTCACGGGCGAGTGCCCTCACTGCCACAATCAGGGAGCATACGGCGACCAGTGTGAGAAGTGCGGACGTGACCTGAGCCCCACGGAGCTCATCAACCCGAAGAGCACCATCAGCGGCTCTACGCCTGTGCTGAAGGAAACCAAGAACTGGTACCTGCCCCTGAACGAATACCAGGAGTGGCTGAAGCAGTGGATTCTGGAGGAGCACAAGGAGTGGCGTCCGAATGTCTATGGCCAGTGCAAGTCGTGGCTCGACATGGATTTGCAGCCGCGTGCCATGACGCGTGACCTGGACTGGGGTATCCCCGTGCCCGTTGAGGGTGCCGACGGCAAAGTGCTCTATGTATGGTTCGACGCGCCCATCGGCTACGTCAGCAATACGAAGGAGCTCTGCGACCGCGAGCCTGAGAAGTGGGGCAACTGGGAAAAATGGTGGCAAGACGAGGACACCCGTCTGATACACTTCATCGGCAAGGACAACATCGTGTTCCACTGCATCATCTTCCCCGTCATGATGAAAGCACACGGCAAGTATATCATGCCCGACAACGTGCCTGCCAACGAGTTCCTGAACCTGGAGGACGACAAGATCAGCACGTCGCGCAACTGGGCCGTCTGGCTGCACGAATACCTTGTCGATATGCCCGGCAAGCAGGACGTATTAAGATATGTACTGACCGCCAATGCCCCTGAGACCAAGGACAACAACTTCACGTGGAAGGACTTTCAGGACCGCAACAACAACGAGCTGGTGGCCGTCTATGGCAACTTTGTGAACCGCGCCCTGCAGCTCACGAAGAAATACTGGAATGGCGTGGTGCCTGCCTGCGGCGAACTGCAGGACGTGGACAAGGCCGCCCTTGAGGAGTTCAAGGACGTGAAGCAGAAGGTAGAGTCGCTGCTGGAGCAGTTCAAGTTCCGCGACGCACAGTTTGAGGCCATGAACCTGGCCCGCATCGGCAACCGTTACATCACCGAATGTGAGCCGTGGAAGGTTTGGAAGACCGACCCGAAACGCTGTGAAACCATCTTGAACATCTGTCTGCAGCTGACGGCAAACCTGGCCATAGCCTTCGAACCCTTCCTGCCCTTCTCGTCGAAGAAGCTGCGCGAAATGCTCAACATGGAGAGCTTCGAGTGGGACCAGTTAGGCTCAACCGACCTCTTGAAGGCCGGTCACCAGCTGGCAGAGCCCTCGCTGCTCTTCGAGAAGATTGAGGACGAGGTCATCCAGAAGCAACTCGACAAGCTGGCCGCTACGAAGAAAGCCAACGAGGCATCACAGCATAAGGCAGCCCCCATCAAGGAGACCTGCTCGTTCGAAGACTTCGAGAAGCTGGACATCCGTGTGGGTCTGGTGAAGGCCTGCCAACGCGTGCCCAAGTCAAAGAAGCTCCTGCAGTTTACCATCGACGACGGAACAGGCACCGACCGCACTATCTGCTCAGGCATTGCCGCCTTCTACGAGAACCCTGAGGAACTGGTGGGCAAGCGCATCCTCTTCGTGGCCAACTTCGCTCCACGTAAGATGATGGGCATTGAGAGTCAGGGAATGATTCTCTCTGCCGTTGATGCTGACGAGAGTCTCAGCGTGGTGACAACAACTAAGGACGTACAACCTGGTTCACAAGTA
>ONRS01000131.1 GCA_900320255.1 uncultured Prevotellaceae bacterium
ATTCGCTATTATTTCGCGTTCAGCCAAAAGCCTCGGAAACTTCTTGGAAATAAAAACGCAACGAGATAATACGTGGTGAGGTGTTTCTGTATGGAACATCTTAGCAATCTTAAATATACGAATGCACTAACACTTATGTGTGGTGCATACTTGTTAAGATTGCCGGGGTTTCCATTCCGAGGCTGCCTCGAAGCTGAACGCAAAAGGTGCATCACACTTTTTTGCGTCCTGGCGTGATTGATAGTTGATGCTGTAACCTGAAACTATCAATCAAGAAGAATGGCAAACAAGAATCTGAATGCGGCAAAGACAGCCAAGAAGGATGAGTTCTACACTCAGATGACGGATATTGAACGCGAACTGCAGCACTACTGGCCACACTTCCGCGACAAGGTGGTGCTGTGCAACTGCGACGACCCTTACGAGAGCAACTTCTTCAAGTACTTTGCGCTGCGCTTCAACCAGCTGGGACTCAAGAAACTTATCTGCACCT
This sequence comes from uncultured Prevotellaceae bacterium, assembly GCA_900320255.1. Lineage (GTDB taxonomy): Bacteria > Bacteroidota > Bacteroidia > Bacteroidales > Bacteroidaceae > Prevotella. The sequence goes on from ONRS01000131.1 coordinate 494, forward strand.
GCTACAACGGTTCGCCCGTACAGGGCAACGAACTGATGATAGACTTTGGCGACTTCGACAGCGAACCCAAGAAGATTGCCTATAAGGTGGAGATTACTGAGGTGCGCGACCTAAATGGCGATGGAGCCGTTGACCTCAGCGACGTGCAATACCTGCTGAAGAACGACAAGAACGTGCTCTCCACGCTTAAAACTGGTGACTTCCGTGATCCTGAATGCATAGAACTGCTGAAGCAGGCAGACATCGTGGTAACCAACCCGCCATTCTCGCTTTTCCGAGAGTACATTGGACAATTGGTGGAGTATGACAAGAAATTCTTGATAATAGGAAATATGAATGCGATACATTATAAAGAGGTATTCCCGCTTATCAAAGACAATAAAGTTTGGACAGGATTCAAACCTTTTGGAGGTGGAATGAACATGATACAGACACCAACAGACTTTGACCCTTCGAAAACAAAGTCTTACACTATCAACGAAAAAGGCCAAATTATAAAAAACATCATGGGAGTTATATGGTTTACAAACCTTGATCATAACAAACGTCATGAGGAGTTAGACTTGGTTTGTCGCTATAGTTGTGACGATTATCCTACATACGACAACTATGACGCTATTGATGTTGGAAAAGTTCAGGATATTCCCTATGACTATGATGGCATTATGGGCGTTCCAGACACTATTTTAGGACAACTGAACCCTGATCAATTTGAAATAATAGGTCTTGGCAGTGGTGACCTTGCTAAACAGGCTGGTGTAAAGAAAAACTATAGAGGTCGCACAGACCTTGCATATACTATGAATGGAAAATCCAAATGCCCATACAGCAGAATACTCATCCGCAACAAACACCCCAAAACGATATGATGACAAACGACAGAATGACCATCAAGCAGATTGAAGTAACAGTCGGCGAGATAACTAATGGTTACGTAAACAACGATGAGCTGGGAGTGCGCGGCTACGGTGGACTGCTGGACATCCGTCCGCCTTATCAGCGCGAGTTTATCTACAACGAGAAAGAACAAAAGGCGGTCATTACGACCGTCCTGCATGAATATCCGCTGAACGTGATGTACTGGGTGAAACGGAGCGACGATGCAGAATGTCCTTACGAGGTGATGGACGGCCAGCAGCGCACACTGTCGCTCTGTGAATACGTGGCTGGCAAGTTCTCGTACGACTTCAAGAACTTCTTTAACCAGCCAAAAGACATTCAGGACAGGATTCTTAACTACAAGCTGACGGTCTATGTCTGCGAGGGCAAGGCAAGTGAGAAGTTAGAATGGTTTAAGACCATCAACATTGCCGGCAAACCTCTCAACGACCAGGAAATCAGCAATGCCATCTATGCCGGACCCTTTGTCAGCGATGCCAAGCGTCACTTCTCGAAGTCGAACTGCGGTGCATACCGTCTGGGCAAAGACCTGGTGAACGGAACGCCCATCCGTCAGGACTTCCTAAAGAAGGCACTGGAATGGATAGCTGACCACGAGACACGCGCAGGACACCGACAGACGGCAGTAGGATACATGGCCGACCATCAGCACGACCCGAACGCCAACAACCTTTGGACGTACTTCCAGACGGTGCTCAACTGGGCTATCACCAACTTCGACATGAAGAAGTTCAAGAAGATTATGAGGGGGCTTGACTGGGCATGGCTTTACGACAAGTATGGCAGCGAGACGCTTGACACAGTGGCACTGAGCAAGCGGATATCAGAACTGATGCGCGACAGCGAGGTACAGCGTCAGACAGGCATTATTCCATACGTTCTAACTGGCGACGAACACCACCTCGACCTGCGCAGTTTCCCCGAGGACATTAAACTTGCCGTATGGGAACAACAGCATCACATTTGTCCGCTTTGTGGCAAGGAATACGACTTTGAATTCATGGAGGGCGACCATATTACCCCCTGGCGTGACGGTGGACGAACGGTCATAGAGAATTGCCAGATGCTGTGTCGGGAGTGTAACCGCAGAAAAGGAGCGAAGTAGCTTTCTCGAAACAGTGAGCATGACGGCCATAACCACCGCATGAATGGCGCAAGCCTTTCACTGTAAGCCTTTCACCGCCACCTGCGTGCAATGGCTGACGGCACAAATGGCCTCCGCCAGCTGGTTGAGGTAATGGAAACGGGCATAGGCACTGCTAAAGGCGGGCATGTCCTCGGGCCACGGGGCAAGGATGAGCAGCGAACCACTGGCACAGGCATCGAAACGGCTGCGCTCCGGCTTCCAGTAAGGGCCTATCGGGTCGCTCTGCACGTGAATCAGGCGCAGCCCCTCGTTCAGCGCCATGTTCTTGATGCGCTTCTCACACTCGGAAATGCCGGGAGTGACCAGCACGTCACCGCTGTTGGCTGCCGAAATCAGGCGCTGGCACTCCGTTTCCCAGAAGTCGGTTTCTTCAGTAGGCACCCCGTTGGTGCGGCGGTGGAAGAACATATCTTTTGGGTCATTTCCTGTGTACTGCTCATTGTCTTTTCCTGCTTTACGCCGACAAAGTTAAGGATTTCCGGGCAAAGGGCAAAACAAAACATGAAGATTTTTTGGCTCTTTCGGGAAAAGTATGTACTTTTGCCCGCATGAATATGACGAAAAAACGATTACTCTTTGTATGCTTAGGCAACATCTGCCGGTCGCCGGCGGCGGAGGGCATCATGAAACACTTAGTGGAAGCGGAGGGACTGGAAGAGGAGTTCTTCATCGACTCGGCAGGCATTGGCAGCTGGCACGTGGGACAACTGCCAGACCCGCGCATGCGCAAACATGGACTCTGGCACGGCTACCACTTCGACAGCCGGGCACGACAGATACGGCGGAAAGACTTTGACCGCTTTGACTACATCATCGTGATGGACAACGAGAACCTGTACGACGTCAGTCGCCTGGCCCGCAACGATGAGGACAAGAAGAAAATAGTGAAACTGGCCGACTACCTGCGCCACCACCCGCAACAAAAGACCATTCCCGACCCGTACTACGGGGGCGACAGTGACTTCGAACTGGTCATCGAGCTGCTTGAGGATGCCCTTGCAGAACTACTCCGGAGCGTGGAGCGTTGAGCGTGGAGCGTGGAGCGTGGAGCGTGGAGCGTTGAGTGTGGAGCGTTGAGCGTTGAGGGTTGAGCGTTGAGCGTGGAGCGTTGAGGGTTGAGCGTTGAGGGTTGAGCGTGGAGCGTGGAGGGTTGAGCGTGGAGCGTGGAGCGTGGAGCGTGGAGCGTTGAGCGTGGAGCGTTGAGCGTTGAGCGTTGAGGGTTGAGCGTTGACGTTGACGTTATCGTTGACGTTAGCGTTGACGTTGACGTTATCGTTGACGTTGACGTTATCGTTGACGTTGACGTTAACGTTATCGTTAAAAGCTAAACTCCTCTACCCCGGCCCATTCGGTATCGACGAAGATGGAGCTGGAGGAGCTGACGGGGTCTTCTGGGTCGTCAGAAGGGTCGTCGGGGGTATAATCACTATAAAAATTTCCTGAATACTGGGTGATGAAGTTCGGCTCCATGGAGGCCTTGATCTCGCGGGAATAAAGCGTCTCGCCGTCAGCATCGAGCGCCTGAATGCGGAAGGTCACCTTCTGGTCGCCCTGATGGGGGAAGGTGTAGAGCTCGAACTGCAGGGGCTTGTTGTCGGTAGAGGCATCCAGGTCGAAATATACCTTCTGCTGTGAGTTGGCATTACCATAGCCTGTGGTAACGTCAAGCTGTCCGCTGCCACCCGTATAGTAGAAATAGAAACGCTTGACGGCCGACGGCTTGCGGTCGTTGACGACGAGCCGGAACATGGCACTGGCACGCTCCAGCGTATAGCTTTTCTCGGGCATGCTGGCCGACACTTCGAGGTCGCCGAAATAGTAGAAGGTATCGGTGTAGCCCGTACCGCCCGACGCTGTCAGATTAGTAAACTTGATTTGCTCGGGCTTGGTGGTTGAGGGGTTCGCATTGCCGCTGTGACCGAGAATGAGCAGCTGATAATGACCGGGGTCGAGGGCCATGACGGTAGAGCCGAAGTCGCTGTCGCCCAGCTTCTGGTTGTCGTACTTTACACGGCTGCCGCCCTGATAGACAGCAAAGCAGAGGCGGGTACAGACCTGCTCGATGGGGAGTGTGCTGCGCGTGTCGTCACCATTGATATAAGATTCTACTCCTTCCACCGAAATGACCACGCTGCCCGCCGTTTCGCCGTCGGCAGAAGACTGACCGTCGATAACCACTTTCTCACAACTGTTCAGCGTAAAGAGTAGCAGCAATGATGCTACAAGGAAAAGTCCGTGTCTCATACCAAATGATTTTTCACAATAATTAAATTGTACAGTTACAATAACGAAGTGGAGATGGAGGGGTTCGAACCCTCGTCCGCACAAGGAAACCATACGCTTTCTACACGCTTATTCCAGCCTTCGGTTTTCGTGCGACGGCAAGACCTGGACCACCAACCGACGCCTTATCCTCTAAAACTTCACCCTCACAGCGAGGCCAGTAAAGGCTATTTCCGATTTAACCTGCGCCGCTGAATCTCCGGATTCGGAACAACATCCTCGGAGCGACGTCTCGTTTCCTCACCTTGTAAGGAAATTAAGCGAATGATCTACTGTACTTCGATCAAGCAGCGAGAGCATACTTGTTGTTGCCAATTAATTTTCTGTTCACTCAGTTTTAGGAGGTAGCCAAC
>ONRS01000044.1 GCA_900320255.1 uncultured Prevotellaceae bacterium
CCCGTCCAAAGTGGGAGTTTGGCCCGTCCAAAGCGGAAGTTTGGACGGTTCTCTCCGGTACAGCACGCCCGTGCTGAATATTAAGCACGCCCGTGCTGAATATTAAGCACGCCCGTGCTGAACATTAAGCACGGCCGTGCTGTACTTAGTTTTTTGCTGACACTTATGATAACTGGTAAGGCGTTGATAACAGTGCAAAGATACAACTTTTCTTCCTTATTACAAAATATTTCATTGTAAAAGTGGATGATTGAGTCCCAATCTTCCTGTTGCCCCGCGTTACCTGCTATTCAAAGTCTTCGTCCTGCCTCTTCTCCGTTTCATGATTAACGCCCACGCCTCTTAGCGGTGACTGGCAAATCAGCATTGATAGATTTAGCTGGAATTCCTGCAGACGAGGAGTCTCGTATGGTTTCCTTTTTCATATTATATTCCTCCTTCCGCTTATTTAATGAATACCTTTTTCCCATTCACGATATAGACGCCCTTCGAGGGATTGTCCACGAGGCGTCCCTGCAGGTCGTAGATGGCATCGCTGACCGTTGACTCGCTATCTTCCTTGACATTGCTGATGCCTGTAGCCAATTGCAAATAGAACTCCACGCTGCCGTCAATGTTTTTGGTGATATCACTGATAGTGACCCCCCAGTCCGCTCCACTCATGAACTTCTGATTGCTGATGGTATTGACACCATTGCCGAAGAGATTTGAATTAGCGGCATTGTAGTTGAGTTTCGTTCCGTCGGCGGTTATCATTATCGCACGCCTCTTCGAGTACGTGTTGTTGGGGCGGTCCCATTGCCATTCGGTCGGGTCGTAGGAATAACGGCTCAGCATCAGACCGGTGCCCAGGTCGTTGGGGTACCAGGTCGAGGGCTGGCGTGTCTCGATGATGAAGTATTCCTTATAGCCTTCATTATTGGGGTCGTCGTCTCTGCGGAATACTATACAGTCGCCTGCTATATTTTCTGTTGTCCCAGGGAATAGCGTATAGGGCGGGTATAACTTATAACGACCGCTTCCGTCGGAGAGTCCTATTGACCACCATCCCAGATAACTGCGCTCATAGGCAGTATAGCCCATGGGAGTCCAGTTGCCGTTGCCTCCGCAATAGGGACCCGTATCCATCACCGACCAGTTACCAAAGGGATTATCACCCTGAACAGGGGCTTCCCCTGTCACTGGGTCATTGTCCGTGGCATACCAGTCGGGCAGTCCCAGGGCATGACCCAGTTCATGCGCCATGACACCTAAGCCTGCCAGTCCCGTCACGGTCTCTCCCTGGTCTGTCTGGTAGTCTGACAGTTCGTTGCCTATAAAGTAGGAGTTCAAGGTGACGGTGACGTTATCGTCAAGCTTGACTTTTCTCCAATCTGTTCCCGTGTTCTCATCTATCCACAAATCTCGTTGGTGCGGCCATAAAAGATAGGGCTGATTAACATGTTCTGACTCTGCTATACCAGCAAACAGCAGGACAATCAGGGGTATGCCGTCGTAATGCAGTTGGTCTTTCGCCTTGATGTCGTATTTCGCGAAGTCCACACCCGGTATCTGTGCCACTGCAGCCTGCATGGCATCGCCCGGTAACTCGAGACAGTGAAGGTCTCTGATTACGTTGTTGCCTTGCTTCACATTCTCACCATAGTAGCTGCTCGGCTTGTCGAGCGTTACCTTGCCCAGTACCTTGAAGTTGGGTTGGAACATACTCTTCGACTGCGCCACGAAGTAGTCGCGAACGCAGCCAACGCCGTAGGTCTTGCCGTTTTTCGGATTATTGTACTGGAACCCCTCTTTCGTCAGGTATTCCTGTATGAATGCCGGTGTGTGTTCTATATTGAACTTTACGTCGCTGAATTCTACCATCAGCACCGGTATTTCCCACTCGCCAATACTGTACTGGCTGCCTTGGGCACTCCATCCTCTGTTTCCCAGTCCGTCGATAGTCGATGTACAAATGGCGCGACGTGACGGACTGCTGAACCGATCCTGAATGGCACGGCGCTGGCGTTAATAGTCTTTAAGTCGGTCATGACGAAGGTGTCACCCTGACGCACATAGCACCGTCCCTGCGCATCGCGCCACCAACTGCTGTATTCATCACCACGGGCCTCGACGCTTACCGTTGTTCCGTCGGCAAGCGTCACCGTTATCCACTGTCCCGGACGTACGGGAACAGCCTCTGCTGCCATGCCAAAGAGCAGTGCGGCGGCAGCCATCAACCAATATCTTCTTGCTTTCATCTTTTATGTACCTTTATTCCTAATGTTTGAAAACTATTAATAAACAAAAAAAACAACTGCTGGTCATAGTTGGTATGCTCAGCGGTTGTTTTTTATTGTTGAGTTATATGTCTTGCTTATACCAAGTCTGCACGGCCCTTGACCTCCTCGAGCACGGCCTTAGCCAGTGCTGAAGACAGCGGAGCATGGTGGTCATACTCCATAGAGCTGGTAGCACGACCAGAGGTAATGGTACGCAGAGCGGTCACATAACCGAACATCTCTGCCAGGGGAACCTGAGCCTTGACGACACGGGCACCGCTGCGAGCCTCTTCCATACCCTCTACCTGGCCACGGCGCTTGTTCAGGTCGCCGATGACGTCACCCATGTTCTCCTCAGGTGTCACCACCTCGAGCTTCATGATGGGCTCCATCAGTACGGGCTTAGCCTGAGCGCAGACTGCCTTGTAAGCCAACTGGGCGGCAATCTCGAACGACAGCTGGTCAGAGTCAACGGGGTGGAACGAACCGTCAACCACCGTTACCTTCAGCGAATCCATGGGGTAGCCACCCAGGATACCATTCTTCATGGCAGCCTCGAAGCCCTTCTGGATAGAGGGAATGAACTCCTTGGGGATGTTACCACCCTTCACCTCGTTGACGAACTGCAGGCCGCCATTCTCCTTGATGTCCCAATCAGGATCAACCGGACCGACGTTGACGATGATGTCAGCGAACTTACCACGGCCACCCGACTGCTTCTTATAAACCTCACGGTAACCCATGACGGTCTTGGTGATGGCTTCCTTATAGTTCACCTGGGGCTTACCCTGGTTACACTCAACCTTGAACTCGCGCTTCAGACGGTCAATGATGATGTCGAGGTGAAGCTCACCCATACCCGAGATAATGGTCTGACCACTCTGCTCGTCGGTACGTACGGTGAAGGTCGGGTCTTCCTCAGCCAACTTGGCCAGACCGTTGTCTAACTTGGCAACGTCAGCCTGTGACTTCGGCTCAACGGCGATAGAGATCACGGTGTCGGGGAAGGTCATTGACTCCAGCACGATGGGGTGCTCCTCGTCGCAGAGGGTATCACCGGTGCGGATATCCTTGAAACCTACACCAGCGCCAATGTCACCAGCGTCGATAGACTCCATGGGAATTTCCTTATTTGAGTTCATCTGGAACAGACGGCTGATGCGCTCCTTCTTGCCCGAACGGGGGTTGAAGACGTAGGAACCGGCCTTCACGCTACCTGAATAGACGCGGAAGAACACCAGACGACCCATGTAGGGATCAGTAGCAATCTTAAAGGCCAGGGCAGCTGTCGGCTCGTCCTCGCTGGGCTTGCGGCCCTCTTCCTCCTCAGTGTTGGGGTTGGTACCCATCACCACCTCCACGTCAACGGGAGCAGGCAGGAATGCACATACATAGTCGAGCAGCGGCTGTACGCCCTTGTTCTTATAAGAAGAACCACAAATCATCGGCGTGCAGGCCATCGAGATGGTACCCTTACGGATGGCGGCGATGATTTCCTCCTCAGTGATAGAGGCGGGGTCGTCGAAGTACTTCTCCATGAGGGCCTCGTCATACTCGGCAGCAGCCTCTAACAGCTTGTTACGCCACTCGTCGCACTCGTCAGCCAAGTCTGCGGGAATGTCCTCAATGTCGTACTCAGCACCCATGGTCTCATCGTGCCACAGAATAGCCTTCATCTTAATCAGATCGACCACACCCTTGAAGTTCTCCTCAGCACCGATGGGCACCTGGATAACAACGGGGTTAGCACCCAGGATGTCCTTCATCTGCTGAAC
>ONRS01000041.1 GCA_900320255.1 uncultured Prevotellaceae bacterium
CGCGCCCGTGTATTTATTTTTCCCCGCCCGTGTCAATGTTTTTCCCCGGCCGTGTCAATGTTTTTCCCCGCCCGTGTAATTCTGGCTACCCTGCCATAAACTCCCTGTTTGGTACGGAGAAACTCCCCGCTTGGTACGGGGTTTCTCCCTGTTCTCCCGGCAGCATCCGGAATTTTGGCTTTAAGTAACGTGAAAGTAGTGGAAATGTGAGAAGAAATTTGGTTTTTCAGCAGATTATCCCTAAATTTGCAGCATGAAACAAGTAAGACCGAAGAAAAACTTAGGCCAGCACTTCCTGACAGACCTCACAATAGCGCGCCGCATTGCCGACACGGTGGATGCCTGTGCTGACCTGCCCGTGCTGGAGGTAGGCCCAGGCATGGGTGTCATGACGCAGTACCTCATAGACAAGCCCCGCCCCATAGCGGTAGTGGAGATTGACCGTGAGAGCGTGGAGTATCTGAAGGCAACGTTCCCTACGAGCCGTTTCAGCATCATCGAGGGCGACTTCCTGCGCATGGACCTCAGGACGCTGTTCGACGGCGGCCAGTTTGTGCTGACGGGCAACTATCCCTACGACATCTCGTCGCAGATATTCTTCAAGATGATTGACAACCGTGACCTCATTCCCTGCTGTACGGGCATGATACAGCGCGAGGTGGCCCTGCGCATTGCCTCGGAGCCGGGCACCAAGGCCTACGGCATCCTCTCGGTGCTCATTCAGGCGTGGTACAATGTGGAGTATCTCTTTACCGTTGACGAGACCGTCTTCAACCCGCCTCCCAAGGTGAAGAGTGCCGTTATCCGCATGACGCGCAACCAGGTGCAGCACCTCGGCTGCGACGAACAGCTTTTCCGCCGCGTGGTGAAAACGGTCTTCAACCAGCGTCGAAAAATGCTTCGCGTGTCGCTCAGGCAGCTCTTGCCGATGCCCGTCACCGCTTACCCGTCACTCGCCACTCACGACTTTATGACGAAACGTCCTGAACAGCTGACTATTGCGCAGTTTGTAGAGCTGACAAATAGGATTGAGAGTGCGTTGTGTGCGGGCACAAAGATTTGATGTAGGTCAAAAACAAGGCCTTTTTTTGTCGAAATCGGGTTCATGATGATGCATGAATCCGATTATCTTCTTACCTTTGCATCGTCAAAAGGAAAAAAGACAAACAGGATAACACAGACACATATATATAATAGGTATTAGAAGAGCAGCGAGCTCAAAGAAAAAAAACAGTAAAGATTGTTTAGGGTAACACAAAAAAGGTAAAAAGATGAACACGATGACGTTGATTACCCTGTGTGCAGCTCTGGCTGCAACAGGAATGTGGGTGAGAGACAACACGCCCCACTTTTAGAGAAAAAGAGTAAGAAACAAAAGAAACGACGCACTAAGGAAGCGTCCTGAATACAGTAAAAAGATTGTTGAACTAAAGTTTAGGAAAGGGTAACATTATGACATTGCTAATTGAATTGTTTGCTATCTTTGCAGTTTCGGCACTCGTGATCGACTACAGCATTGAGAAGCGATAAAAAAAGAGAAAGTATAGTATTTTTAGGTTTTTAGTTATTAATATCTTTGAGTGCAGCCTTCGGAGAGATTCCGGGGGCTGCACTCCTTTTGTGTCACTCCCTGACCACGGTGGCCCGCAGAATGTAGATGGGCTGCAGCGGGCGGTCGGCATCGTCGGTGGCGGCGGCCTGCATACGCTCTACCACGTCAAGTCCCTCGACTATCTCGCCAAAGACGGTGTAGGTGCCGTCCAAGTGGGGCGTTCCGCCAATGGTCATGTAGGCCTCACGCTGTTCGGGCGTCAGCTGCAGGTTGAGGCGGTTCTCGGTGAACTCCATGGCCCGTTCTGAGTATTTGCGGCCCCAGACGAAGTAGAACTGCGTGGGGCTGGAGCGGCGCTCGGGGTTCACGTCGTCGCCTTCGCGGGCAGCGGCCAGTGCGCCACGCTTGTGGAACAGCTGCGGCGTGCGAAACTCGGCCTCAATGGTCTGGGTGCTGGGTGTTAGGTGTTGGGTGCTGGGTGTTAGGTGTTGGGTGTTGGGTGCGTTGGGTGAGTTGGCATCACGTTTGCCGCCCTGCACCATGAAGTCCTTGATGACGCGGTGGAAGGTGAGCGAGTCGTAGTAATGTGCCTTTACCAGTTGCAGGAAGTTGTCGCGGTGCTTGGGTGTCTCGTTATACAGCTGAATGCGGATGTTGCCTTCGCTGGTCTCCATGAGCACCTCGGCGCGGTCCTGTGCCACGCAAAATGATAAGTGGCAAAGAATAAGTGATAAACAAAGAATCGTCTTTCTCATAACCATGAATTAGTAATTGAAGTTTGTTTCCTTTTTGCCCCCCTCTAACTCCCCCTGTAGGGGGAGGACAGTATGTGTGCAAGCCCTTGAGTGGTAATTACCCCCCCTCCTACAGGAGGGGATGGGGGAGGTCACTTCGGACTTAATTTTGCTGATTATCTCGCAGTTCATGGAGGTGGTAAACTTTAGTTATGAACTATGAACTCTTAACTTTAAACTCCCCCCATTTCCCATAGACAAGGCGGATGAGGAACAGCAGACCGCGGACGGTGAGCTCGATGGCCATGGCCATCCACACGCCGGGCAGACCGTACTGGCGGGCCAGCAGGGCTGCCAGGGTGAGGCGGATGCCCCACATGCAGCAGAGACTCATTATGGCGGGCTTCAGGGTGTCACCGGCTCCGATGAACACACCGTTGCAGACAATGGCGGCCGCAAACATCGGCTCGGCGAAGGCTTCTATGCGCAGCACCTGGGCACCGAGGTCACGAATGGACTCTACGGGCGTCATGAGCGACATCAGCTCAGGGGCAAAGACATACATCAGCACGCCCATGAGTGTCATGACGGCAATGCCCAGCGTGACCGACATACGGGCAAACGAGCGTGTCAGCAGTTTCTGACCGGCACCGATGCCCTGACCCACCAGCGTGGTGGCAGCCTCGGAAATGCCGTAGCCAGGCATGTAGCAGAGGCTCTCCACGGTGATGGCGAGCGAGTGGGCAGCAATGGCGATGGTGCCTAACGGTGCCACAATGAGCGTGCTCACTATCTGGGCTCCACCCATCAGCATGTGCTGCAGGCCCATGGGTGCACCAATCTTGAAGGCTGTGTTCACCACGTCTGACGTAGGACGGAAAGAGCCCGGGTGCCCCTTCAGCCGCAGCATGTCAGACCGTCGTAGCAGGAAGTAGAACATGAGTGCGGCCGTGATGATCTCGGCCAGACCCGTGCCGAAGGCGGCTCCCATGACGCCCAGTTCGAGTATGTAGATGAAGAAGTAGTTGAACACCACGTCCATGACGCACATGCCGATGTTGAGCAGCGAGGGAATCTTCATGTTGCCGGAGCACTTGAGCATGGAGCCTGCCAGCCCCTCCATCTGGAAGAAAATGCCGAACACGGAAATAAGCATGAAGTAGAGCGACGCATCGTGGGCTATCTCCTCGGTGCCGCCGAGCCAGTAGGGTAGGAAGGGCCCCACGGCCAGACCCGTCAGCGAGATGGCGGCAGCCCAAATCAGGCAGCACACCATGGACTGCCGGAGCACGCGGCGGGCCGCCTCGAAGTCGTTGGCACCGATGAAGTGGGCCACTTGTACGGAGAAACCCATGTTGGCTGCCGAGGCCAGTCCGCCCATCAGCCAACCCGTTGTCTCCACGATGCCGATGGCTGCCGAAGCCTTGGCACCAAGGTGTCCCACCATCGACGCATCGATGAAGAACATAACCGTAGCAGATATCTGGGCAAGGATAGAGGGAATACTCAGACCGACGATAAGCGTCAGCTTCTCGCCTTGTGTCATGGTGCGGCCCTCACGAATGTAGGCTAACAGTTGGCCGCTACTATTCTTGTTGCTTTGCCCAAACATGTTTTCTTTGCTGACCTTACTACTTATTAAAGGTTAGTGTGGTGAAGGCACGGACGATGGTAGCTGTGTTTGGATTTATTTCATTTCTGTTACTAACATCACAGCCTGTGTAATTTCCCTCAGAATTAACAATGAAATATCTTGATGAAGATGCCGCATTTTGGCTATAAGAAAATGATTTGAATCCGAGTTGAGATAACTTTGTATTAACTTCGCTCCTATTGTTATAAGTATATTCCAATTCTTCTTTTGTAGGAAGTCGCCATCCGTCAACAGCATCTATTGACAAATTAATAAGTGCCTCATCAACCTCTGCTTTAATTTGTTCCTGTGTTTTACCATTACAACTAATCCCACTATAATCTTCTGCCGACATCAACGTCACCGTAACAGTATTCCCATTATCCACAGACCGGAGCACGTAGGCACCTTGATAATCCGTACCAACAGCTGGCGCAGAACCTTCGGTGGTTTCGCCGCTGGGCGTGTTGCCGCTGCCTTCGTTGCCGTTACCACCTTCGTTGTTGCCTCCGCCGCCTTGCGTCGTTTCCTCGGAGCCGGTCACGTTATCCTCGTTAAACTCGAAGGTAATGGTGCGCTCGCCTTCCCATGTGGCACCGGTCAGCGTACCCGTCATGTTGAACGTGTTGCCTGTATAAGTGGCATCAATGTTCAGCTTATAGTTGGCCAACAGGGGTTCCGCACAGGTGTAAGAGTAGCTGCGGACGTTGCCGTCAAGCGTCATCTTGATGGTGATGGTGGCATTGCCTACCGAAGGAAGCATGTATTGCTCGGTGGCATTCTTCCATGTCCGGTTGTCGCTCTGCTTCACCAAGTCCTGCGTGAAGCTGCCGGCCTCGCCGCTGTACTCTCCGTTCAGCTGGAAAGCCTCGCGCAATGGGGTGATGACCAGACTGACGGCCTCCGCGTCGGCGGGAACCATCTTCACTTCAACCTGCTTCACCATAGCCACTTTACGCTGCAGGGCCAGCGTGAGCTGGTTGTCCTCGTCGTCGCCAATGACCACCGTGTTACGGCCCGTCATGAGGTCTTCGTGCACCTTTCCCTCTAAAAGGGTGATGAGTGTGGTAGGCGTGGCATTAGCCTGTGTGGGCAGCGAATAGCGCGTGTTGTCAGCCCCGCCAATGGCAAAGACGTTGTAGGTGTCGGCCTTGAGTCCTTCGATGGTGAGCTCCGCCGTTTCGTCGGCCAGCGTCTTCACGGCCACACACTGGTTGCTGCTGTTAAAGACGTAGAGCACCACGGGATAGGCCACGCTGCCTTCGCCTTCACCGGCACGGGTGAGTATGGAGAGGTTGCTGTTGCCTTGTCCGGCAGTAATAGCGGTGTTGTCATCATCGTCGGTCACCGACTTGGAGCATGAAGCCAAACACAACGTTGCCATCGCGAGAATGGCAAAGTAAAGCATGCTTAAAGTTTTTTTCTTCATAGTTGTTTTAAGTTTGTTCCACACACATCTTGAAAATGTGTTTTCGTAGTTTCTTGAGCGCAAAGATAAACAATTTCCTTTATATATACTTAATAATAGTTGTAAAAAAAATGAAAAAACGGCAAACATTGAGAAAATAATAACTATTTTTGTAGCAGATTAGACAAAATAGAGAAGAAATAATGAAAAAGCTGTTAACATGTTTTTTTGCCATGCTGGGCTTGACGTCAGCCTGTGGTCAGCAGAATTATGAGGATGTTGACGTGCAGCAGTTCGCTGCACTCGTGAGTGACACTGATGTTGTAGTGCTCGACGTCAGGACCGCCGGCGAGTTTCGCGAGGGCTACATTGACAGGGCCATCAACATCGACGTGAAGCAGGGCGACTTCCTGCAGAAGGCCAAGGCAACGCTGCCTGCCGACCGGAAGATAGCGGTCTATTGCCGCAGTGGCCGCCGTTCGGCCAATGCCTGCCGCCAGCTGGCCGCCGAAGGCTATCAGGTGGTGAACCTGAAAGGCGGCATCATGGCTTGGACCGGCAGTCAGATGCCTGTAAAGGTTGAAGAATGATTAATGAGTTGATAACCCAAATCAATGATGTATTGTGGGGCTACGTGCTGATAGCTGCACTGGTCAGTTGCGGGCTTTGGTTTACGTGGAAGACCCGTGGCGTGCAGTTTCGCATGGTGGGCGAGATGTTCCGGCTGCTGACCGATTCCGCCACGTCGGGCATTAATAGAAATGACGACCGTCATCATGCCCGCCGCCACATATCGTCGTTTCAGGCCTTTGCCGTTTCTGTTGCAACGCGTGTCGGTACTGGTAATCTGGCAGGCGTGGCCACGGCCATTGCCATAGGCGGCCCGGGGGCCGTCTTCTGGATGTGGGTAATAGCACTCATCGGTTCAGCCACCGCTTTTGTTGAGTCAACGCTTGGTCAGCTGTTCAAGCAGCGGCATGAGGAATCCTTCATTGGCGGCCCGGCTTACTATATAGAGAAAGGACTGCACCGTCGGTGGCTTGCCATGCTCTTTGCAGTACTGATTACGCTGACCTTCGGCCTTTCCTACAACTCCATTCAGAGTAACACCATTTGTGGGGCCATGCACGAGGCCTTCGGCTGGAACCACGCGCTGGTGGGCATTGTCCTCTCGGTCTTGGCGCTGGTTATCGTCTTTGGCGGCATTCACCGCATAGCCAATGTCAGTGCCGTAATGGTTCCGCTGATGGCTGTGGGCTACTTTATCCTTGTGCTGGTTATCATCGTTATGAACATCGGGCTTATTCCCCATGTGCTGAAGACCATTGTCAGCAGTGCCTTCGGACTGGAACAGACCGCAGGCGGAGCCATTGGCGTAACCATGATGACGGGCATTAAGCGCGGACTGTTCAGTAATGAGGCAGGCGAGGGTAGTGCTCCTAATGTGGCCGCCACGGCCACGGTGTCACATCCTGTCAAGCAGGGACTTATTCAGGCCTTAGGCGTGTTTACCGATACGCTGCTGGTTTGCTCGTGCACTGCCTTTGTCATACTGATTAGCGGACTCTACGACGTGCCTGAGCTGAACGGCATCGCCTTGACGCAGGCAGCCCTCAGTTCAGAGATTGGCTCGTTCGGCCCAGTGTTTATTGCCGTGGCCATCTTCCTCTTTGCCTTTTCCAGCATCATTGGCAATTACTACTATGGTGAGGCCAACATCCGTTTCATGACTTCCAGCCGGACGGTGCTCACCGTCTATCGTGTCTTCTCTGGCGGCGTGGTGGTCATGTTTGGTGCCTTGGCCAGCTTGGAGATAGTGTGGAACTTGGGCGATTTGTTCATGGCTTTGCTCACCGCCTGTAACCTGATAGCCATTGTCGCCCTCGGCAAGTATGCCTTCCGGCTGTTTGACGACTACCGCAAGCAGAAGCACAACGGGATAAAGGATCCCACCTTCCACCGTAGCCAACTGCCCGAAATTGAAAAGGAGCTGGAGTGCTGGGAGTAGGCACTCGTGTGGTACCACTATGATGTTCCCAAGGTGCCGCTGGGGGCTTCGCTGCTGCTGATGAATATTGGCATGCAGGCGGGCTTGCCGGACGGCAAGTCAGACAATGATAAAGGAGTTTTATTTTTCTCGTTTGCTTTAGTTTTCGAAGTGCGGGGTACGAAAGGAATTGCTTCGCACCTCGCACCTCGCACCTCGCACCTCGTACCTCGCACCTCGTACCTCGCACCTCGTACCTCGTACCTCGAAAACACAGCAAGCTATTAGCGACGAATCTTGATAGTGGTTCCGTCAGCCTGATGGCGAATATAGACGTTGCCAGGCTCAAGCACCTTGACCTGACGTCCGTCGAGCGTGTAATAGTTAGCGTTAGCGTTGACGTTAGCGTTAATGTTAACGTTGCCGATGGCGGTTGAGTTGCCTGTCACCTTGATGGTGTAAACAGCCTTCGTGGACATGTCGGCATTGATGACGGTGACGGTGCAGAGGCGGTCGTTGCCCACAGTCTCAATGGTCTTAACGACGTGGGCCGTCTTTTCACCGGCAAAGACCACTTCGATGTCGTCAGCTGTAAATGCTGCGTTCAGCTCCATTTCGTATGTGTCTTTATCGGCACTGAAGCCAGTCACACTCTGGCCTTTGATCTTCAGCCCGGTCACCTCGGCGTTGTAGATGAACGAAATGTCATCGACCAGCACTTCGTCGTTGGCACTGCCCTTACCGGCATCGGCATTGGTCGAAATGGTAATCAGTACGGCCTTGGGGTCAACGGCATTGCCTGTATAGACAAAGGGAATGACGATTTGCTGCCACTCACCGTTTGTGGTGGCTATCTGGTTGTTCTGGGCCTTGGCCACTACGTTAGTATAATCCTTGTCCTCGGGGTCCTGATAGTAGGTACCGTCAGTGATGACGGCGCTGATGGTGGCGTAGGGGTGGTCGCTGTTGGCGGTGCCCTGCTTGAACTTCACCCATACGGAAATAGCGTCAGGACGTGAATAAAGGGGAACGTAGAAGGGGTCGCCATTACCGTCAACGTCAGTCTTGCTCATGTCGAGGTAGGCACAGTTCACCTTGTCAGTGGCTGTCATGGAGCCGGCGTTCATGCGGCCGGTGGTCATGGTGCCGTTAGCCACGATGCCAAAGATGGAGGTGGCAAAGATACGTGCGCTGGCATTGCCCGAATGGGCATCGTCTGACTGATTGATGTGGTGACCGGCCAGAGGTGCCAACTCGCCAGTGGCGCTCTCAAACGAATGCCATGCGTTAGGCTCGCTATAGTCGCCCGTTGAGACGTGCCACGACTCGAAGCTCGGGTTAGGCATCTGGTAGCCACTGCCAATCCTTACCTCGATGATCTGTTGTAATGTCTCCCTCAGGTCTATGTCGAGGTGACAGTACAGGCGGTCGCCTTCTATTTTACCGCGCAGCTCCACGTTGACGGGAGGCAGCATGCCAGCCATCCAGAAAGGCACGCTGGGGTCGTCGCCATTGGTAATGGTCACCTTGTCGTTGGCCAGCAGCAGTGTGGCGTTGCCGTCCTGGTAGGACTGAATCTTCGTGAGTGCCACGTTGCCTACACCCATGGGACCGTTTTCGCTTTGTAACACGAAGTTTTTCAGCGTCAGGTCGTACGTTCCGGCCTGCTCTGCATTCTCAACAATGCTGATGACACCCGTCTGCTCCGACGTTGCGTCGTTCACTGTTACCACGATAGGTACATTGTAATCAGTGGCATGTACAGCAACAGCTGCCAAAGCCACCATGAGGGAAGTAAATAATTTTCTCATACGCTTTATTATTATTTAATGTTCAATGTTTAATGTAATACACCAGTCCGATTGTTCCATAGATGGGGTAGAGCGTCTGCTCCACCGTCTTGAAGTTGCTGTGATGAATGCCGGTGAGACCCCACGAAAGGTCGGCCGACAACCCAAACTGGCGGTAGAAGTTCCAGTCGATGCCTACAGCCACGCCCACCTGACAGGTGCGCATGTCGTCGCTGAAGTCGTAAGTGGCCCATTCGCCCTCGCGGCTGCCCATCTCCACCTTGGCGCCGGTCGGGTCGTCTTTGCGCAGGTAGCCGTCGAAGGCATAGCCCGAGAACTCCTTGCTGAGTAGCAGCGAGAGGTAGGGCCCGGCTTTCAGCTGCACCTTCGGACTGGGCTCGTAGGTCAGCTGCAGTGGAATGGTGAACATGCGCTGGCGCACCTTCTGCCTTACATGGCCCGTGTAGAGTCCTTCCAACTCGTCCTGGTCCATGTTCACTTTCATGTGATAGCCCTTAGTGGTTACTTCGCCGTCCATGTCCTTAATCTCGAAATGCAGACCAGCCTGCAGTCCCAGTTTCTCTGTCAGCAGATACCTGCCGTCGATTCCCGCCATGAAGTTGGGGGTCAGCTTGAATGATTCTATGCTGCGAATGCTGGCGGGTAGCCCCAGTGGAGCTGTGCCGCCTATGCTGTAGCCAATGCGTGCCTTCACCTGCAGGTTCTCCAGCAGTTGCTGTGCCACTGAGTGCAGCGGGCAGAGCATAAGCGAAGCGAGCAGTATGATGTATAATCTGTAGTTCTTCATCGTGCTATTCTGTTTTGAACATAATTTCCACCTTATCTATATAGAGTGTGCTGCCGACGGCGCCCTCAAACGTGTCGCCCGTCTTGCTCGACGAGAACACCAGGGCCAGGTTGTAGCCACGGTTGGCCAACAGCGTTGCATCAATGGGGGTGGTGCCCTCGAATGTCATTTCAAACTGTTGCCATTCGTCAGTAGCAGGCAGCGATGCAGCTTGCGCCTTGCGCACAATGTAGGGGCTGCTGAGCACGTCGTCGCCGTGGAGCATCACCGGGTTGCCCTCTTCGTCATGGTTCACGTAGAGCACTGAGTAGATGCTGGGCTCATCAATGCGGCCAGCTGCCTCATGGAAATCCTTGTCAGTGAACACGTCGCCCGGGCGGTACTTATAGTAGCCGCTCACCTTCACGGGTTCCTTTGTGTAAGTGATGCCCATCTCGGTCGTTTTCAGCGTATTCGTCAGGGCGAACTTGCTGTTGAAGGTGCCAAGGAAGAGATTGCCCGCAGCAATGGGTTTCTTGAACGTCTTGCCCCAGGAGCCGGTGGAACGAGTAGTCAGCCGGACGCAATAGCCGTCCAGGCCATGCTCATCGGGCACGGTGGGGTAGTCAGTGGCAGGTGCATTGGGGCTGGCTATCATGAAGCCCTCATTGCCCGATGCCCAGATGTATCTCGCCTCCTGGCTGTCGTCGGCTCCAGCCTGACTCTTTTCATGCCACACGTAGTATTTCCCGTTGGAGCTCAGTTCGAAATCCTCGAAGTCATATTTATTACTGGGCAGCACCATCTCATGAAAATCTACTGTGTATGTGCGGTGCCATTGTCCGTCTTCCGATGTCACCGTGTAGGTGACAGGCCCGTTACTGAAATCCTGGGCACTGCCGTTGGCCGGCGAAATGGTGGCCCCCGGTGTGAGCTTGAAGTGTATGGGCATGGCGGGCAACGCCTTACGCTGTCGTATGGTGAACGTCAGCATTTCCGTGCTTGACGGCACATCGCTGATGCGCATGTCCGTCGCCTGATAGAAGTGCTGGGCCAGATCCTCGTCCTCGACCCAAGCTTCCAGTATGTCGCATTCCATGTTCTGCGGCTCGTCTTTGATGCACGATGTGAGCAACACCGTCAGCAAGACTAAATAATAGGAATATCTCATATCACAATGATTAAAGCTATTATCAATACTATAATTCGTAAAACGGTGCAAAGGTACGAATAAGTGAGCGAAAATGCAAATTTATTAGCAATTTTCTGAACGGAAGTACCTTCGACGTTTGGTCAGAGACTCGAAAAAGTGAGTAGAATGCAATCGTTTTCTTTGTCGTTTTGCGAGGAATTTTGTCGTGTTCGACGAAAGGTTGTTGATAGTATTCCCGAGATTGCAATAACTTTTTCCCGAGATTCATGTTGCTTTTTCCCGAGATATTTCGATCATCGGAGAAACCTTGTAACGGCGGTAAAAATGGCGGTAAAAATGGCGGTAAAAATGGCGGTAATGTTGGCGGTAAAATGGCAATGTCCCCAGCTTGCCCCTAGCTTGTCCCCAGCTTTGTCACAAGTCTTGTCACAAGTCTTGTCACAAGACGAAGAAAAGGATGCAAGTATTGATGCAAAAGATGCAACC
>ONRS01000085.1 GCA_900320255.1 uncultured Prevotellaceae bacterium
ATTTTTTTATATCTTTCGAATTTAGCGCACAAAGGTACACATTTTCTCTCAAATAGAAGAAGAAATATCGGATTTTTTAACTTATTCCTTGATTTTCAGCCTTACAAGTTCGATTTTTGTCATTGTATTCTTAATAATTTTGAACTCTAACTTGCCAATCTTGACCACTTCGTTGAGTTTAGGGAAGCTTTGATATTCGTGTAATATCAATCCGCCTATCGTCATATACTCATCACTCTCGGGCAGGTCGAGGTTGAACATTTCGTTCACTTTCTCAATCTCCAAACGGGCAGAGAGCACATATTCGCCGTTCTCCAGTTGCTTGGCCACATAGTTCGATGTGTCATGCTCGTCCTCAATATCGCCGAAAATCTCCTCCACGATGTCTTCCAACGACACCAGTCCGCTGGTACCGCCGAACTCATCGACCACAATAGCGAGTGACTTCTTCTGCTGCATGAAGATGTGCATCAGCTTCTGGGCTGCCATTGTCTCTGGCACGAATGGCATTGTTCGGACGATTTTGGTGTTGAGCGCTGAGAGCTGAGAGCCGGCTGCCGCCTTCAGTTTGAACATCTCTGATGAATGGATATAGCCTACAATGTGGTCAATGTCTTCCTTATAGACAATAATCTTTGAGTAGCCGCTCTCGATAAAGCGGTTTTGCAGCTCTTCCACCGTTGTATCATCTATGTCGATGGCTTCCATTTCCGTTCGTGGAATCATGCAGTCACGTACCTTCGTATCAGAGAAGTCGAGCGCATTATGGAATATCTTTACCTCCTCGTCCATTTTATCGTTATCGGTAGCTTGGTCGAGACTGCTCTGCACCAGATAGTCGAGATCAACTCTGCTGAACTCCTTCTCCTCTGCTGCTGCCTGCATTTTGACACCGAATATCCGAAGAATGATTCTCGACAGGAAGGTGGCTAAACGGGAAATGGGATAGAGCAGTACGTAACAAAGGAAAGCCGGCAGGGCAAAGAAGGTGAGCAGAGTGTTGGCATTGTTCTTAAAGATGGTCTTTGGCAGGAACTCGCCAGTGAAGAGCACTACGATGGTCGAAGCTATGGTGTCAGCAGCCACCCGCAGGCCATCAGGCAGAGCATTGAACAACAACGTGTCGAAAATATCGGCAAAGAGGATACCGTAGATGACCAACGCAATGTTGTTACCCACCAGCATGGTACTGACAAAATTGCTGGGATGACGATAGAAGAATGCGATGATCTTCTGTGAGATGCCATTTTTCTCACGGTCCATCTCAGCACGCAGGCGGTTACTCGACACAAAGGCAATCTCCATTCCTGAGAAGAATGCTGAGAATACCATCGTAATGAGCAGCCCGATGATCTGCGGAGAGAGTTGCATTATCTGTTCCATCATGGTGTTTCTGTTGGTTTTGGCGAAGCCGCATGACGAACAGCCGGCTGACGTGAAGGCTGTACGGGCTGTGTGGTGTCAGCAGGTTCCGTCGGCTGGTTCTGATTAGAGTCGCCTTGCAAGTCTTCCATCATGAACGAGCCCTTTGAGTTGGTTACCATGTAGTGAGTCATACGTTCATCGCTACGGAAATAGGTGCCTTCCATGGTACGCTCTGGGGTGACGACCCTTGAGAAGACGTTGGAATAGATCTCATGGCGTATTCCATCCCAGAAGAGTTCCTCACTGGTGAAAATAAGCCCGTTCACATTGCGGACACGGACACGTCCCCTCAAATGCCACAGGCGTTTCTGGTCGTAATACCAGGCTGTGTCGGCCTGAATATAGCCAGCCACATGGAACTTGTTGTCGAACTGCTCCAGGAAAATGCCTTTCATGAACTCCCAGCGCGAGGGATTCTTAATGGTATTAACATCCCACCGTTCCGTTACAATGCGGTATTTCATGACGCCTGAGTCGGAAATAAGCGTGTTGACCCCGTAACTGGTCATCATCGAGACGGAGTCGCGCTCATGAATAGCCGGTGCTGTATGTTCCTGTTGTTCTGTGCAGGAAGTGAAAAAAATGAGAAGTGAGAAATGAGAAATGAGAAATAGAAATGACAAATTGAGAAATGATACTGTCATTTCGTTGGGATGCGGTCGGCATTCTTTCATTTCACATTCCAATTTCTCATTCCTCATTTCTCTTTTCTTATTTACCATTACCTTACTCTCCACTTCTGGAACCAGCGCTCGTTGAACGTGATGCCGACGTTGATACGGAAAGAATTCTCAGTAATCAGGTCTTTGGCTGAGGTATGAACCCACTGTCCGCTGACATTAACGAAGGAACGGTTATTCCACTGGTTGAAAATAGGAATACCGAAACCTGCACTCACGCTGATTTCCTTCGGTCCCTTCACGCCCGTACCTATATTATAATAAGGTGTAGCATAGGAAGCGCCGATGCGGTAGTGTACGCGGTTCAGGAAGTTGTGGGCATCGAAAGCCTTGGGTACCCACTCACCACCGACGGTCAGTTTGTGGCGATTACGCAGAAGTCCTCTTTGCAGCTCGTACTTCTGGGTTTGCGAGTTCACCTCAGGGAACTTAACGTCACCCCACTTCTGCAGGCTGTAGTCAACACCTACCGTCAGTTGGTTGCCGTGACGATAAGACAAGCCGCCACCAAAGGTATAAGGCAGTTCCAAACCATTCGAAAGGGTATCGGCAGTGGTCTGTGTCACACCTGTCAGCGGGCTGACATTCTTAATCTGCACGTAAGGGTCGGCACCCAGCTTATGTCCCAAGCCTACCGTGGCACCCAGCGTAACGAAGTCTTCCTTGCCGATTTTCTGCTCCCACTGCATTCCCAGGTCAATTTTATAGCTGCTAACCGTTACACCATACTGTCGGGTGAGGGTGTTCACATAAGTGTCGCTACTGCTGACAACGCCCTTCTTATCGTAGGAACCCCACAGATAAGAGACATTAGCACCAATAGACAGTCCGGCAAAGGGATTCCATCCGAAACCCACTAAAGCCTGACGGAAACCACCGGAGCCGGAGAACTGCTGGGTGGTAGTGGTCGTAGAATTACCTATCCGCTCTTTTGTAGAATAGTTAAAGCCAACATTGGTGAACGGAATGATACCTGCGCTGACACCGAACTTAGGAAACAGCCGGAACGTAGCTACCGCATATTCAAAGTTAGCATTGCGTGCATTCTTCCTCATGCCATTCTCCTCAAAATTCGTCAACTGAAGCGAAAGCCCCAGGTCGAATATCATGGTCAGCGAATCTATTGACGAATAAGATGCCGGATTAAGTACATTCACCTGATTGCCGGAGCGCAGTCCGATGCCCAGACCGTTCATACCACGGTTATAACCTTGCGACTGGTCGGAAAGCACGCCCAATGCATACTGACTATATGGAGAATTAGTGCCGCTTTGAGCCAAGGCACTCATACATATACCGACCAGCAAGAAAATGCTGAAAATTACTTTTTTCATTTCTATTTATCCTATGCTATTCGATGTATTTCGAATATTGCGGTGCAAAATTACGGAAAAAAAATTAATTATACCTTATTAATTACGAATTATTTATTAATTTTGCATCGTGAAACATTTAAAAAGCATTTTTAGGACTGCATGGATGTCGATAATCTTGTCAATATCCATACCGCTTTCCGCTGCGAGTGACGAACCTGTTCTTGCTTCGATGGACTCTGTCGAGGTGGCGCTTTTGACGTGTCAGCCGCACGAAGAGATATACAGTCTCTACGGTCATACGGCACTGCGCATCAACGACCTGCGGACGGGTCAGGACTGGGCGTTCAACTATGGCGTCTTCAACTATAAGGCTCCTCACTTCGTGCTGCGCTTTGTCTTCGGACTGACTGACTACGAGCTGGGTGTGCTTCCTACCAAGATATTCAAAAAGGAATACGCCCACTACAAGAGTCAGGTGACGGAGCAGGTGCTCAACCTGACCAACGAGGAGAAAATGGCCATCTGGCAGGCACTCTATGTAAACTGCCTGCCTGAGAACTGCGTCTATCGCTATAACTATTTCTACGACAACTGTACCACCAGGGCCCGCAACATGGTGGAAAGCTGCATCAACGGGCATATTCAATACGAGTCACGAACAGACTACACTCCCACCTATCGTCAGATGGTGCACGACTGCACCAAAGGCCATCCCTGGGCCGCCTGGGGCAATGACTTCCTGTTAGGCATCAAGGCAGATATTGAGACCGACATGCGTCAGCAGGAGTTCTTACCCAACAACCTGATGTACGACTTTGCCCGTGCCAGAATAATACGCAGCGACGGCAACAGCGTGCCGTTGGTGAAGGAGACCCGTACCCTGGTGCCACCGGGAGTTCAGATTGTAGAAAAAGATTTTCCATTAACGCCCAACGAATGTGCCATCGCCCTGGCCATTGTGTCGCTGCTGGTCTTTGCCTACGAATGGAAGAAGAAGCAGACACTGAAATGGTGGGACCTGCTGCTGATGACTTGTCAGGGCGTAATGGGCATTGTGCTGTTCCTCATGCTCTTCTCTCAGCACCCCACCACCAGCCTCAACCTGCAGATACTGTTGTTCAATCCCCTACCCTTTATATATATATATAAGGTATATAGGCGGCAGAAGACCATTTATTGGCATCTGCTGCTGGTCATGATTATCCTCTTCCTCGTGGGCAGCATCTGGCAGGATTATGCCGAGGGACTGGTGATTGTGGCATATTGTTTGCTAATAAGATATTCGTCAAATATTAGACATGGGAAAAAATAAATACCTATACATCACCCTGCTGGCAGTCTTAGGATTCCAGCAAGAGGCGCTGGCACAGGCTATATCGTCTGCGCCCAAACTGGTTGTCAACATCACCATCGACCAACTGCGTGCCGACTACCTTGAAACCTACGTACCACTCTATTGCCGCGACGGATTCAAACGCCTGCTGGAGCAGGGAAAGATATACACCAACGCCTCCTATAACTTTGCACCTATCGACAGGGCGTCGGCCATTGCCACACTCTCGACAGGCACCATTCCCTACTATCACGGCATTGTAGGCGGCGAATGGCTCGACAAGCAGACACTCCAGCCTGTCAGCTGCATCAACAACGGACAGCGCCGAAACACGGCAGCCAACCTGCAGACCTCGACCATGGGCGATGAAATGAAGCTGGCTTCAAAGGGTGTGTCACTGGTTTATTCGTTCGCACCAACAGCCGATGCTGCCATTTTGTCAGCCGGACATGCTGCCACAGGTATTGCATGGGCCAGTGGAAACCGATGGATGAACGGAACGCTCGACACTCCGCTTCCTGAGTGGCAGAATGATTTTACCAAGCGCATTGCGGTGGAGAAAGATGTCAACAGATGCGTCACCGACTTAGCCATCAAATGCCTTGAGCAAAGTAGCATCGGAATCGATGAAGAGCCTGACATTCTGAATATTACATTCCAGCAAGCTGACACGCCAAGAGACACTTACATCAGTATTGACTATAACCTTTCACGGCTCATTACCCGATTAGAGAGCCGTTTCGGACACAGCAGATACCTGTTGGTGCTGACAGGTACCGGCTATTCAAAGGACCAGAATAACTACGAGAGCGAAGAGCGATACCACATTCCTACAGGAAAGTTCAACATCGTACGTACGGCGAACCTGCTCAACATGTACTTAGGAGCCATCTACGGACCGGCTAAATACGTGGAGACCTGCTACAGAAACCAACTTTTCCTGAACCGCCAGCTCATTGAGCGCCTCAACATCAACCTGAGCGAGTTCCTGAAGCGTTCGCAGGACTTCCTCATTCAAGTGGAAGGCGTACGTAATGTCTATACCAGCACACAGCTGATGACCAGCGAGAACTCTCGTCTGGAGAAAATTCGCAATGGCTACTGCTTTGACAAATGCGGCGACTTGATTATCGAAGTGGCACCAGGCTGGAAACTGGTCAATGAAGAACGCCATGAATACAGCACACAACGTACAAGCTTTTTCTCATTCCCTATTATTTTCTACGGGGCCGACCTGAAGCACGAGCTGATACAGACGCCCGTCACGGTTGACCGCATAGCGCCCACCGTGGCCAAGGCCATCCGCATCAGGG
The DNA here is from genome assembly GCA_900320255.1 of uncultured Prevotellaceae bacterium. GTDB lineage: Bacteria > Bacteroidota > Bacteroidia > Bacteroidales > Bacteroidaceae > Prevotella. Next base: position 6,068 of record ONRS01000085.1, read on the forward strand.
CACCCAATGCCTGCGCATCGGAACCGCTGTTTTAAATGAAGAGTGAAGAGTGAAAAGTGAAGAGTGAAAAGTGAAGAATTTGCTGCCGCCCTTCATTATCGCGATAATAGTCAAATAAATCGAAAATAAAAATAGAAAATATACAAATATGAATTTTACAAAGATCCTCAAATCGCTGTTCGGTGACAAATCATCGCGCGATATGAAACTCATTCAGCCGCTGGTAGAGAAAGTGAAGGCCTTTACTCCCAGCGTAGAGAAGTTGGACAACGATGCGCTCCGAGCCAGAACCAAAGAGCTGCAGAAACAGGTGCAGGCATCTGCCCAGGAGCAGAAAAAACAAATTGAAGAACTGAAGGCCAAGATTGAAGACACGCCCATTGAAGAGCGTGCTGAGATTTTCGACCAGATAGACAAACTCGAAAAAGAAGCCCTCGAAATCTACGAGAAGGCTCTTAACGAAGTAGGCCCCGAGGTGTTTGCCATTGTCAAGGAGACTGCTCGTCGCTTTGCTGAGAACGAAGAGACCATCGTCACGGCTACCGACTTCGACCGTGAACTGGCTGCCGACCCCCGCAAGGACTTCATCACCATCGATGGTGACAAGGCCATCTACCATAACCACTGGACAGCTGGTGGTAACGATCTGAAGTGGGAAATGATTCACTACGACGTACAGCTCTTCGGTGGTGTCGTTCTGCACCAGGGCAAGATAGCCGAAATGGCAACGGGTGAAGGTAAGACCCTCGTGGCCACGCTGCCCGTCTTCCTGAACGCCCTGACAGGCAATGGCGTACATGTGGTCACCGTGAACGACTATCTGGCCAAGCGTGACTCGGAGTGGATGGGTCCGCTCTATATGTTCCACGGACTGAGCGTTGATTGCATCGACAAGCATCAGCCCAACTCACCCCAGCGTCGCAAGGCTTATCAGGCCGACATCACGTTCGGAACGAACAATGAGTTCGGTTTCGACTATCTGCGTGACAACATGGCGGTATCGCCTGCCGACCTGGTACAGCGCAGTCATAACTATGCCATCGTCGATGAGGTTGACTCCGTGCTGATTGACGATGCCCGTACGCCGCTGATTATCTCTGGTCCCGTGCCTAAGGGTGACGACCAGATGTTCGAGGAGTATCAGCCGTTAGTGGAGAAGCTGGTAGGTGTACAGCGCCAGCTGGCCACCCAGTATCTGGCAGAAGCCAAGCAGAAGATTACGCAGGGACAGGCCAACAAAGACCAGAAGATGACCGAAGAAGGTTTCCTGTCACTCTTCCGCTCACACAAGGCACTGCCAAAGAACAAGCCGCTCATCAAGTACCTCTCTGAGGAAGGTATCAAGGCCGGTATGCTGAAGACCGAGGAGACCTACATGGAGAACAATAACCGCAAGATGCCGGAGGCCGTTGAGCCCTTGTACTTCGTGGTTGACGAGAAACTGAATTCCTGCGACCTTACTGATAAAGGTACAGCCTGGCTGGCCAAGCAGGTGAACGATAAAGACTTGTTTGTGTTGCCCGACATTGCCAGTGAGCTGTCGGCACTCGAGGCCGAGACAGGCCTTTCTGACCAGGAGCGTCTTGACAAGAAGGATGAGCTGCTTAACCACTATGCCGTACAGAGCGAGCGTGTACACACCTTGCAGCAGTTGCTCAAGGCTTACTGCATGTTCAACAAGGACGATGAGTATGTTGTTATTGACGGTGAAGTGAAGATTGTCGATGAGCAGACAGGCCGTATCATGGAGGGCCGCCGCTGGAGTGACGGCCTGCACCAGGCTGTCGAGGCAAAGGAGCATGTAAAGGTGGAGGCTGCCACACAGACCTTTGCCACCATCACCCTGCAGAACTATTTCCGCATGTACCATAAGCTGGCAGGTATGACCGGTACGGCTATCACCGAGGCTGGCGAGTTCTGGGACATCTACAAGCTCGACGTCGTGGAGATTCCCACCAACCGTCCTGTTATTCGTGACGACCAGAACGACCGCGTCTATAAGACAGCCCGCGAGAAGTATAACGCTGTTATTGATGAGATTACCAAGATGCGTGAAAGCGGACGGCCTACCCTGGTTGGTACTACCTCCGTCGAGATTTCCGAACTGTTGTCAAAGATGCTGAGCATGCGCCAGATACCGCACCAGGTACTGAACGCCAAGCTGCACCAGAAGGAAGCTGACATTGTGGCTCTGGCTGGTCAGTCAACCAACGGACTGGGTGCCGTGACCATCGCCACCAACATGGCTGGTCGTGGTACCGATATTAAGCTGTCACCGGAAGTGAAAGCCGCTGGCGGTCTGGCCATCATCGGTACAGAGCGTCACGAGAGCCGCCGCGTTGACCGCCAGCTGCGTGGTCGTGCCGGACGTCAGGGTGACCCGGGTTCCAGCGTGTTCTACGTTTCACTCGAAGACAAGCTGATGCGTCTGTTCGCCTCTGAGCGTATTGCCGGTGTGATGGACCGTCTGGGCTTCAAGGAGGGCGAGATGATTGAGGCACCCATGATTAACAAGAGCATCGAGCGTGCCCAGAAGAAGGTCGAGGAGAACAACTTCGGTATCCGTAAACGCCTGATTGAGTACGACGACGTGATGAACAAGCAGCGTACCGTCATCTACGAGAAGCGCCGTCACGCCCTGATGGGTGAACGTATCGGCATGGATATTTCGAACATCATCTGGGACCGCGTGGTCAACATCATTGAAAACAACGACTACGAGGGCTGTAAGGAAGAGTTCCTGCATGTGCTGTCCATGGAGGTGCCGTTCGAGAGTAAGCAGTTTATTGAAACACCACACGATCAGTTAGAGGAAGAAGCCTTCCAGGCTGCCATTCAGCACTTTAACCGCCGCATGGAGCGCATCCAGGCCGTTGCCCAGCCAGTCATCACACAGGTCTATGAGAACCAGGGACAGCTCTACGAGCGCATCATGGTGCCCATCACCGACGGTCGCCGCATGTTCAACATTGCCTGCAACCTCAAGGAGGCCTACGACACTGAGAGCAAGAGCGTGGTCAAGGAGTTTGAGAAGCAGATTCTACTTCACATCATTGACGACTCATGGAAGGAGAACCTCCGTAAGCTCGACGAACTGAAGCACTCTGTACAGAATGCCTCTTACGAGCAAAAAGACCCGCTGCTCATCTTCAAGCTGGAGAGTGCCAAGGTGTGGGACGACATGATCAACGAGATGTACAACCGCATCACCAGCATCCTCACCCGTGCCGCCATCCCAGAGATTCAGCAGGTACAGGAGGCAGCTCCTGAGCAGCGCACCCGTCGTGACCAATACACCGAGAGCAAGCAGAATTTAGAGCAGGAGCAGATGACCGACCCGAATCAGGCTGCCGCCGCTGCACAGGACACCCGCGCCCAGCAGCCCCGCACTCCGATTATGAAGGACAAGCTGCCTGGTCGTAACGACCCCTGTCCCTGTGGTTCAGGCAAGAAGTTCAAGCAGTGCCACGGACGTGGCATTGTGTAGAGCCTATTAGCCCTATAGTCTTATAAGCCCAATAAGCCCTATGATTACCATTGATAACCTCAAGAAAAATTTCGGTGAGACTATCGCCACTGACATCGCCTCGTTCACTGTGAACGACGGTGATGTCCTTGGCCTTGTAGGCAACAACGGTGCAGGCAAGAGCACGCTCTTTCGCATCATGCTCGACCTGCTGAAGGCCGATGCAGGAAGTGTCCATTATACTTTCCCCTCCCTTGGCGAGGGGGCAGGCGTAGGCTCCATCAACCCCGCCGAGAGCGAGGAATGGAAAAGCCATATCGGTGCCTACATCGACGAGGGGTTCCTCATCGATTTTCTGACACCCGAAGAATACTTCGGATTTCTGGGAAAGATTTCAGGAAAGACGCAGGCTGAGGTTGACGAACGCCTCAGCGACTTTGAGCGTTTCGCTGCCGGTGAGATATTCGGCCAGAAGAAGCTCATACGCAACCTCTCTGCCGGTAACAAGCAGAAGGTGGGTATCATCTCTGCCCTCTTCAATCGCCCGCAGACCATTATTCTTGACGAACCGTTCAACTTCCTTGACCCGTCGAGTCAGAACATGCTCAAGCACCTGCTGACCGACTACAACCGCGAAACAGGCGCTACCATCCTTGTCAGCAGCCACAACCTCACTCATACCGTTGATATCTCTTCACGTATCGCCCTGCTGGAGCATGGCGTCATTGTCCGCGATATTGACAATCAGGGAGGAGCAGCTGCACAAGAATTGGAAAACTACTTTGAAAAGTAAAGAGTTATCTACATGATCAGGCTTTTTGTTTTTTCCTTTTTCGTTTTCCTGCTGTCCGTAAGCAATGCAGCAGGTCAAGAGTTCAGCAGCTATTTTGAAGACCGTACGCTGCGTGTTGACTATACCTTCTCGGGTGATACTGCCCGTCAGGACATATATGTTGACGAACTGTGCTCCATGCCCCACTGGTACGGCAAGCGCCATCGGCTGGCAGAGGTACCGCTGAAGGGCAACGGACAAATCATCGTTCGCGACAGGGAGAGCCAGCAGGTCATCTACCGCCACTCCTTCTCCACCCTCTTTCAGGAGTGGCTGGCCACCGACGAGGCCAAGCACACCAGTAAGTCGTTCGAGAATGTGTTCCTGGTGCCCTACCCCAAACAGCCCGTCGATATCACCGTCGAATTGTACGACTACCACGACCGCATCAATGCGACAATGAAGCACACCGTCGATCCTAACGACATCCTCATAAGGCACATCGGCGAGGAGAACGTAACACCCTACGTAACCCTGCATCCATCTTCTCCCCTCCTTCAACAGGGAGGGGCCGGAGGCGGGTCTCCCATTCATATTGCTTTCGTAGCCGAAGGCTATCAGGGCAGTGAGCTGCAGACCTACCTCGACGACTGCCGCAAGGCCGTCAAGGCCCTCTTTGAGCATGAGCCATTCCGTTCGCTACAAGACCGTTTCAACATCATCGCCCTGCTCTCCACATCGAGGGACAGCGGAGTCAGCGTACCCCGCGAAGGCATTTGGAAGAACACCATACTGGGTTCCCACTTCGACACGTTCTATACTGACCGCTACCTCACCACGCTGCACCTGAAGCGACTGCACGACGTACTGGCGGGCACCCCCTACGAACACATTATTATATTAACGAATACCACGACCTACGGCGGTGGCGGTATTTACAACTCCTATAACCTTGCCTCGGCTCACGGCCCAAAGTACGAACCTGTTGTCGTACATGAGTTCGGCCACTCCTTCGGCGGCTTGGGCGACGAGTACCCCTATGGTGACAACGACCCCATGTACTTCAGCGACACGGAGCCTTGGGAGCCGAACCTCACCACGCAGCACGACTTCCGCGGTAAGTGGGAAAACCTTATCCAGGAAGGTAAAGTAGGCCTTGTTGAGGGTGGTGGTTACTTGTCGCATGGAGTCTGGCGCGGTCAGGAAGACTGCCGCATGCGCACCAACGAGTTCCCCGTCTTCTGTCCCGTCTGCCAACAGGCACTCACCCGCCTCATTAAGTTCTATACGGAATAAAAATAACTAACACCCCCAAACAATGAAAAATGAAAAGAACAATCAGCTCACTTTACCTACTTTTATTGATTTCAACAGTTGCGCTGGCTCAAACACTGCCAGACGGAGTCTATTACATCAGGTTAGCCAGTAACCCGCAGTATGTCATCGACGTAGATCATTCGCGTACTGTAAACGGTACAAACATTCATTTATGGGCTTTTAACGGTTCAAATGCCCAAAAGTGGAACCTGAGAAACCAGCCTAATGGAGCCATCACCTTACGCTCTCTGTGCGGCAGTAGTAGTGTGATCGACCTCGACCATGGCCGCGTCGTCAACGGACAAAACATCCACCTGTGGACGTTCCGATCAGGAATAAACCAATACTGGATACCCACCCGCGTCAAAGGAGGAATCGTCATTAGGAGCGCTGTCAACAAAAAATATGTGATAGACAACTACTACGCACGTGCCGTAAACGGTAACAACATCGTACTACATGAGTTCAACGGGTCAAATGCTCAGGTGTGGAAGTTCCAAAGAATAGGTCCACCAGTGACTAATACTCCACCGCCTTCACATACGACAACCCCTCCTTCGCAGCCTGTGGTGACCACTCCTCCACCGACACCGCCGACAGCAACACCTCCGCGCACAAGAAAAGTCAGAGTTGTTACAGGACGATGTGCGAGATGCTGTGGAACTGGGTTGATATTAGATTGGTATCGTGTGATGACGGTGGCGAAGCCGCCACATAAATGCAGAGAAAGCAAACATTTTTTACAATGTCATGACGTTCTTTTCCCACTCTGCGATAATCCAACATGTCCTGGAGATTGTGGCGAACCAATGTGTAATGCTTGCGGAAGGAGGCATTGCACAGATTACAACAAACATGAGCAATGCGACTTCCCTGGTTGCGAACGAGGAGACATAGTGGAATATCGCGATGAGCCATATTGATTTCCCATTCTCCATCACAAACAATAACAGGGGCACTCCCACTGAGAGAAGCGCCCCTGTTATTATATGATATAACAATTACGATTTTAGAGAATTGTCTTTACGGCCTCGAGCATGCCCTTGTCCTGAATGAGGTCGAGGTACTGCTTAACGAGGGCGTTCAGACCCTGAACCTTGTTGAGGTCCTCCTGCCAGATGAAGTCGGCAGCGAGTACGCCGTCAGCTACCTTCTGCGTGTCGCCGGTAGCCCAAAGCTCCTTCAGCAGGTCCATGATCTTCGGGTCGTCGTTGGGTACAATCTCTGCACCGTCAGCACGCTTGCCACCCTTGTAGTAGGTGATGATGGCAGCCAGACCGAAGACGAGGCCCTTCGGCAGTTCGCCCTTGCGCTCCAAGTAAGTCTTCAGACCGGGCAGGTCGCGAGCCTGGAACTTCGGGAACGAGTTGAGCATGATGCTCGTTACCTGGTGGTCAACGAACGGGTTGTCGAAGCGCTCCAGCACGTCGCCGGCAAACTTCTCCAGCTCCTCCATCGGCAGGTCGAGCGTCTGCATGAGCTCATCGAAC
>ONRS01000091.1 GCA_900320255.1 uncultured Prevotellaceae bacterium
GTTAAAGGTAAGAAGGTGAAAGGGTTAAAAAGTGAAAGAGTTAAAAGCAACCCCCGCACCCACTTTCCTACCATGTTGTTCTTTGACTGTTTCATTTTGATTTGAGATTTATTTTTTTGTCTAAGTGTTGGGTGTTGGGTGTGTCTTCGCACCTCGTACCTCGCACCTCGTACCTCGACCTTCCCCCTTTTCACTTTTTCACTTTTTCACCTTCCCAAGTCCCATGGACTGAATGTACTCCGTCTGGGGCTGACAGCGGTCGAAGCGACAGTTCTCAGCATACTGCATGAGCAGCCGGAGAGTCTCTGCCTGACGAGGACGGGCCTCGCGCCACTCCTGGTAAGAGTTGCGGCTGGTCTCCGAGAACTTCACAATGGTGCTGTCCCAACCTTCGGGGCGGGGAATTCCCATCATGCAAGAGTCGTCAATCTTCTTGTAAGGCCAGAAGGTATAGCCGATGTTGTTTTGCTTCATCACCTCGACGAACTGCGCCTGCCACTCCATCGTGTTATGGCCTATCTCACCCATATACATGGGCAACTGCGTCTTGTCGCGGAAATCAATATATTCCTTGATGGCCTCCTTGGTGGCCGGACCGCCGTAGCGATGGCACGTAAACATGATATTCTTGTCGAACATCCAGTCGTCGAACATAAAGAAGAAGCTGTTCCAGTGGGCACCGCCTAACAGGATGACATGGTTCTGATCGACCGTGCGAATGGCCTTGACGGCACGCTTGTAGAGCGGTTGCAGGAGCGTATAGAGCGAATCCTTGTTTTCAAAGTAGTGGGCAATGGGCTCATTCATCAGCTCATAGCCAAGAATGGTGGACTCGTCGCGGTAGTGACGGGCAATCTGCTGCCATATATCGCAGAACAGCTGCTGACTGCGCTCGCTCTCAAAGAGCCAGGGATAGCCGTAGCCGTCGTCAATGTTGTCGCCCGTCTGCGACCCCGGGCAGTCGTGCATGTCGAGGATGAGGTACAGCCCGTTGGCCTTGCACCACTCCACCACACGGTCCATGAGCAGGAACGGTTGTTTCTGTCCAGTCTCGCCCATGTAGTCCTCGTCAGTGAAAAGTTTATAGTTGAAGGGAAGCCTGACGGTGTTGGCTCCTTGTGCCGCAATGAAATCAATGTCGGCCTTGGTAATATAATTGGTACGGAACGCCTGCCAGAAGTCTGCCGTAGCATCAGGGCCGACCATTTCCTTCAGCATCAGGTCTATCATCCAGGCGGAGTTGGTCTTCTTCAGTCCGAACATGTAACCCTCAGGATTGAGCCAGTTACCCAGATTAGTACCCTGAATAAACAGCCGCTCACCATTGGGCTGCACCAGGTCAGGACCATCAACGTGGATGAATTTGCCTTGGGCTTGCAGTCCGGAGACTGCAAGCACTGAGGCAACGAGTAAGGTGAATAGTTGTTTCATTAATTTATTAAAGTGTCTTATTTCTGGAATACGCGAACGTAGTCAATCTCCATTGTAGCGGGCAGCGCACCTTCGTCAATGCCATACATGCCACCCCATGAGCCACCCCAAGCCAGATTAAGAATGACATAGAACGGGGCATCGTATGGCCAGTCATCATGACCGAGGCCGCGGTTGTCGTAAGACAGCTGCTGCTGTCCGTCAACGTAAGTAGTGATGTTGTCGTGAGTCCAGAGAATGGAGTAAGTATGGAACTCATCCTCTGCCCCCGGACAGCGCATCTCGTGAGTAACTTGGGTACCATTAGAGTGAACGTGTGCATTGGCATGCAGGCTGGAAGAGACGTACTCGGCATGGCCGCCCACTTCCTCCATGATGTCAATCTCACCACTGTCGGGCCAACCGGTGTAGTTGACAGGCATCATCCAGAAGGCAGGCCATGTGCCCTTGCCCTTCGGCAGCTTGATGCTGGCCTCGATGTAGCCGTATTGCCAACCCTGGCTCACCTTGGCATAGACACGACCAGAGTAAATCTTGCCGTTCTCCTTCAAGGCACGTATGTTCAGCTTGCCGCCATTGATGCGCGTCACCCAGTTGCCCTCGGGCGTCTTCTGGTTGACGTAGTTCTGCAGTTCGTTGTTCACCCAGCCCGAACCTTTCACCTCGTGTGTCCAGTCGTTAGCGTTCAGCACGGTGCCGTCATCGAACTCGTCGTGCCATACCAGATGATAGCCTTCTGGCGCATAGTAAGGCGACTCAGCAGCAGCAGCCTGCAAAACGGGGATGTTCTTGCGGGCTGTGCCTGACATGATGACAACCGAACCTGTACGTGCAGTGGTGGCAGGATTCTCAGGAACCGTCACCGTGACGGTTCCTGAGTTGGAAGACGTGCTTTCGGCAGAGACCCTCACCCACTCCTCGTTGCTGTAGGCATTCCACCCCGTTCCTGTCGTTGAGACATTAATGGTGTAAGTACCGCCCTGAGCAGTTACGTTGATGGTCTCAGGCTGTGCAGAAATGCTCGCATTAGCAGCAGGTGTCGATGGTTCATCGTCGCCACCACAGGCAGCAAACATACTGCCACAGACCAAAAGCAGTGAATATAATATCGCTTTCTTCATTCTGATTTGAGATTTGTTTTTTGTCTAAGGTGCTGGGTGTTGGGGGTTGGGGGTTGGGTGTTGGGTGTTGGGTGTGTCTTCGCACCTCGTACCTCGCACCTCGTACCTCGCACCTCGTACCTCGACCGTTGTCGTTGACGTTATCGTTGACGTTGTCGTTGACGTTATTCCTTGATAAGAATGATATCACTGATTTCAACGTATGTACCGACGGGCGAGCCACCGAAGTCGAAGAAAAGTGAAAGGGCGTGAGCATCGTTCTTTGGCAGCGACACACCATGCACCGTATAGACGTAAGGCTCATTAGCCGTCACGTTGTGCCGGTCTGCAAAGTAGAAGTTCTGATCGTGCTTCGTGCCGTCAGCATCGTCGGTCTCCGTCAGTTTGATGGTGACCCCATTGCAGTCCTGATTGGCCAGAATGGTGCACGAGAACGAATACTTGTCGTTTTGTGCCGTAGCCAGTGTAGTATTGATGGGGAACTGGCCCTGCCACTGGTCGCCACCCATGCCGTCGGGAATGGTCAGCGCCCAAGTGTTGCCATCGTGTGACCACTGGGGATCAGCAATCTGAGACCAACCGCCATCGGCAAACCAAGGAGTAACGCTGATAAAGGCATCGCCGCTGTCAACAGCCTTCCACAGGTTGTTAGCGTCATTATAGTCCAGGGCACCGCCGCCAGCACTCTCATTGTGTTTCTGAATGATGATTTCGCTCAGTCTCAGCTCGAAGCCAACGGGAGCACCACCGAGGTCAATGAACAGCTTGGCAGTCTGGAAGCCGCTGTCTTCACCCTTCCTCTGGCACTTCACGCCGACGAACTCCACATACTGCTCACCAGCCACAAGCGTCAGACCACCATTATATACCAAGGTGTTGTCATCATCGCCCTCGTCGCAAATCTTGAAGGTAAAGCGGCCCAGATCTGCGCTGGCCTCAATCTTGGCACGCACGTCGTAGAGCTGTCCCGGCTCAATGTTGACCGCCGCATTGTGGATAGAGTTCTGAGCCTGCCACTCACTGCCACCATTCTCAGTAGCCGTGATGGTATAGACACCGCCGCTGTAAGAGAATCCGGGATTGCCAATCTGGCTCCATCCGCCATCAGCCCACCAGAACTCCATAGTGCCAATGGTGTTAAAGTCCTTACCAAGGTTGTCGGGAGAGTCAACAGCCACCCAGTTTACAGTTACCGGGCCGTCACCACCTTCTTCAGGCAGCACTGTGCCGTCGTCGTTGGCATGGTCTTTCAATACCACGTTGCGAACATTAATGTGTGCGTCGTCAGCCGTTACACGACCGAAGTCAAGCACCAACTTAATCTGCGACAGGTCAAGACCCGGCATGTCGCTCTTCCAGAAAATGTAATCCTCACCGGCCTTCAGGTTAATGTCGTCTGCAAAGTAGAAGTCGCCACCGTCAGCCTCGTTGGTCAGTTTCACCGTTACACCCGAAATGTCCTTATCGGAATTCAGAATGAGCGAGAAGTCGTAATTACTGCTGCTGACAGTATTTAGGTCAGTATGGAAGTGAACCTGTGCCTGCCACTGGGCGTAACATGCCGACGGAACAGTGATGTTGTAGTCGTTGTTACCTAATTCGAAGAGCGACTCGAACAGCGCTGTCTGTTCATTGCCCCAATTTGGATCAGGATTATAGTAGAACGTCATTACAGGTGTAATGCCCTTCCACATGTTGAAGTCGTTGTTGGCATCGAAGCCCTCAAATGCCTTCTCTTCGCCCTTGCTGGTCAGGATGAAACGCCAGGCAATGCTCTCGTCGGGAGCCTCATAAACAAGCACCATCTTCGTTGCTGTCAGGGTCTCAATGCGGAAGCGCGGGTTCTCATACTGAGCGTCTGAGCTGATGTAAGGGAAGAGCGTGTTGGGAGCCAGCACGAGGTAATCGACAGCATTCTCCTGTCCCTCTGAGTCAACCCATGTACCACGCTTGAACTCGAACGTAGTGGTCTGCGCCTGAGTCGGCGTGTCAAAGTCAGCACCTTCTTGTCCCCACTTGGTGGTACCTGTATTCACATACGTCATGCCATCAGCACCGGGGTTATAGGTGAACGTACCACCCTTGTTGCTTTCTGCCGTGAAGGTAATGCGGTCGTCATAGACGCCGAAGTCCTTTTTCTCGTTGGGGGCAGCACTCCACCAGCCTGTACCGTCACCACCATAAGGGCCACAGGCCATGTGAGCAGGCTCTGAATAGTCAATGCGCCACTCCTTGCCTGCTACACGGTTCAGCAGGTTGGTGTAATTGATTTTCGTCTCGTTGAAGGTGAATGTCTTCTTGATACTTGTCTGGCTGAAACCATTGCGGTTACCCAGTTTCATCTCCACCGTGTAAGTACCAGCCTCTGCATTAGCCCAACCGGCATTGTTCAAAGTAGAATAAGTTGCACCGTTGAATATCCAAATAGGATAAACACCCGGGGTCTCTGGATAGCTCACCGTTACCTGGTTGACTTCCTGGTCAACCGTCATGGTAAAGTCCTTTCCGTCAAGTGACGGGATCTGCGTTTCATCTGCACCGCTGAACTTGTCAGGCGAGCAGGCTGTAGCTAAGCCAATAACCAATAAACAATAACCAATAACCGTTATCTTATTGGTAAGACTCTTTATTGTTAATTTCTTCATAATCAAAAAAATGTTTTTATTTCACGTTTATTGTTTATTGTATTAATACTCGTTTTGCTTCAGCGTAGGATCTGCATCAAGCTCTGACTGTGACAGAGGAATGTGCTTCTTGCTGGGCTTCCATGAGTTGGTACGGTAGCCGTAGTTGTCAGGAACGAGCACGGTAGAGGCTTTCTGGGTTGCACCAGAGATGCCCTCAGCACGTACCAGGTCGAAATAGCGTTTTCCCTCCCCGCAGAACTCCAGGTGGCGCTCGGTCAAGATGTCGTCAATAGAAACACTGCCCAGGTTGTCGAGTCCTGCCCGTGCACGTACCTGATTGACATACCCTGTAGCTTCACTGACACTACCGCCAGTCTGGAGCAGCAGCTCTGCAGCGTTAAGCAGTGTCTCTGCATAACGATAGATACGCTTATTGTTGTTGTAGTTCAGGTTCTTTGAAGAAGGACAGTCCTGATTGTTTACACTCTGTGGGCGATACTTGCCATGCCAGATGTGTGTATCCTGATAACGCTCTGTGTAAGTATAGCCACGAACGTCCCAGCAAGTGGCCTCACGACGAAGGTCGCCTTCAGCATACATATTGTAAGTCTCTACTCGCATGGGCAGGAATCCCCAGCCGTCGTTACCGCTATCCCAGCCTTCACCGCCGGGCCAGCCGTTAGGCGAGCAAAGCGTGGGGAACACGGTGCCACCGGCAAACATGGCCGTACCCCAGTCGCGCTGTGCATTGTCATCGTCGTAGTTAATCTCGAAGATGGACTCTTCGCACCACTCTCCGCTCTCCTGCCAGAGGTCGGTGAAGTCGGCATGCAGCTTATAGTCACCAGAGGCTATTATCTCCTTCATGTAGGCAAGGGCCTTCGGATAACGGGCAGCGTCATTCTGGTACATCACCATTTCGGCAAAGAGCATGTAGGCCATTGCCTGCGTAACGCGGCCAGCCTCGGCATTGCTTCTGCGCAGGGGCAGAACGTTGCTTTCAATAATGCTCTCCAGTTCAGGCAACAGCTGGGCATAAATCTCGTCAGCAGTCAGCTGCGGAGCGGTGTAGGGCGTGCCAAGATTTTCCAGATAGAAGGGCACGTTTCCGTAGTAGTGCCACAGAATGTTGTAGTAATACACGCGGAGCAGACGGGCCTCTGTCTCATACATGCGACGGTTTGACTCCGTTCCTCCACCCCATGAGCAATACAGAATAACGTCGTTACAACGCTTGATGCCACTATAGAAGTCGCCCCACAGCGTACCTAACGTGTTATTGCCGTCGCCCTCAAAATTAAAGAGCTTATGCCAGTGCTGGTTATCGGTAATGCTGGCACCGCCCACCCAGAAGTCATCGCCCAGAATCTCGGCGTCGCAGGTCAGGTCGTTATAGGCTGTTCCGTCCCAGTCGGGCCAATGCAGGGGTGAATAGGCCGATACGAGCGACTCGTACAGCCTTTCGTTGGTCGTGTAATATTCCTCTAAGGGGTCGCCGTCGGGCTTGGTCACCTCCAGGAAGTCGTCGCTACAGGAAACAAGCATCACTGATGCTGCAAAAAGTCCTGTTATGATGGATATTTTCTTGTTCATAAACTTCATCTGTTTTAAATTATTCCTATCTTCAATACTTGTGTTTTTAGAGTGAAATATTGAATCCTACAGTCCATGTGCGAGCCTGCGGATACACTCCATAGTCAACGCCCATAGACGAGCTGCCGGAACCAATTTCAGGATCGAAGCCCCAGTACTTGGTCCATGTGAAGAGGTTTTCTGCTCTTACATATACGCGGAAGCGGTCGATGCTGATTTTCCTGGTCAGCTGACGGGGCAGCGTGTAGCCCAGGGAGATGTTCTTCAGACGGAGGTAAGAACCGTCCTGCACATAGATGTCGCTGATGACCCAGTTCTTCGAGTCACCCATCTTCAGGATAGGCAGGCGGTTTGATGTACCCTCACCGGTCCAACGGTCGAGCATCCAAGTAGGATAGTTTGCAGATGCAATATCCTGACGGTAGGTTGCGTCGAACACATCGGCACCACTGACACCCTGGAAGAAGGCATTGAAATCGAAGCCTTTCCACTCGGCACTCAGGTTCAGACCGAAGGTCCAGTCGGGAGTCGGCTTACCAATTTTGGTACGGTCGTCAGAAGTAATCTGTCCGTCACCGTTTGTATCAACAAAGCGCAGGTCACCGGGTGTTGCGTTGGGCTGAATCAGTCCGCCATCAGCATTGGTGTAAGCATTCACCTCTGCCATGTTCTGGAAGACACCTGCTGTCTGGTAACCATAGAAGAAGGGGAACGGCTGCCCGTTTTCTGCACGAGTACCACCGTCGCTGAACTGAGAAATACTATAGTTCAGGAAACCGGTATCGTTACCCAGGTTCTTCAACGTATTCTTCAGATAAGCAGCGTTACCCTTAATGGCGAAGCTGGCATCAGAAATGCGGAACTTGTAACCCAGTTCGAACTCAACACCTGTGTTCTTCATGTCACCGGCATTACCCCAAGGTCTGGCCTCACCCACGTAGGAGGGGATAGGCAGCTGAATCAACATGTCGTTGGTCTTCTTGATGTAATAGTCAACAGTAAAGGTCAACGCATTGTTGAAGAAACCAAAGTCAATACCGAAGTCGGTCTGCTCACTGGCCTCCCACTTCAGGTCGGGGTTGCCCAGTCCGGCTGACTTAGAACCGTAAATCATCGTTGCCTGACGACCATAGTAGTAGTTACTGGTGCCACCAGTCTCGGTAAGCACTGTGTAGCGGAAGTCGGGAATGTTTTCATTACCGTTCTGTCCCCAGCTGAAACGAACCTTGAAGTTGGTCAGCCAGCTACGGGTCTGCTCCATGAACTTTTCATTCATTACGTTCCAACCTAAAGAGAAAGAGGGGAACACACCATACTTCTTATTAGAACCGAAACGGCTTGAACCGTCACGACGGACTGTTGCCTGCACCATGTAGCGCTCATCGTAGTTATAGCTGAGACGGGCGAAGAGAGAAGAAAGCCGGTGCTCTACATACGGACCGCCGCCGGCACCTACCAGACTCTTCACACCTGTAATATTTCCGTCATCGTCCAGCGTAGTCTCATAGTCGCCGCCTGTGGTGTAGTTCAGATAAGGCTTTGAGAGGTTGACCAGATTCCAGTGAGAAGCAGACAAGTCGCTGCCCTTGAACTTCAAGGCTGACTGTCCGAGCACAACTCCAATAGTATGCTTACCAAACACCTTGTCGTATGTCAGGGTGTTTTCAATCTGCCATGTAGAGTTGTTTCCTTTATATGAAGAAGCCCATGTGTGGTCGGAATTGTTGTTTCCTGACAAGTAGTACTTCTGCAGGCCTGCAGCCTCATTGCCCCAGAAGCTCAGTTCTGCACTCCAGTTGAAATGGTACTTCAAACCGTCATAGAGCTGCAAATCAACAGTGAACTTCGGCATAAACTTGTGCGACCAGTTCTTGGTGGGGTTACCCTGCATCATGGCGATGGGGTTATTCTGCTCCTGATAAGAACCTACGAAGTTAGGAATGGTATAAGGATCACCATTGGCATCACGATAGAGGTCGTAAGCAGCATAGCGGTCAATCATGACCTGACCGATGTTGGGATTATTGTTCTCGTCATATCCGCCTTTCAGTGTTACAGGCAGGATGGGAGCCAGATAAAGGGCAGAACCCAACGGTGAGCCCCATGTGGAGTTTGCATCGATACCAGTATTATGCACACGCATATAAGAAACGTTGGCACTAATGTCCAGCTTGTTCAGGAAGTCACGCTCTTTCGTAACATCCATCACGTTAAACTGGTTGTTAGAGCGGATGGTCAGACGGTCATAGTTAGACTGACCGTAGTTACCGCCAACGATACCTTCCTGATTGAAGTAGCCAAGAGAGAGATAGTAGTTCACCTTCTCTGATGCACCGCTAATGGAGAGGTCATGCTGCACGATGGGGGCATTGTCATTGAACAGCAGGTCCTGCCAGTTTGTACCAAAGCCTGTGATGGCTTTGCCATTGGCATCTACCATGTGATAAGGATCAGCATACAAGGGAGCCTGTCCGCCGTTTACATATTTCTCATTCTGCAGGATGGCGTAATCAGTAGCACCAGTCACGTCGCGCTTTCTCCAAGCTGACTGCCAGCCGTAGGAGAAGTTATAGTTAACCTGGGCCTTACCCATCTTACCTTTCTTGGTGGTAATCAGGATAACACCATTGGCAGCACGGGCACCATACACAGCACCTGAAGCAGCATCCTTCAGTACTTCAATTGACTCAATGTCGTTCGGGTTCACACTCTCCATACCATCCTGGTCGGTCGGCATGCCGTCAATGATGTACAGCGGGTCGGTATTATTATAGGTACCCACACCACGCACGCGAATCATTGATTTAGCTCCAGGCTGACCAGAAGCTGAAGTAACGTTCACACCAGCGGCCAGACCCTTCAGGGCATCATCGGCACGCAGACGCGTCTTACCGTCCAGGTCGTCAGCACTCACCTTAGCGATAGAGGCCGTTACCACACTTCTTTTCTGAACACCATAACCGATGACAACCACTTCCTCGAGCGACTCAGTGTCTTCCTTCAGCACGACGGTCATCTGGTTGCGCGCTGCTACTTCCTGAGTAACATAGCCAATGTAAGAGATAACGAGGGTCTGCCCAGCGTTTACCTTGATGGAAAACTGACCATCAATGTCGGTAATTGTTGCATTCTGGGGGTTTCCCTTTTCGACGATGGAAGCACCAATAATCGGTTCGCCGTCACCGTCAGTCACAGTACCCAAGATTCCTTGGGCATGGGTTGCTACCGACACACAAAGTGCGAAGAGTAGCCATAGTAACCTGCTTTTTTTCATACCTTGATTATATTAGTTATTATTTAAGTTAGAAAATTTGCGTTTTAAAGTTTTCTGCTGCAAAATTAAAGAAAAAAAGCAAACGAAAAAGGTTGAGGCATTGAAAAAGTGGACGTTTTTCAAGTCCACTAATACATAAACAGCGGATTTTCAGCGTATTACTATTTTTGCCAACAAAGAAAAGTATAGACTGAATATAGAGGTGTAAAGAAAACATTTATCCCGATAAACGGGGTGTTTATCGGGATAAATATTGGGTGAAAAGGGGCGTTACTCGTCAATGACCTTCCAAATGCCTGCAGCAAGTGCACCACCAATCAGCGGGCCAACGATGAATACCCACAGGTCTGCCAATGCCTGACCTCCCTGGAACAGGGCGGGACCGATGGAGCGGGCGGGGTTCACACTCGTACCTGTGAAGTGAATACCAACCAAGTGGATGAGAATGAGTGACAGACCGATGGCCAGACCAGCAAAATTGTTGGTGGCTCCGTTGGTCTTTGCCGTGGCTCCCAGAACGACAAGCACGAACAGGGCTGTGAGCACTATCTCTACTATGAGTCCGTTGGTCACTCCGTATGTGCAGGCATTGGCTCCCGTAGCCGTAGTAATGACTGCCGTGGGGTCAGTGGCTACGATACCTGCCAGAACGGCAGCAGCCAGAATGGCACCAACAATCTGGAATACCATGTACATGCCGCAGTCCTTGGCATTCATACGTCCGCTGAGGAACACGCCGAGCGTAATGGCCGGGTTGATGTGGCAGCCGCTGATGCCGCCAATGGTGTAGGCCATGGCTACAACAGCCAGACCAAACGCAATAGCTGTGCCGACGATGGAGGCGGTGTCGCTTCCACAACCTAAGGCTACGGCTGTGCCGCATCCTAAGAAAGTAAGTACGAATGTACCTACGAGTTCTGCTAAATACTTTTTCATAATCTGTTAATTTTTTAAATGAATATTAAAACATCAGTGTTCTTGATAATCGAAATAACTAAATACACCATAGCAATCGGCATCGGAGTCCATAGCCTCAGCCGTCATGCCGATGGTGACTCCCGTGAAGCCTCCTACCACCTCTGTGCTCAGCAGCGCACAGTCAATGGTGTCAAGCAACTCGAACTCCTGACCAGGCAGCGCATAAAGGAACTGATACTGACGGCCGTCACTGGTAATACGCAGACGCACTGTTTGGGGCACAGGGTCGTCCAGATACCACTGGAATTTCTCCATATCCAACTCCACAGATTTCAGTTTTCCTCCGACAGCAATGCCCCCTTCTGATACATAGAAGTGAATAAAACCGTCGTTTATCTGATAGACGGTCAGTCCGCAGATGCCATTTCCCTGGGGAACCTCCACTTCGGTCTCGGCAGTGAAAACGGCGCTTTCCTGTCGGCGCCCCACAAAGGTAGGACGCTTATTATCGGCCAACCAGCCATTTGCACGGAGGCGGAGTCGGCCCTCCTTCATCTGATAGTTCTCTGCAATGGGGTTCTGAATATACACCCACTCGGGACCTAACTTGTTATTAAATAAAGTACGTGAAGCCGGCTTCCTCATGGGAACGGCCGGCAGCGTCATGACCGACATCAGTGTGTCAATAGGGTTACCTCCATTCACTACGGGCCACTGGTCCTGCTGCCACTCTACTGGTGCCAGACAGGTTTCGCGGCCTATGTGGTGATAACTGCCGCCGAAGTTGCGATAAGCAAGGAAGACCATCCACCAGGAGCCGTCAGCGGCCTGTACAAGGTCACCATGACCCGTGCCCTGAATCTGCATGCCCTGACCAGCCATGGAGCAGTTGGTCAGAATGGGGTTGGCAGGGTTCGCCTCATACGGTCCGTAAATGTCACGGCTACGGGCAATGGTCAGTTTGTGGGCCAACTCTGTGCCTCCTTCGGAAATGAGCAGGTAATAATAGCCGTCCTTCTTGTAGAGGTGCGGACCTTCAGGATAACGGCCGCCCGTACCGCGCCAAAGGGCACGACTCTCTGTCAGCTGCCTGCCCGTCACGGGGTCTATCTCGCAAAGCATGATGGTATTGTCGGGATTAGAAACCATGTAGGTCTTGCCGTCCTCAAAATAGAGCGAGGGGTCAATGCCCTGCTGCTCCAGCCAGACGGGTTCGCTCCACGGTCCGGCAGGGTTAGTGGCGGTGACCATGAAATTGCCGCCGTTGCCTACATTGGTGGTGATCATGTAGTACGTGCCTTCATTGTAACGAATGGTAGGGGCATAGATACCAAGCCACGACGTGGCTCCGTTCAGCGGCAACTGGCTCTCACGGTCCAGAACATTACCTATCTGCTCCCAGTTCACCAAGTCCTTGGAGTGGAAAACAGGTACACCTGGGAAATACTGGAAAGAGGAGTTAACCAAATAGAAATCTGAACCGACACGACAGACCGAAGGGTCTGGATGATAGCCTGGGATAACGGGGTTACGCAACTGTTGTGCATGCAGTACAAGCACACAAACAACCAAGGAAAGAAAAGTCAACAGTCGTTTCATACGCCGCTAAGTTTGTTAAAAACAGTGCAAATGTAATAAAAATATTTGAAACGACAATAACTTTTTTGTACTTTTGCAACAAAAAGCAAGAAAGTATGACCGAAAATTCTTACATCAAACAGTTTCCTGACCTCATGGCAGGCAAGAAAATCCTTTATGTTCATGGTTTTGCATCAAGCGGACAGTCAGGCACCGTCACCCGACTGCGCACCGTATTCCCCAATGCCACTGTCATTGCTCCCGACCTGCCCATCCATCCAGAGGAGGCGCTCTCCTTATTATATAATATATGTAAAGAGGAGAAGCCGGACCTTATTATCGGCACCAGCATGGGCGGCATGTTTACCGAGAAGCTCAACGGCTTCGACCGCATCTGCGTGAACCCCGCCATGCAGATGGCTGAGACCATGAAGGAGCACGGCATGACAGGCACACAGACCTTTCAGAACCCACGAAAAGACGGTATTCAGGAGTTTTATGTTGACAAGGCACTGGTGAAGGAGTACAAGGGCATGACGGAAAAGAACTTCAAGGGCCAAAACGAGGAACAACACGTGTGGGGGCTGTTTGGTGACGAAGACACGACGGTGAACACTTACGACATGTTCCGTGAACACTATCCGCAAGCCACCCGCTTCCACGGTGAACACCGTATGAACGACCACTCGTTCATGCACAGCGTAGTACCCGTCATACGCTGGATTGACGACCAGCAGGAGAAGCGCCAGCGACCTATTATATATATATGCCTGCCCCCTGTCCAAGGGAAGGGAGCCATGCCTGCACCTTCGTTCCAGAAAGCGGTGCGACTGCTCATTGAACGCTACCAGGTCTATTTCGTGGCTCACTCTCTTGGGGAAGAGGCTGCGTGGCTGGCTGAATACGTTGGTGTGCCTGCATGGCAACACTTCATTACCACGCCGCGGCTGGACCTGCTCTACGGTGACTATCTGATAGTTCCCACCAATCAGAAGCGACAGGAGGGAACCTCCCTGTGTACCCTCATAGAGCTTGGCAGCGACACGTTTAAGACGTGGGACGACATCATAGAATACTTCGCACGGTTAGGCGGACAATAGCATTTCAACGAAAGTGGTATTCCACAAAAGCCTCCATGGCCTCGTAACAAGCGAGGCCTAACTCGTCGTATCGGCGGGCTGTGTCACGGTTCCGGTCTTCGGCACGCTGCCAAAACAGCCGTTCGTCGTTGCCGAGGAAAGGCGCACTCTCCATCTGACTCTGATGGCGCAGAATGCTGTTTCGTTTCTCTCGCAATTCCTCGGGGCTCATGGGTACACACATCTCAATATCGGGTACGTCCCACTCATCCCATGCCCCCCGGTACATCCACACCCTACAGTCATTAAGCCATGCTGCTCCCGCCTTCTGCTCTTCGTCAATGGCTGCCAACACAGCGTCGGTGCACTTACGGTGAGTGCCGTGAGGGTCGGCCAAGTCGGCTGCCACATAGATCTGATGGGGCTGCACCTGCTGAATAAGCCGCTGCACAATGCGCACATCCTCTTCCGTCATGGGTAGTTTCTCAATGCGCCCACTCTCATAGAACGGCAGGTCAAGAAAGTGGATATGGTCTCTGGCAATGCCGTTATAGTAGCAGGCTAAGCGTGCCTCTCCTCTGCGTATGAGGGTCTTGACGGTCAGAATGTCACGCGTGTCGGGCTGCCCGTCAGTTTTCTGCTTCAGGAAACTGGTTATTTCGCGGTACTTGCTGTTGATGACTTCGTCAGGTTCCCTGGCAAAGAGCTGGTTAAACCCGTTGATGAAGTGCATGTAACGGCGCACCTCCTCGTCACCCACGGCAATGTCGCCACTGGTCTCATAGGCTATGTGCACGTCATTACCCTGCTGCATCAGTCGGCGAATGGTTCCTCCCATGGAGATGACATCATCGTCAGGATGCGGAGAGAACACCACCACCCGCTTGGGAAACGGCAAAGCGCGCTCCGGGCGGTTACTGTCATCAACGCCAGGCTTACCTCCAGGCCATCCTGTAATGGTATGCTGCAGCTCATTAAACACCTCGATATTTACAAGACCTGCCTGACCGTCAAACTGTTCCACCAAGTGTCCGAGCCCACCTTCTACATAATCTTTAGTAGAAAGCTTCAGCAGTGGCTTGCCTGTCTTTCGGCAGAGGTCAATAACCTGACGCCGAAGTGCATGCTCCGGCATCGTTATACGTGATGTTAGATTCAGGTTCATATTGTTGTTGGATTTAGGAGTTCAGGAGTTCAGGAGTTCAGGAGTCAGGAAGCAATACCACAGCATGCTGTTTCTTACCGTCCATCATTATCTTCAGTGGTTTTTCAAATCGCACATGGCGCACATACTCGGTTTCCTCAACGGCAGGCATGTCGTCAAGGATTTTTTGTTGCAGCACACCATCGCCGGTATAGGTGTTGATATTAAAGTACCCCACACCGAACGACGTCAGGTTCTGGAAGAAGTGGGTGCCCTGCGAGGGATCGACATGGTAGTTCTTCAGTCCTGCCTCCACAATGACACGGGCAGCCGAGATGTGGGGCCACTTCACGGGAATGCCCAGCCAGTAGTCGCTGGAACCCCAACGGCCAGGGCCTATAAGGATGTAAGACCCCCCTTCGGCCTCCAGGAACCGCTTATTAATCTGTGCTATCTCATCGGCTATCTGCGGATTGTTAGCAGCAGTGAAGTCGTCGCCTGCCTTCACATAGACCACGTCATAGACGTCTTCACTGATGCCGTGGCCTAACGAATTATTAGAACGCAACAGGCACTGCTCGTCGGGAATTACGGTCAGGTCCTCGTCGAGCACCTGCTTGGAATCGACAATGGGTCTGATCTGCAGGAGATACAACTCACCCTTCACCCCACCTTGTGAGGGGTCGGGAGAAGAATCCAGGTTACATGCAAACTCTATCTCTACGGGGCGCTTCATCTCGTCGGCACCTAACTTCTGCACCAACTGCAACAGCTCAGGCAGGGGGAAGACACCGTGCTGCAACACACCGCAGAAAGAGATTACCTTACGTCCCCCCTCATAGATGCCGTCACGTATAATCTGGTCGTAGGGGTCGTAGGTAGAGGCTATATAGTTCAGGGAACCGTCCTTGTCAGCCTCCTTTACACGGAGGTTCAAGATGTTGAAGCCGTCATCTACCTTAAAGTCGGCTCCCACGTTCGACATGTCGAGGGCATAGAAGCGGGTCTGTGTGTCACGCAGCGCCGTCTCCAACTCGCTGGTTTGCAACACCTGGTGTGGATGGTAGGGCGAAACGCGCAAAGTCTGTCCTCCGTCAACGATGTATTTTCCCAGTCCCAATGCCAGCGAGGCAATGCCCTCCTCTGCCGTTTCATCCCCTATGGGGTAATAGTTGATGGAACGCAACACACCAGAGAAGCTGGGATAGTAACGGGTGCCGTACTGACGGCCCACCACCTCCTGCAGGATAACGGCCATCTTCTCCTGGTCAATGACGTTCGACGTAGCAGTCATGTAAGCCTTCGAGTCCTTATAATAAACCGAAGCATACACACCCTTGATGGCACAGGCCAGCATACGCAGCATTTCGTACTTATCGTGCAGGTACGGAATCATATAGGTGGAGTAGATGCCTGCGAAAGGCTGATAGTGCGAGTCTTCCAGCAATGACGACGAGCGCACGGCAATGGGGGCCTTGACAGCATCGAAGAAGGTGAAGAAGTCGGCTATGAGCGAGTCAGGCAGCTGGGCACGCATAAAGTGGTGCAGAATCTCCTCGTCAGGCGCATCACTCAGGGCTATGCTCCACAGGTTATTCGAGTCCATAAATTCGTCGAAGAGGTCGGTACAGAGTACCACGGTCTTAGGAATGGTCACCGTGGCATTGCCCCACTGCTGCAACTCGGGGTGACGCTTCAGTATGTTGTCAAGGAATGCCAGGCCACGTCCCTTACCGCCCAACGAGCCGTCGCCGATACGGGCGAAGTGGGCATAGCGGTCGAACTTGCCACGGTCGAAAACTGCCACAATGCCTATGTTCTTCATGTGGCGGTACTGCACAATAGCATCGAAAATAATCTGGCGGTGAGCCTGCACGTCCTGCAGCTTGTGCCACGTCACGGTCTTCAGGAACTGCGATACGGGGAAGATAGCACGGGCACAAAGCCACCTACTCATGTGGTTTCGTGAGATGTGGTAGAGCATCGAGTCCTCTGGAATCTTGAAGATATTGTCCTGCAGTTCCTTCAGCGTAGCCACACGTGCCACCTCAGCGCGTGTCACTGGGTCGCGGAAGATGAAGTCGCCGAAACCCATGTGCTCTTCCAGCAGGTTGCGAATATCAATGTTCATCTTCTTCGAGTTCTTATCGATAAAGTGGAAGTGCTCAGCCTCGGCCTTTGCCTTATTGCCCACCTCGCTACTTTGCAGAATAAGGGGCACATACTCGTCACGTTTACGAATTTCGCGCAACAGCTTCAGACCGGCCTCAGCATCGCCCTCCTCTACGTGGCTCAGTCTTCCAGGCACCGTCTTCAGGGGGAAGCGTGTGTCCGAAATGACGCCCAGCGTGTTGTCGTGGTATTTCTCGTACCACTGCATGGCCTCGTCATAGTTCGTGGCCAGCACCACCTTGGGGCGACCACGCTTACGCTGTGTGGCAGCATGTGGGTTCAGGGCTTCGGTCGAGAAGTTCTTGCTCTGTGCGAGAATGTAGCTGTAAAGGTTGGGCAGGATGCTGCTGTAGAAGCGTATGTTGTCTTCCACCAGCAAAATCATCTGCACGCCAGCCTCTCGTACGTCGTGCTCAATATTCATCTTGTCCTCAATGAGCTTGATGATGCTCAATATGAGGTTAGTGTTGCCCAGCCAACAGAACACGTAGTCGAATATGCTCATGTCCTCGTTCTCTATGCGTTTCGATATGCCGTGAGAGAAAGGCGTCAGCACCACACACGGAATCTGTGGGGCGGCCTGCTTCACGTCACGGGCCACGGCGAAGGCATCGTTGTCAGCATTACCCGGCATGCAGATGACCAGGTCTATATCGGTCGTTTTCAGCACGTGGTCTGCCTCCTCAGTGGTTGATACCTGCGTGAACGTAGGCGGATAGCGCAGACCCAGGTCCATATACTCGTCGAATATCTTTTCATCCACACGTCCGTCGTCCTCCAGCATGAAGGCATCGTAGGGATTGGCCACAATCAGTACATTGAAGATGCGACGTGTCATGAGGTTCACGAACGACACGTCTTTCAAGAAGAAGTTGTTAAACTCCTGAGGTATATTTTCGTTCATAATGTCAGTTTTTATGGCACAAAGGTACAAATAAGCAAGTAAAATGCCAAATTAATTATCAACTTTTCTACTGAGACCTCCGGCAGGAGGCCAAGAAGAAAGCAAGATCCATGCATTCCCAATTATTAATAATATGTAAAAAAGATACATTCCCGATACAGCGTATGCATCTTTTTTACTATCTTTGTAAAGAAAAAAAGAGACATTCAAGCCTATGGAATCTAACACCCTGTTTGAAATTTGCGGCTGGATAGCCAGCATCAGCATGATACTGGGCTATCTGCCGCAAGCCATTGAAACCATCAAGACACGCAACACCGATGGCATTGCCTTGCCCACCTTCCTGATGATGGGTGTAGGAGGCTTGTGCTTCATGCTGCAAGGCATACTCCACAAGCCTGACATTCTCTGGGCACTGTTCATTACTAACCTTGTCACCACTACGTGCAGCTTCATCGTGGGCGGAATCAAGGTTTATAACGATTACTTCAAGAACAAACAGCAGTAATATTAAGTACAACTTTTATAACTTTAAATGTAAAAACAACAACTATGAATGTACAAAACATTATGCAGCAACTGGAGCGCAAGCATCCAGGCGAAGCAGAATTCCTGCAGGCAGTAAAGGAAGTTCTTCTCTCAATTGAAGACGTTTACAACCAGCATCCTGAGTTCGAGAAAGCCAAGATTATCGAGCGCCTTGTTGAGCCCGAGCGCATTACCACTTTCCGTGTACCCTGGGTTGACGACAAAGGCGAGGTGCAGGTGAACATCGGCTACCGCGTGCAGTTCAACAGTGCCATTGGCCCGTACAAGGGCGGACTGCGCTTCCACCCGTCAGTGAACCTCAGCATCCTGAAGTTCCTCGGCTTCGAACAGACCTTTAAGAACGCACTCACCACGCTGCCCATGGGCGGTGGCAAGGGCGGCTCCGACTTTGCTCCCCGCGGCAAGAGCGACGCAGAGATTATGCGCTTCTGCCAGGCCTTTATGTGCGAACTCTATAAGGTCATCGGTCCCGACATGGACGTGCCAGCTGGCGACATTGGCGTGGGTGGCCGCGAAATAGGCTATCTCTTCGGCATGTACAAGAAACTCACCTCACAGTTCCACGGCGCTACGCTCACCGGTAAGGGTCTGGAATGGGGCGGTTCCATTCTGCGTCCAGAGGCTACTGGCTTTGGTGCTCTCTACTTCGTACATCAGATGATGGATACCCACGGACTCGACATCAAGGGCAAGACCGTTGCACTCTCCGGTTTCGGCAACGTGGCCTGGGGTGCTGCCAAGAAGGCGACCGAACTGGGGGCCAAGGTCATCACCATCTCTGGTCCTGACGGCTACATCTACGATCCTGCCGGACTCGACGATGAGAAGATTGAATACATGCTTGAACTGCGTGCTTCTGGCAACGACGTCTGCGCTCCTTACGCAGAGGAGTTCCCTGGCTCTACGTTCTTCGAGGGTAAGAAACCGTGGGAGCAGAAGGCTGACATCTATCTGCCCTGCGCTACCCAGAACGAGCTGAACGGTGCCGATGCCGACCAGATTCTGGCCAACAAGCCGCTCTGCGTGGCAGAGGTCAGCAACATGGGCTGCACCGCCGAGGCTGTCGATAAGTTTATTGCTGCTGGACAGCTCTTTGCTCCCGGTAAGGCTGTTAACGCTGGTGGCGTAGCAACCAGCGGACTGGAGATGACACAGAACTCTATGCGCATGGCCTGGACGGCTGCTGAGGTTGACCAGCGTTTGCACCAGATTATGTCAGGCATCCACGAGCAGTGCGTCAAGTACGGTAAGCAGGCCGACGGCTACATCAACTACGTGAAGGGTGCCAACGTTGCCGGCTTCATGAAAGTTGCCAAGGCAATGCTCGCACAGGGTGTGGTATAATAAAAAAAAGAGGCGACCCCGTCGCCTCATATAAAACAAAGAGAGGCGGGTGACCCGCCTCTCTTTATTATTTCTTCTTCGTCGGAACGACAAACTCATACGTCTGCCCTTCCACTTCACGGTTGTTAATCACGATGCCCACACGCAGCCTCGCCGTACCCTCGCGCAACTTCTTGTCGGCACGAATAGTAGCCGTGTAACGAATGCCCTTGCCCGGCAGGATGCTCTCAATGTGCAGGTTCTGTGAAATGTGGATGTGCTTGTTACCCGTCAGCTCATAAACCACCGGCTGGATATCGAATACCTCATGCCTCGACTTGTTCATGATTTCAAACGTTACCGTACACTCCTCACCAGCCACCAGCACCTGGTCGCCGCTGGCATCACGGAACAGCGCATTACGAACAATGAGCCCCTCCTCAGCACGCGGTGAGGTAACGGCAGGAGCTGCCGGAGCCGGTGTGTCGTCGAAGGTGATGCGGTCGTCACCGCTGTTCGTCGGGTCGAAGTAACCCTCATCGTCGTCAGTACGGGTGTCACGGTTGACACGGGCATGACGATCCGTACGGGCATAGTGCTCGTCACGGTCACGCTGGTACTCCTCGTAGCGGCGCTGTTCAGCCTGGTCGGCAGCATTGCCGATGGCAGCCCCCACAATGGCACCGCCCGCCATGCCAATGAGCGTTCCTACGTGACTGCCATGACGTCCACCAGAGATGCCGCCAATGGCCGAACCAATAATAGAACCGAACTCACCGCCCACAAAGGCTCCCGTTCCGGTATAAGTGCCGCAGCTGGTGAGCAGCAGTACCGTAGCCAATAATATCAATACATTCTTTCTCATAATTTCGTCACTTAAATATTATCACGGTGCAAAGATATGTATTTTTTCTGTAACCTGCAAGAGGAAAATCCCGATTTCAAGTTAGGGGATTCCCTAAAAGTCCCCAATACCCGTTTTTCCCAGCACCTTACGACCATTCTAAATAACCTTGCATCAAAAAGAGGTTAAAAAGAGAGCGCAGAACATGTTTTTTCACCAAATTATTATTACTTTTGCATTCAAATATAAGTAGAATTAAACAATTTAAGTATCATGAGAAAGATAAACCTATGGTTGTTGGCCGTCATTCTTCTTTGCGGCACCAATATACAAGCACAGGATACGCTTAGGATGGCTTATCCACAGGCCGAGTGGTCGAAAGCAGGTGACATACTGATGCACACGCCTGGGCAAGAACTGTTCAACGGCATTATCCACCCCTTGGCCGGCCTTTTCGAGAACTACTTCGATGTGGACAAGGCTGCTGAGGAGCACCAGGGATATATCAGCATGCTCGAGAAGAACGGCATACGCGTACACACAGTCATCGGCATTCTCAACGAGGTTGGTATTGACAGTTTGAGAACACTTGCAGCAAATGTACTTACCTATGACACCAGTAACATTCCAGATAAGAATCCGGAAGAGGTAGAAGCCTACAGACAGGAAGTGTTGTCGAAAATGAGCCGCAACGACCTGATACGCTGCATTCTGTTGCAGCCCACAGTGAAACTCTCGGAGACGGACAATAATACAGGCTACGAGGCCCAGTATTTACAGAATCCCCTGATGAACTTGTACTTTACACGTGACCAAAGCATCACAACACCACGCGGACAGGTCATCTGCAACATGAACAGCACACAGCGCGCTCCTGAGACAAACATCATAACACTCTGCTACGAGCACCTCGGACTAAAGCCCATTCTCCGCATCGAGGGGGACGGGAGGCTGGAGGGTGGCGACTATATTCCCGCCGGCAATGTTTCGTTCATAGGTTGCGGTATGCGCACAAACGATGAGGGCATCCGCCAACTGATGGAGGCCGACGCTTTCGGACACGACACCATTGTGGTGGTGCGCGACCATAAACTCTGGCAGATGCAGATGCACTTGGACACCTACTTCAACATCATCGACAACAATCTCTGTACGATGGTGAAGAGCCGCCTCGAAGCCAGTCCAGGCGACCCGGAATACAATACCTGCAACATTTGGATACGCAAGCCGGGTAATAAGAGCTATTGGTTGTGGAAACAGGACCTGCCCTTCGTGGACTACATCAAAAGTCGCGGCTTCGAGATTATTCCCATCGACTACGACGACGAGATGCACTATGCGAACAATTTTCTGACCATAGCCCCACGTCATATCATGGCCGTCGGAGGACAGAGCGAAGAATTGCAACAACGCTTCCGCGAAGCCCGTGTCACCGTGGAATGGATACCGCTGGAAAACCTAATCTGCGGCTACGGTGCCGCCCACTGCATGACACAGGTGATACATCGCGAAGCATGGAGCTCAAAATAGGCCGTGAGCTATTGTTTAGAAAACCTTTTCAGAGAAGTGCCGTTTACTGAAAACATTCCCTTAATCGAGGGAAATTTGAAGAAAAATGGCAAACACCTACCTCAACATATCTGAAAGTCCGATACAGACAGCGTTTGAGACACGGTAGGTGTTGCCGAAACACCTACCTGACACCTACCTAAGACCTACCTCGACACCTACCTCCCTTATTGATGTAGGTAATGGTACATAAATGGCATAGTTAAACTGCAAAAGTGGCACATTTGGCTGGCCAAGTGGCGCATTTAGGTGGTGAAAACGGCACTTTGAGTAAGGAAAAACGGCACTTCTCTTGGGGAGAAACGGCATTTCTCTTGGAGAGAAACGGCACTTTATTTCGTAGGTAGGTGATGAGGTAGGTGTTAGGTAGGTGTTAGGTAGGTGTTCAGGCAACACCTACCGTGCCTCAAACCCTGTCTGTATCGGCCTTTCAGCGCATCAGAGGTAGGTGTTGTCGTTGTTTTACCAATCTTCGCCATCACCACCGGAAGACTCTGGAGCTAAGGCACTCGAATACTCGCCATCGTTGGTAGAAGCAGAAGTACTAAACAATGAAAGTTTCTCCTTAGAGCCTGCCAATATAACATTCGTTTCAATAACGGCAGTCTCCATCGTCGGGATAATATATGTCTTTTTCATTTCGTGTTTCCTTTCCTTTTATTTAATGACTACTTTCTTTCCATTCACAATATACAAGCCCCTGGTTGGCTGGACTACACGACGACCAGACAGGTCGTAATATGCATTATCCGTAACCCGCTGTCCGCTGACTGTTGTCAAGTCAATGTCCGTCGTTTCATCGTCATCAAAGCCCAGATACGGTGCTGTAGCTGTTGTCGCGGTGCTCAGATAAGCACGGTTAGCCCCAAGGTATGCCCCATTCGCTGCTGCCAAATAGAAACCAATACCGCTGCTCTCCTTGGCAAAGATATAATTGGTCTTGCCTTCATCGCCATTTATGCTAACCGAAGTCCGCTCAGTTATACCCACCAGTTCATTATCTGTCCAGTCTGTCGAACCCGTAGCTGCTGTAACCGGCACATTAAATGTGTTGGCCTCCGGGCTACACAGCACCACACCCGTCTTGGCTGGCACAATACCGTCAGCTATAGCCGTCAGCACTACCTTACTGCCGTCGCTCTTCGCCTTATAAGCAGTAATGCCTGTGCCAGTGAAATCTAATGGACAACTACTACAAAAAGAAGCGTACTTAACCGCACTAACACTCACAGGGACAGAAGTTACTTTACGATAGAGAACGACTTCTTCGCCTTTTATATTTTTATAATAGTTAGTCCCGTAGCAACGCCAATCAGTTACAGAACTTGTTTTATAAACAGCAAATTCTCTATTAACTCCTATATTATATAATCCTATTACGGAAACACTATTATCTGATGTAGATGAATAGAAGTGAATTTTCCATTTATTGTTATCATCTTTACTATTCTTTGTTGTAATTAAACTTTCAGGATTACCTGTATTCTGCAGGTAGTAATTCCCCTTTGTCGATTTTATGTAATAGACACCTTGACTCCCTGCAGATATTAACATCCAAGTCTCATCAGGTGTAACTGTACTACATATTCGATTATCCTCTATTATTAAAGTACTCCCAACAGATAAAGTAGATGCACTTTTTACTAAATCATTCTTCAGCGAATACCATGTTGAACCTCCAGGTGCACCATTTCCCGCAATCACATACGTATCGCTGGTACTAAGATTTGAGTAGTCTGTAACTAACTCCCAAACAGCAGTTTCTTGTGCCCACAACGGAGCGAATCCTGCTATGCTAAGCAGTAGCAGGACTAAGCTTTTCTTAACCATTCTTATTTCCTTATTTTTATTATTTAATAACGAAAGACGCCCCCACCCTTTTTAACGGGTGGAGGCGTCTTTTTATGGATGATTTCAAATCATTGTTACTCTTATTCAGCCTTTGCCTCTTCTGCAGGTGCCTCAGCGGCGGGTGCCTCTTCAGCCTTTGCTTCTTCAGCAGCGGGAGCTGTCTTGGGAGCAGAAGACTTGCGACTACGGCGTGTCTTCTTCTCTGCCTTCGGTGCCTTCAGCATGTTCTCGTCGAAGTCAACGAGCTCGATGAAGCAAACCTGAGCAGCGTCACCCTGACGGGTACCGAGCTTAATGATGCGGGTATAACCACCGGGGCGGTCGCCTACCTTCTGAGCTACAGCTCCGAAGAGTTCCTTCAGGGCTTCCTTGTTCTGGAGGTAGCTGAACACGACACGACGTGAGTTAGTAGAGTCGTCCTTACAACGGGTGATAAGGGGCTCTACATACTTCTTGAGGGCCTTGGCCTTTGCGAGAGTCGTAGTGATTCTTTTGTGCATAATCAGCGAGATGGCCATGTTAGCGAGCATGGCGTGACGATGGTCAGCAGTACGACTCAAATGATTGAATTTCTTATTATGTCTCATTTTTTCTTTTTTCTTTAAGCGGACAATTACGAATTACTCCTTGTCCAGTTTATACTTTGCAATGTCAGTTCCAAACGACAGATTCAGACTCTCGAGCAAATCATCAAGCTCCGTGAGCGATTTCTTACCAAAGTTGCGGAACTTCAACAAATCAGTCTTGTTGTACTGAACCAAATCGCCGAGTGTCTCTACGTCAGCCGCCTTCAAGCAATTGAGGGCACGTACGGAAAGATCCATATCGACGAGTTTGGTCTTGAGAAGTTGACGCATATGCAGAACCTCTTCATCAAACTCCTCATTTGCATCCTCTTCTGTATTGTCGGGAGTTATCTTCTCGTCAGAGAAGAGGTAGAAGTGATAAATGAGTATCTTGGCTGCCTCTTTCAAGGCGTCCTTTGGGTGTATGGAACCATCAGTTGTAATTTCGAGGATAAGTTTCTCGTAGTCGGTCTTTTGCTCGACACGGAAATTCTCGACAGAATACTTTACGTTTCTGATAGGAGTGTAAATTGAATCGATAGGAATCACATTGACATCGGTACAACGGTCACGGTTCTCTTCTGCAGGTACATAACCGCGACCTTTGCTGATGCTGATCTCTATCTGCATTGATGCTTTTGCATCTAAATGGCAAATAACTAATTCAGGGTTTAACACTTCAAATCCAGTCAGATACTTGTTAAAGTCACCAGCGCGAAACTCTGTGGCGTTCTCAACGGTTACTGAAACTTTCTCGTTCTCGAATTCTTCAACTATTTGTTTGAATCGAACTTGCTTCAGATTCAAAATAATATTGGTAACATCCTCCTTAACACCAGGAATTGTTGCAAACTCGTGCTCTACACCGCTAATAGAAACGGTATCAATAGCAAAGCCATCAAGAGATGAAAGCAGGATGCGGCGCAAAGCATTACCTATGGTAGTACCAAAGCCACCTTCCAGAGGACGAAACTCGAACTTGCCGTACTTGTCGTCCGCCTCCAACATTATTACCTTATCGGGTTTTTGAAATGCTAATATCGCCATCCTTAATTATTATTTAGAATACAACTCAACGATCAATTGCTCCTTGATATTTTCGGGAATATCTGCACGGTCAGGGCGATGCAAAAGTTTACCTGCTTTCTGAGCCTCATCCCATTCAATCCAAGGATACTTGCTGTGGTTGAAACCTGCCAATGCATTGACAATTACCTCAAGACTCTTGGAACGCTCGCGAAC
>ONRS01000052.1 GCA_900320255.1 uncultured Prevotellaceae bacterium
CCCTCACGCAACAAGCCTTCCATAAGAGAAAGGAATTGACCAGCTTGGGCCTTAGGTGTATATTTCTGTTGGTATTTTTCAGAAATAGTCAATAATGAGGAATTATTTCTCGGAGATTTTAGAACTTCAATGATTTTATTTGCCAGTTCTCTATAATCATCAGCAGGTTCGTAATAATTTAACAGCATCATAGTGGTTTCAGGAAGTGCCTCGCATTTTGTGCAAATTACGGGACAGCAATAGATGGCGGCTTCAATAGGCGTAAAGCCAAAGCCCTCATGTTGACTGCTGCTAACAAAAACTGAAGCATGTTCATAAAGATATTTAAGTTCTTCGTCCGAAATATCCTGTAGTCTTATCACACGATGTTCTATATCATTGTGTTTTATATAGGGTAATAAGACATCATACCAATAATCTGTTGCCCTACCCACTAACACAATATCTTCTTTTATATTATCCTTAACCTCATTAAAGGCCTGCAGAAGGATTAACGGATTTTTAAACTCTTTAAGTGTATTCACGTAGAGTATATATTTCTTCTCGTCTTGAAAAAGTTGCGGGCGAATAGATTTTTCCGTCTTCTTAATGCTATTATAAATCACTTTTATTTTATCGGATTTTACATCATATTGACTGAGAATATCTTGCTTAGTAAATTCTGATATAGCAACCACGGCATCAGCGCTATCAATAAGTTGACGGTAAAAAGCACGGCTACGTATAAGTTCTTGATCCTTCTTTAGAGATAAATCCTTAAGATCATGTATAACAGAGATCTTTTTCTTTTTTGTCCTAAATGTTGTCCGTTGTTTAAGTTCGTTTAATGTTAAAACAACATCAAAGGATAAATGTGAGATTTTCCATCTATAAGCTAAATCGAACAACCAATCTTTGACACGCCAATTGATTCTTCGCCAACATGGCTTTATCCTAACAGGTATCGTGTGAAATAGCGGAAATGTTATTTGGTAATAATTCTGCAAATCTGCATTTACAAGCAGGGACACATCATTAACATGTAATTCATGAAAACCTTGAAGTAAACGGAAACCATACAAAGGGATACTTTTCGTCAACTCGTAAGGTCTGACAAAAGACATGTCTATTAAGATTTTCATTTTATTAAAGGGTTTACAAATATTAAACTTACTTGTTTTTAACCAAATTGTCTTCAGAGTCCTGATAATGTTCCGTCTTGTGGAAGATGCGAGTAATACCCTTCATCTGTATCTTTACATGATTGCAGAAGCTCTTCCACATAGACTCGTTACCAAAGGTGCCGTAACCCGTAATGGCGCGGCAACGGCTGTCGCGCACAAAGACAATCTTGCCATATTTCTTCAGGTTGAAGGCCATAGAACCGTCCTCACCACGGATGATATCTACACGATAAGGCTCCTTGCGGCCGTACTCGGCATTATAGGCAAAGACTAGTCCACGAACAGAAAGCTCTGGGCGTTTGAAGTGTTGCACCCACAGGAACATATCACGTGCCATCTCAAACAGTCGCAGACTCAACTTGGAATGGTTTTCATCAGGGATGAATCCGTAAGTAGCCGATGCACAGGAGACACCTGGCTTCAGCAGATGGTCGAGCATGACCTCGTAATACTGCGGAGGATAGAGTGTGTCGCTATCGACATCGAAATAGAACTTGCCCTTGGCATGTTGCAAGCCACAACGACGAGCGTAGCCGCAGGAGTGCTGATACTCCGTGTAATAGGGAATGCCTGACTTTTCATAAATCTCAGCCGTACGATCCTTGGAATCGTTATCGACGCCGATGATTTCAACCGGATACTTACACTTAATCTCGCTGAGGGCCCACAAGCATGCCTGCAGGTGGGTTTCTTCGTTATATCCAATCACTACAATGGAGGCCAGCGGTTCTGGACTTTGGAGCTTTGCCAACCGCTCGCGGGTACCATCGATGACTTCTTGGGGAACCTCGCTGAACGGTTTACCGTAAATAGAAAGATATTTATCGTACCACGCCATAGTATATTATTTTCTGCAAAAATAATAATAAAATTTTGAAATATCAACTTTTCTTGCTATTTTTGCAAAAAATATTGAACAAAACATCATGATACCTAAGATTCTGCACTTATGTTGGCTCAGTGGCGACGCCTATCCCGCCAAGATTGCGAAGTGTATTGATTCATGGAAGAGAATCATGCCCGACTACGAAATCGTATTGTGGGACACCAAGCGCTTTGACCTTGACAAATCACCTTGGGTGAAACAGGCGTTCGAAAAGAAAAAGTATGCCTTCGCCGCTGACTATATCCGTTTCTATGCGCTCAACGAAATGGGAGGTATCTATCTTGACTCAGATGTAGAAGTGCTGAAGCGTTTTGATGACTTCCTTGACCTACCCTACTTCGTGGGGGCAGAGAAAGCTGGCACTCCCGAAGCGGCTATCATGGGTGCTGAAAAGGGGTGTGACTGGATCAAGCAATGTCTGGACTACTACGACGGCAGACCCTTTGTCAAGGCGGATAATAGCCTTGACATCCGCAAGTTGCCTGAAATTATGGACGAGCAAATTAAGAAGCTTAAACCCATCCGTGTGCTTTCATTAGAAGAGAGCAAGAACGTGAGGACTTTCGACTTCGAGAAGGAAGTGCTAGTACTCAACGATGCCTATTTCTCCCCGAAGGTCTTTGATTCTCGTGAGGTGGAACTGACACCCTATACCTATGCCATACACCACTACCAGAATTCGTGGTTCTCACCCAAGGCGAAGGCCTACTACCGCTTCCGTACCTTTATGATACGAATCTTTGGCTATAACTTCATCCGTAAGGCAGAGTGTGTCTTGATGCCCTGGAAGTTCAAGAACAACCCGTCATAAGCTCTCACATGGATTTAAGCATCATCGTTCCAGTATATAACGTAGAAAAATACGTCCAGCCTTGTCTGGAGAGCATTCTCCGGCAGGGTCTTGACGAACAACGTTATGAAATTATTATTGTGAACGATGGCTGCACGGACCATAGTATGGATATGATAGCCGACCTCATTGACGAACACTCCAACATCTCCATCATTAATCAGGAAAACCAGAGCCTGTCAGTTGCCCGCAACAACGGCATTGCCAAGGCCAAGGGAGAATACATCCTAATGCCCGACAGCGACGACCTGCTCATTGACGGCAGTCTGTCTGTCTTGTTAGAGAAGGCTATTGAAACGAAAGCAGATTTAGTTGTTGCTGACTTTCTAGAAATGAATGACGAAGAAATAGAAAACATCAAGAGCATTCCACAACCAGAGGATTTTTTCAAAGAAAAGACTGGTGAGGAACTGTTCTTGGAAGATTTGAGTCCCTATCAATGTTATGTATGGCGCACACTCTTTAAGAGAGACTTTCTATGCGCCCACCAGTTATCCTTTGTTCCAGGCGTCTGTTACCAAGACGTACCTTTCACACATGAATGCTATATTAAAGCAGGAAAATGTCTAAGAACACATCGGTTACTAAATATTTACAGAAGACAAAGAGCTGGTTCTGCCAGTTTTTCCTTTAGCAAAAAAAAGGCTATGGATTTCTGCACAGTCATTGCAAGAACATGGAAACTTACACATATTAAAGACTTATCCCCCAAGGTCCAGGAAAAACTTAGAAATGACGTTTACATCTCATTCTCAGCATTTAGTTACGATGTCCTGCATGGCATCAAAGATTCTTCGTTTAGGCTTCAACTACTCAGACATCTAAAAAAAGATGCACCTGATTTGGCTTTCACAAATGGAACTAAAGAAAAAATACTTTCTTTCCTATTCAGGAATCTCCCTCAGCTTTATTTTCCGTTCCTCTGGTGCAACGTAAAAATCCATCAATTAAAATAAGCTGGTGACTTTTCCTTTTACTAGATTTTCAAAAAAGTTTTTCCACTGATTCATAACGACATTAATTTTAAAGAATTCAGCACGATGGACTCCAGCTTTTGAAAAAGAACGGCGCATTTCAGGATTATCAATTAAACGATTGATTCTATCAGCTAATGCAAGTTTATTTCCATCTGGGACAAAAAAACCACATTTATTGTTTTTGATAATCGTCCTAGGACCATACGGACAATCAAAAGCCACACACGGAACACCTATGCGCAACGCTTCCAATATTGCTAAAGAGAATCCCTCAAAATGTGATGATGATACTAGTATTGAGCTTTTCGCATACTCCTCATGAATATCTGACGTAAATGGATGTATCTCTATACAATTACTTTGATTCAGCTCTTGAATCTGTTTTTTCAATTCTCCTTCTAAGGTTCCTTCACCAAAAATATCCAGTTTCCAATCAGGGTGTTGTTTTGAAACAATAGCCCATGCATTTATTAAGCGGTCAAAGCCCTTCACCCATTCTAAGCGTCCCACAGCAATAACCCTTTTAGCACTTACATCACTCCGTCGGTTGACTGACAATGACGAAAAATTACGTATAACCATTACACGATTTGCTCTTCTCCATGCATACGCGTCTCCATCTGTCAGGGTAACAACAACATCTGCATAACGCTCAACTGTCCTGAAATAAAACTTCCTATATAATACCATATACATCTTCACAAGAAATGAGCGTCCAAGCCCCTCATTGGAAAGTGTAAATAGTCGTGGTTCATGAGCCTCTACCACTTTTTTGGCCCTGCAATTTATCTTGCAAATAACATCTGCGCGAAAGTAACTTGTACAAATCAAGATATCGGGATCAATACGAAATACTTCCTGCAACAACTCTCTTCTTAAAGCTTGATTAAGATTTCTTTTGACCCATAATCTATATGGATACGGGTATTGATACTGTGAATAGAACGGAACATGCAAATATATTTGAGAAACTTTGTCTGAAAGAGGATAGGCATTCACATCACCTTCACATTGGTAACAGCAGATTACAGATACCTCATAACCGAAATGAGACGCCAGATAATTCATTTTTTCGATTATGATTCTTTCAGCTCCTCCCTTGCTTGCAAGAGTATCAATTACATATGTAATCCTCATGTTTATTTGTGAAAATCGAAAAACGATTGCTTTTTTATGCCACAAAAATAATCAAATATTTTGGTATTCAAACATTTATTCTTACTTTTGCACTAGATTATTAAAGTTTTTTTGTAAAAATTGTTATAAATGGCTATAAAACTAAGCATTATCGTTCCAGTTTATAATGTGGAAGAGTACATTCGTCCCTGTGTTGAAAGCATCTTCAAGCAAGGGCTTGACGAAAGTACGTATGAAGTAATCCTTGTCAACGACGGAACAAAAGACAATAGTTTTGGAGTCATTGAAGATATCGTCAATAGTCACAGCAACATCCTCATCGTTGAGCAGAAGAATCAAGGACTATCTGCCGCACGCAATACAGGCATGACAAAAGCCTCTGGAGACTACATCCTGTTTCTGGATTCTGACGACCTTCTCATCGAAAACACATTGGGAAAGCTAACGGCAGCATTAAGCAGCAGTTCGCCCGACATACTGTATGCCGGCTTCGTCAAAATGACCAATGAAGAAATTGACACCAGGAAAATGGTAGCGCAGGAAGAATGTATCTGTCGTGAAACAACAGGAAGGAATAGTTTTCTCGAAGACTATAATGCCCGTGAGTGTTACGCATGGAGAGCATTTTACAAAAGGGCGTTTCTGGAAGAAAAACAACTTAGCTTCATTCCTGGCATCTATTTTGAAGACGTACCCTTTACAACTGAGTGTCATCTGGCAGCAGGAAAATGTATCAGGACTGACTACACCTTTTATATATATAGGCAACGCCCAGGGTCTATTGTCTCTGTCATCAACAAGAAGAAGGTCATGGACTTCCACCACGTCATAGCACGTCTATGGGAACTCAGGCAGAAAAGACTGACACCTGCAGAGGACCATCAACTGATGGATGCCATTTCCACGACTTTTAGCATTGAGATGTGGTTCGTGTCCCACACACCAGAACTCTATGCGGATAGAAAAGAGATTTTGGACGATTTGAAGAAAAGAGTCCCAAACCTTTCATTTAGTGGAAGCCTGAAAAATAGAATCAAATCCATACTATTCAAGTATGCTCCTACGCTCTGCGTGAAACTTCATGCTCGCTGACTGACAAGCTCTTCTACTAAGGCCTTCCAACGGGCCATCACCACATCCTGATTGAATATCTTTGCACGTTCAATAGAAGCATGGGAGAACGAGCTACGCAGATTGTCATCCTCTATCAGATGACACAACTTCTCTGCAAAGCCAGGAACATCACCATCCTTGACAACATAGCCATTCACATTGTCAGCGACCACATCACTAGGGCCAAACGGGCAATCAAAGGTTACACAAGGAAGACCATTATGCATAGCTTCCAGCAAGACAAGGCCGAAACCCTCAAAACGGGAAGACAAGGCAAAGATGGAGCTGTCCGAATATTCTTGACTAATATTCGATGTAAACGAATGTATCTCCGCATGACTCAAGCCAAGACTGGCAATCTGCTGCTTGAGGCACGTCTCAAGTGAACCTGAACCGAAAATGTCCAATTGCCAGTCTGGATGTTGTCGGCTGACAATAACCCATGCATTAATCAAACGGTCAAAGCCCTTCTGCCACTCCAACCGGCCTACGGCAATAACCCTTTTGGACTTACAGTTGCTCAGTTTAACAACAGGCATAACTGTAAAGTTTGGAATAACCTCAACACGTTTGGCCTTCATCCACTCTTTGGCATCACCGTTCGTCAACGTCACTACCACATCAGCTTTCTTCTCTATTCTTCGGAAATAGCGACCACGATAATATTTCATATACAATCGTGAGAAGAACGAACGGCTCAACCCTTTATCTGACATCGTAAAGATACGGGCCTCATGCGACTCAACTATTTTTACGGCCCTGCATTTGATTCCACAAACCAAGTCCGCATTAAAATAGCCTAAACCAACCAGCACATCGGGATCGATTCGCTGGACGGCAACTGTCAGTTCGTTCTTCAATCGGCGGTAGATAGAATACTTAACCCATAAACGCATGGGATATCGGTAATGATATTGTTCATAATAGTGAATGCTCAGATTCACCTGATTAACCTTGTCAGACAAATAATACACATTGGGGTCAGTCTGTGTGTTTTGGAAACAGGTAATCACATAGACCTCGTAGCCGAAGTGTTCAGCCATGTAGTTCATCTTGTCCGAGAGGATTCTCTCTGCTCCTCCTTTACTTGCCAAGGAATCTATTACATAAACAATTTTCATAGGATTGAAGAATTATTTTGACAATGCCAAATTAAGTACTTTCTCCATTTGCACCTTCCATGACAGATGCTCCACCGTCTTGCGGATTTCTGACGGTACAAAATGATGACTATCAATAAAAGCCAATACCTTATTAATATTAATAGGAGACTCATCTGCCGGTGCTTTCATGATATAAGGCTGATGGTCAAAATCTGAATCACACTCAGAATAGATGAAAGGAATACCACGACTGGCATATTCTCGATTCTTCAAAGTCTTGATATGGGTGATACCACTACGATGACGCGCCAGACTACCCACAGCGAAACAACACTGGTTGAAGACATCGTTCAGTTCATCAGCATACATCGAGCCGTGAAAAATGACATAGTCCTTAATTCCATACTGGTCTATGTAAGTCTTGAAACCCGGTGCACGACTGGAACCAAACATTTCAGGATCCCATACAGCACCTACAATATGGAAATAGACCTTTCGCTGGGGTTTCTGCTGGTAATACTCTCCCAATCCATGAATGAAACGGTCAAACCCGTGCCATGTATGCACCTCAGCAACAGCGATAACATGTACCTCATCCAGAGGGTGGTCAACAGGCTTATGCAGAGGTATGACATCCAAATCAACACCATTGCTGATGTTGATGGTTTGCTGGCCAAAGATTTCCTCGGCATCTGAGAACGTGACAACAGCATCCATCTGTTTTGCCATTCTGTTTCGGAACAACTGGTCAATGAACAATCCTATTTTTTTATCCCACGGATAACCCTTGAACTCCTCGTCATACGGATAGGTAGGAATCTCCTGCACGCAGCAGATACCTGCCTTTTTCAAACGCGAGAACAAATGTATCAACCAAGGGGAGGCGTTTTGGTAATTACGCGAATAAACAAACTCTATTCCATTCGAAATGCAATAATCGGCAATACAACCATAACTCATGCGTTGACGAATGCCAGCAAAAGCACCTCTTCCATAGTCTTTAATGACTTCATTATCAACAAAGCGACAAAGGTGTTTGTCTTCTGAATAGCTATAGGAGCAGACATGTACTTCGTGGCCATTCTGCCGAAGACCTTTTATCTGGGCAAGCATCTTCTTGCTGATGCCGCTTGCTTCCTCAAATCCATGATATGTCAGAAAAAGAATTTTCATTTGGTGCAAAGATATACATTTTTTTCTAATTATCAAAAAAAGTCTTGCATATATTCGAATAAATGATTATTTTTGCGAACGATTATGAAACGTATCTGCTTCCTTACGGACTCTATCTTCTCCTTTGGCGGCGTACAGCGCGTAACAGCTGTCATAGCAAAAGAGCTGGCCAAAGAGTACGACGTAACTATTGTTACGTTCGACAAACCGTCGGACATGGACACCTCACTCTACGGTTTGGAGGAAGCTGACATTCATTACCGTTTCTTCCGTTATCCTGACACGCCTGGATGGAAGAACTTTTGTTGTAAAAGCTACAGTTACCTTTACCGTAAGCTATTGCCACAAACCCTTTGTACTTCAAACCTTTACGCAAAGAGCTCTTTCCCTTCTGAAAAGCGTGAAGCATTAGAAGACGAACTGCTGCAAGGCCATTATGATGTCATTATTGGCGACCATGCGCCTCTGGCTGTGCGGCTGGCTACTTGCGCTAAAAGACTTAAAGGAGTGAAGACCGTCGGCTGGATTCATAACTCATACGAAGCGCTCTTTGGCAAAGACTCTTTATACATTGGTCCAGAACTGAAGAAACACTATGAGTTTCAGCTTGAAAAATTAGATAAGACAATTGTGCTGTGCCAATATGATGCAAACAAATACCCATTCCCTACGCAGGTCATCTACAACCCGCTGACCCTAAAGCCAGGAGAAAAGTCAAAGGGTAATACCAGGAAGTTCTTAGCAGTGGGGCGTTTCTCACACCGGCATAAAGGCTTCGACCTGCTTATTGATGCCTTCCACCTGTTTGCACAAAAGAACAGCGACTGGACGCTTGACATTGTCGGAGAAGGGCCGGAAGAGGCACTATACCGTCAAAAAATAGCTGGTTACGGATTAGAGGGCCGTATCAACCTACACCCTTTTACCAACGACATTCAGCAGTATTATTCTGCTGCACAAGTCTATGTGCTCAGTTCCCGTTGGGAAGGTTTCGGACTGGTGCTTGTCGAGGCTATGGCACATGGGTTGCCCGTCATCTCGTCAGACTTGCCTACCAGCAAAGAGATAATGGGTGATTTCGGTATGTACTTTGAGAATGGCAACTCTGAACAACTGGCCGTACAGCTTGAGAAAAGCACGCAAATAGATTGGGAAATGGTATCGGCTAAGGCTATTGAACGGGCAAAGTTCTTCTCGGTCGAGACCATTATCCGCCAATGGAAAAAACTGTTAGAACTATGATGAACGAGAAACTGAAGGAAGCCATACGTTTTTGTATTGTAGGTGGCATATCTACGTTGTTACAATATGCCATTTACTACCTGCTCTTGCCTTATATGGACGAGCGGTTGGCTCTGACCGTCGGCTACATCATCAGTTTCTGCTGCAACTACGTGATGACCACACGTTTCACCTTCCGGGTGAAAGCGAATGCCAAGAATGCTGGCGGATTTACCCTGAGCCACATCGTCAACTGGGGTCTGCAGGTGGTAAGCCTCAGCTTCTTTATCTGGATGGGCGTACCAAAGGAATGGGCACCCATCCCCATGTACATGGTCTGCGTGCCCATTAATTTCCTGTTGGTGCGTTCCTTCTTTAGGTAAGATTTCTTTTATTCAGACTTTTTATTCTACTTCGCGTGGTGATAGTCCTGAATGAGGCCTTTCTTCACCAGGATAGGCAGAATGTTGGCAGCCGACTGGCGCTCGCCCTTCTTCTGACGGCCGTAGTACTTCTCAAAGGTGACGGGATCATCGCGGAGCAACTGCTCCATAAAGGCGTCGTTGATGCGAGTCATGACGTACTTGCCTTTTGCATTGGGCTCTTTATCTACCAAAAAGAGAATGTGGTTCTGCATCAGGTCGTCGTTAGTCAGCAGTAGGTCAGTGGCCAGGAAGATGCTTCCCCAGGTGGTATGACCTGTAGCCAGCAGACCGATGTCGAGACCGATGTTTACCAAGTCGAGCAAGTCGCCCAGTGTCACATGGTAGCTCACTACCAGCAGTTTGTTGCCCTTATACGGTATGGCACGCAGGTAGTTGTTGACGGGAAGTATGCCGCCGTCCT
This sequence comes from uncultured Prevotellaceae bacterium, assembly GCA_900320255.1. GTDB lineage: Bacteria > Bacteroidota > Bacteroidia > Bacteroidales > Bacteroidaceae > Prevotella. Next base: position 10,470 of record ONRS01000052.1, read on the forward strand.
CGTCGCGCAGGAAGCGCTGGTTGATAAACAGCTGCTTGTCGATGGACATCATGAAGACGTCGTGCTTGATGACTTTGTTCACTTCCTTATCGGCGGTCTTAAGGGTAAAGTCCTGCCCGTCGTACTTGACGCGTATCGAGTCGGGTTCCTTCTCTGGAATCAAATCCGTGTAGGGTTTCCACTGGTTAGCCTTGTAGTCGGCATAACTTGTACAAAACTTCGTCTGTGCCTGTGTAGTCAATGCCATCAGGCACATCATTGCAAATAACTTAATCTTTTTCATTTTTGTGTTTATTAAAATAAATATGTACTAACTCTTCACTTCCGGTTTTGCTTGATCACCCTGTCCACCAGCTGCATACCGACGGTGTTGTAGAGCTTTGTCCTGGTATAGTCAGGACTCTTGTCCATACCGGCAAAGTCCATGTATATTATGCCTACTGAGCCTTTATGACTGTCGAGCCAGTCAATGGCCTTCTTATTGGCACTCTCAGCATTCTGGCGGTAGTTGTCCGAGAAAAAACCGTCAATATAGGCCGACGGGTAGTTGATGACCCAAGCCGGTGCGGAGGCTGTCATGTCACGCGCTACCGCAGCTTCCAGCATTTTGATAAGGGCCTGGTCCTTGTTGATACGCGTAATGTCCTTCCAGTAGTCCTGTACCCATAGGGGAGTCTTGCTACCATCGGAGGCGACGATGTAACCCTGCTGCTGTTTCTCTAACTCTAAGTAGGAGTCCCATCCATAACAGTAACCGCCAAGGGGTTTTGCTCCGTATTCCCACTTAGAGAGCATCAGCACCTTACCACGCATCTCACCTACGGTGAGCCGACTCTTGAAGTCGGAGAACAGGCCATTGTATTCGGCACCGTTGACCAATGTTCCGAATTCGTTGGCCCACGCTGTCTTATCCTTGGTGGCGGTGAGATCGATAGTCACGATACAGAACTCTGTGGGATGGGCGGCCAACCATTGTTTCAGCGTCTTGAAGAAATCGCGGACGTACATCTTAGTGGGAGCGATACCGTGGGAGCAGCGCAGTACATAGTTCTTGCCGTCCAGGTCGCGCTCTGGGCGCAGGTCGAAAGCACGCACACCCACCTTCAGCTGCTCCTGTATGGTCAGGTCCTGACACTTGGCGGTCATTTCGAAGACGAAGGCAATGATTTCGTTATGCCATCCCTCTGCCGTACAGGCATCGTGGCTTCCGGGCAGCGAGAGGTCGGCCACGAGTCGGCTGTCCTTCAGCGTCTTCATCCACCGGCTGTTATCCACACCTTTGGGTTTGAAGGCTGCCACATCGTATCTCTGGTAATCATCAGCCCCGCCGTGCCAGGCGTCACTCTCGTCCTTGTAAAGTTGTGACTGTTCGGCGGTAGCCTGTGAGAGGTAAAGCCTCTCCCCATCGTACTCATCTGAGAGACGTGTGCCGTCGAAGAGAAGTACGTCTGACTCTTCGCTATCCTTATACTCAATAATTACGTTGCCTTTGGCATCTACGCTATACTTGCACTCGTCTGTGTCATAGCGGCTAACGGGTTGATAGACCATCCTGCCCTCCCCCATCACGTCGATTTCCTTCCAGCACGAGCCGTCGGCGAAGAAGTGATAGATGAGGGCCACCGTATAACCATCGGCCAGCGTTTCCCACTCCTCGTCAGAATCCTCCAGCATAATGTCGTCTGCCTGTATCTCAACAATCCATTCTCCCACCAGTGTCTCAGCTGATATTGGCTGCTGGTCTTTGCCATCATCACTGCTGCATGATGCCATCATCATGCCCAAGCACCACAAAAAGATGCCGAAACAGGTGATACTATTCCTTACCATTTGTAATTTGTTTTGTTTATTCTTTCATTATTTTAGTAGATATACTTCTGCACATAGTCCATAACCTCCTGCCTGACTTCCGGGGAACAAAGGGCAGGGTCGTTTAAGGCTGAATGATGCTTGCCTACAGGGTTCATGATCAGCTTTGCATTGGGGCCCAACTTTGGCGGCATGGCTGCTGTCCAGGGGTCATTATGCACATAATAGAGCATGAGCGGACAGGGGGTGGTCAGCATGAAGTTATTTAAGATGTCAGTAAACACCGTGCTGTCATAGGATTCGACCAGCCAACTGTCCTCCGCCTTCAGCAACGACGGAATCACCATGTCCTTGTCAAAACTGGTACCCTCCAGCAAGTCGGCAAAATACGCATAACCATCATTCTGTAATCCTAACTCCTTGGCGCATTCCACCCAGTACGAGTATAGGTCTTCTTCGTCGTTATCCACGATTATATCGCACAAATACTTCAGCATGGCATCCTTGTCATCCTGCATTGTCGTCATTTTAACAATCCGCTCTTCGTCAGACGGTGTGTATTGATACACTTGAAATAAGAGGTCAAACAGGTTAAAGACGTATTTCGTAAACGTGGGTTCCTCTTTGCCGTCAGACTTCATCAGACGGCATACATCCTTGTAATAGCCGTTCTCGCCATTCTCCAGTGCCCTGCGTATCACGGCCTTCATCAGACTGCGGCTCTCCTCGGTGCCCACCTCCTCCATGAGGTATGGCCCGAAGCGTTCATCGTCAAGGCTTATGGCAAAGGGGGAACAAAATGCTGCAGCCAGTTGCATGTCCTGCGGGTAGTAGTAGGCATAACAGATGGATGTCTCGCCGCTCTTACTCGTGCCGGCACACATCCACTTACCTTTGAAGATAGGCTTCAGTGCCTGATATACGGCATGCAGGTCGGCAGAAGCCTGGGCCACAGTCTGATATTCCCATTTTCCCTTGTCCTGATTGTATGACATGCCGTAATTGCGATGCTCCACACACACCATGTTGGCATTCAGGTTAGTGGCAAGATCCTTGATGTCTAAGAACCCGCGCCAGTTATAACCCTCCGTAACCAACACCGTAGGACGGTCAAAGCCTCTGAACAGGATGCCCACACGCTGCATGAACTCATCACCACCCACGTCGTCGTGATTCGTGTCCTGTTTATAGAACATGCTGTACTGCTCCTTGTAGTTCAGCTCCGCCTTTCGCTTGATTATCGACGTATCGGGATTTTCAGTGATATCATAGAACAGCCCCGTCTGTTCCAATACTGTCCTTAGTTCGCTGTTTTGCGGGTTGTCCACTGTACTGTCGTCGTTGGAACATGCAACAATGCCTGCCACCAACAGCAATACATATAACTTCAGCTCAATCTTTTTCATACCTTACTTAAAACTTCTAATAATTAAAATAGAGTTCTGCCAGCTGGATATGCCATGTCCATGAGTTGGCCTCCAGGCGGAAATACTGCATGTTCACCGGCTGCACATCAAACTTTTTGGTTTTGACCGCGTTATTGGCCCAGGGCAAACCGTCGCCGTTGTTGTAGGTATCATCGACAGTAGCCAGGAGCGTCCACTCGTCCGTCTTCTGCTTCTTGCCGTAAAGGTACCAGAGGCGCGGGTTCATCAGGTAGTTCTCTGCGGCATCGCTGGCAGTCACCATCGTGTAGCTCTTAGGACTCACGGCCTCGGGGGCGTGAAACTCCACCCAATAGTATTGGTATTCTCCAGACATCTTCTTGTCGACCCCACACCTCCATTTGCTGGAGAAGTTGGAGTCGAAGAGGTTTGCTGTCGTATTGGTACCGTCATCGATACCGCCGTCGGCCTCCAGATTGTTATAGTCATTGATCACAACGGTGTAGCTGTCGCGTGCCGTAGTCCCCTGGCGACGCCAGTGTATGGTGAAACGCTTGGCGCCGTGGTCCCTAGCGATGTTCTGCAGGATGTCGTAGTTCTGGCCAAATACACTCTTGGCATGGCCGATGAATACGTTGGCCGCCTCGAGGCTTTCGGCCGTCTTGTCGGCAAGGTTCAACTGCTCCTGATATAGCTGGGGGAACTGTCCTAACAGGGCCTTGACGATGAGGTCGCGGTGTCCGACTAAATCGGGGCTGACATACTCGTCGATGGTGACACCCATATTCCATGTCTGCAGGGCACGGTTGGGTTGTATCAGTTCGTAACTGAAGTTGTTGTCGAAATCACTCTTCGTAAACTCGTAGTGACCCTCCTTGCTGGTATCCTTATATTTTTCACCGAGATGGTACAATAGAATTGCGGTCTCTGGACACGAAGTGACATTGAGGGTGTAGCGCCCTTCGGGATTACCCACCGACCAGCAAATCTCGTTAGTCAGGCTGGCGGTGTTGACGAGAATTTCAGGTGCCGTGCCATGCATAAACCAATATTTGCCGTCACGGTCTTCTATTCTATATTTGGGAAGATTGCCTTTATAGGTCCATGTTACCTTGTTGCCGTCGCGGTTCAACACGGGGATGAGGTCTTTGTACGTTCTGGACGTACTGAGTGAGAATGACGAGCCATTGGTAGTGCCGGCGGAGAAACTGCCGCCGAATGTCCCGGTGGCTGTCGGATTGCCGCCATTTATGCCAAAGGTTCCGCTCCAGGAGATACCAGCCGTCTCGGTATGCGAGGACGACTGTCCGATATTGACCGATGCCGTGGTGGAGCCGTTATCAGTGGTGGGGATGGCTGCTTCCATCATGATGTCACCCATGCCTGCCAGTTCCATGGAGGTGGTATATGAGGAGAGGAAACTGCCGTAATAGCAATTCCAATAGCCAAAGTTCGAGACAAGAGTCCAATGGTTTTCACTAGGATAATCGTAAAAAAAATAATCTCCATCTTTATTACCCATATTAAGTGCTATATTCTGCTGCACGTAGTAGTAGTCTTTGTTGGAACTGAAACTATGGACTCCCCATGAGCGTATAGTTTGTTGTACTCTATCAGACCAATATTTATTATTATCCCAACCCTTGTAAACCATTCGTCCGCTATAGGTAAACGTCTCGCTGGCATTTATCATGTTGTTGATGACGTCATTGGCGGATGCACGCGTCTGGGCGCGCACTTCGGCGGGCGCATCGGTATATGCCTCAAACAGTCGCTCCTCGGCTTCGTTCAGCCACTGGGCGGCGGCATCGGCCATGAGGCCGCTATAGTAGCCGTTACGCTCGAAGGTAATAGTCTCTGTGACGGGGTCAGTGACAGGCCCCTCACCGTCCTGACTCTGGGTGATGATGTTCGCCTCAGCTTCGAAAGGCTCCTGATAGAAGTAGTCGATAGGGCCGAGAATCAGCATTTCGGCCAACACCTCGTTCTCTGTATCCACCCCGGCACGTCTGGCATAGCGGTGTACATTGGCACGGCGAACCTGCAAGCGGTCGGCCTGGCCAGTGCTGCGGGCGGTAGCCTTGGCCTCTTCCTCATCCATGTAGAAGTTCTCTTCAATCAGGTCTTCCTGCACATCGATGATGGCATCAGACAGTACTTCATAGAAATTGTCCAACTGGCGCTCCGTAGGGCGCTCGATGACTATATAGCCCCCACTCATATAAATCACGGCAATGGCATATAGCTGCTCGTCAGTCAGGGGAAATGCGCCTTCGAAGTCGCTGCCTTTGAGCAGTACCAGAGTCGTATAGAAGTCAATATCGGCCGACACGTCTGGCAGTCGGCGCACGAGGGCTGCTGCCGTCGAGTTCTCGTCAAACTGTCCCAGCACGGCGGCTGTCAGGTCGGCTTCCACGCGCACTTTCATCTGGTCGGTGGTAGGTTCTGTAAAATTCTCAGGTGTGACGGTGTTATCGACTGTGGCAGGCTTGTCCGTGTCATCTGTACAGGCAGTGAATACTATTGCTGTCATAGTCGCCAACAACATGTTGACAATAAATTGCAGTTTTTTCATCGTTATTCTTGTTTAATGATTTTTTCGATCTTTACTTCTCTTATATGACAAGCGCGTGCAAAAATACAAATTTCTCCCCACATACGCAAGTATAAGACGAATTAAAGTTGAACGACAGGCTCTTTTTCGTGACTATTTGTAAAGAAAGCGCAAGAAAACATTGCTCATTTCACAGAAATGTTATAATTTTGCAGCGGTTAAATAGCAGTAAATGAAAGAACAAGAACAAATACGTGAAAGGCTGAAAGGAAGTCCGAAGCTAAAGAAGTTTTTGGATTACCTCATGATGAATCAGCGCGACGCCCGTCCACGATGGTACGTCAGGCTGCTGGCTCCGCTCTACCAGCAGCGCGGACAGGGCTCAAAGATTTACCACAGCGTAAGAATGGACACCCCACCCTATCGGCGCTTCTCACTCGGCAGGAAGAGTGTCATAGAGTCTTATGCCTGCATCAACAATGCCGTAGGCGATGTCATCATTGGCGACTACACCCGCATCGGTCTCCATTGTACCATCATTGGTCCTGTCACTATTGGCAGTCATGTTCATTTGGCACAGGGCATTACGGTTACCGCCCTCAATCATAACTTCGCTGACACTAACAAGCGCATTGACCAACAAGGCATCACAACAAAACCCGTCTGCATTGGTGACGATGTCTGGATTGGCACCAATGCCGTCGTTCTTCCTGGTGTCACCATCGGCAGCCATGTGGTAGTGGCAGCAGGAGCAGTAGTCACCAAGGATGTGCCCGACAACTGTGTCGTCGGCGGTGTTCCTGCAAAACTACTGAAAAAGCTTTAATTATCAGATGCAAACAAATCAAGGGAGAGGTCTTGCTGAGGTCTCTCCTCTTCTTTTTCTTCTACCTGTTGCTCTTCACTAAACTCAAAAAGGAGCTGGCGGGCATCCGCATTGTTTTTGGTATTCAGACGATAATAGCCTCTGCGGCCAGTATTCTCGACAAGCGACTGTGCCGACTTGGAGTTACGCAGCAGATACTGTTGAACAAAAGCATGTATTTCAGAAAAGTCTGGCTGGATGAAAAGCGTACAGTTCAGGTTATAAACGTGCCTTGCTATCGACTGCACGCTTATGCCGAGTTCTCCTGCCTCTGCCAGAATTTTCTGAATCTGCTGCTCGTAAGTCATTTGTCCGTTGTACGTTGTCAACTAAAAAAGGCTGGTAAGACATAAGCGCTACCAGCCTTTTTGCTATTTGATTCGTGGATTAAGCCAATGTAATCTTAGCCTCTGCATCAACAATCTTGCCCTCCTTGAAGAGCCATCCCATACCGAGCAGAGTCTCCTCCTCGCTAATCTTTGCAGCCTTAGCAATTTCCTTAACGGTCAGAGCCTTACCAGCTGCTGCCAGTGCCTGATAAACATCTCCTGCCTTGAAACCGACATTTTCTGCATTCAGTACAATTGCTGCCTTCTTAGGAGCTGCAGCCTTCTTCACGGTTTCCTTCTTGGGCTCAGCAGCCTTTGTTGCTGCGGCCTTCTTCGTTGTAGTTTTCTTTTCTGCCATAGTTTTTTTAAAATTAGTTCACGTATTGAAATTGTGTTGAATCTTCTCTCAAATTTCTGCGTGCAAAGGTACAACAAACCGTGACATTAAGTAACTGATAATAAGGCTATTTTATAAAAACAGCTATTATTCTTGACGTAAGTCAATTTTCAGTTGCAGTTCTTCCAGCTGTTTCGGGTCAAGTTCGCCAGGAGCATCCAGCATGACATCACGTCCGCTATTGTTCTTCGGGAAGGCTATGCAGTCACGAATGCTGTCCAAGCCGGCCATGATGCTCACAAAGCGGTCGAGACCGAAGGCAAGACCTGCATGAGGAGGTGCTCCGTACTTGAATGCATTAATAAGGAAGCCGAACTGGGCCATAGCGCGCTCGGGCGTGAAACCAAGAATCTCGAACATCTTTTCCTGCAGCTTGCCGTCGTGGATACGCAATGAGCCGCCACCGACCTCAATGCCGTTGCAGACAAAGTCATAGGCCACAGCACGCACCTTCTCTGGAGCCGTGTCAAGCAGAGGAATGTCATCAGGATTAGGCAGGGTGAACGGATGGTGAGTAGCCATCAAGCGCTGCTCCTCGTCGCTCCACTCAAAGAGCGGGAAATCAACAATCCAGAGGCACTCAAACTTATTCTTGTCACGCAAGTCGAGGCGGTCGCCCATTTCCAGACGCAGCGTGCAGAGCTGTGTGCGGGTCTTGTTGGCCTTGTCACCACTCAGAATGAGAACCAGGTCACCGTCTTTGGCTCCTGTCACCTCCTTCAGCTTAGCCCATACTGCAGGCTCGTAGAACTTATCGATGGACGACTTCACGGTGCCATCCTGATTGAACTTCACATAGACCAGGCCCTTAGCTCCAACCTGCGGACGCTTCACAAAGTCGGTCAGCTGGTCAAGCTGCTTACGGGTGTAATCAGCACAGCCGGGAACTACGATGCCGCCGATATACGCTGCCTCGTTGAAGACGGGGAATGTGCCCGTGCCCTTCAGCACGTCCATCAGTTCCACAAACTCCATGCCGAAGCGCAAATCGGGCTTGTCGCTGCCGAAACGGCGCATGGCTTCATGCCACGTCATGCGCTGCAGTGGCGGCAGCTCTACACCACGCACCTCCTTGAACAAGTGACGGGCCAGGTCTTCAAAGATTTCCAGTACGTCCTCCTGGTCTGCAAACGACATCTCACAGTCTATCTGCGTAAACTCCGGCTGACGGTCAGCACGCAGGTCTTCGTCACGGAAACACTTGGCAATCTGGAAATAGCGGTCAAAGCCCGACACCATCAACAGTTGCTTCAGCGTCTGCGGACTCTGCGGCAGGGCGTAGAACTGTCCGGGATTCATACGTGAGGGCACCACAAAGTCGCGTGCTCCCTCAGGCGTGGAACCAATAAGAATAGGTGTTTCCACCTCAATGAAGTTCTTGTTGTCAAGGAAGTTCCGGATGAGAATGGTCATACGGTGACGCAGTTCCAGATTCTTACGGACACAATTACGGCGCAAGTCCAGATAGCGGTACTTCATGCGGAGGTCATCGCCGCCGTCAGTATTATCCTCAATAATAAAAGGAGGAGTCTGGCTCTCACTCAGCACATTGAGTGCTGTTGCTATCACCTCAATCTCGCCCGTTGGCAGGTTCTTGTTCTTACTCTCACGCTCATTGACCGTACCCTTTACCTGAATACACCACTCACGCCCCAGCTTATTGGCCTGTTCGCAAAGTGCAGCATCCTTAGCTTCGTTAAACACCAACTGTGTGATACCATAACGGTCGCGCAGATCAACAAAAGTCATTCCGCCCATCTTACGTGAGCGCTGAACCCATCCGGCCAGCGTTACCACGCTGCCGGCATCGGTGAGCCGAAGCTCACCACATGTTTTACTCCTATACATATTCTTATTTTATATAATATTTTCATTTTAGTCTGCAAAGGTACTAATAAGTAATAATAATACAAAATAAAAAAAGCATTTTTAATTTTTATTGTCGGGCATAGGGTGTTCTCCAAGCAAATCTACATAGATTAAACATGCTTTACACCATGTTCTGCAAGCTTTCCTGCCTACTTGGCGCATGAATTGTATTAAGTTTTCCCGAGATTGTTATATATTTTTCCCGAGATTTCAATCACTTTTTCCCGAGATTTGAGGTGAGAATCTCGGGAAAAACACATGAGAATCTCGGGAAAAATATATAACAATCTCGGGAAAACAAAAAACAATTCATGGACGAAGTCAGAAGAAAATGTGCGCAAACAGGCAAAGAAGCACGTGCCAAGCAGCTGAAAATGCTATGCTTTTTACCTTGCGAAGCCGCTCCACTCCCTTTGCAAGAAATATTAAATAAGTGTAAAATCACTGTTAAAAGTATTGAAATACAAGAAAAATACTTTACTTTTGTGGCCAAGAAACGTCAAAAAGACAAAACAAAACACTTAAAAGATATGAAGAAACTGGTACTTATGTCACTGTTGCTGGTATGCGGATTCAGTTTCGCAGCAGCACAGGCTGAGATTAAATTTGACAAACTGACCCATAACTTCGGGACGTTCTCGGAGAAAGAGGCCAAGGTTTCATGTGTGTTCACTTATACTAATGTGGGCGATGCTCCACTGGTCATCAACCAGGCAGTAGCCAGCTGTGGCTGCACGGTACCTGAATACACCAAGACACCTGTTCAGCCTGGAGAGTCTGGACAAATCAAGGTAACTTACAATGGTTCAGGGAAATTCCCCGGTCACTTCAAGAAATCAATCACCGTCCGCACAAACGGAAAAGTGGAAATGACGCGTCTCTATATTGAAGGCGACATGACAGAAGCAAAATAAGCTATAACAATTAAAAAGCCCGGCTGAACCGGGCTTTTTATATGGATCAGAAGTTGTAGCTGAATCCTAACGAACAGTACTCCATGAACTGCCAGTAACCCAGTTCACCGTCACGCGATCCGCTGTCGTCGAATCGCGGATACAGGTAGAGGTTGGTTGTAATAAACTTGCTGACTTTCAGTTCGAGGGTGTTCTCCCACTCCACCAAGGCACGCTTATAGGAAGTATAGCCATAGAGCCGGGTCTTCCATGTAATCTGCTCTGCCAGCTTCCACGTCAGGTCAACCGTCAGCTGCGAACCTATGTCGTGCATGGCATGTTTGCCTTCGTCCAGACCATAGCTGGTAGAAAGTCCCAAACGGCTGACGTAACGGAAGTTATAAGAAAGGGGTGAAAGGTTGATGGTACCGGTCAGTTTCTTGTTCAGTGCCTCAACGGTGTAATCCATACCAAGACCAAGGTTCAAGTCGAAAGGCGAGAAGAAATCAGAGTATGTCTTTTCATCGTTGGTCTTTAGGCCGCGTGCAAACTGGGTGTAGGCCAGCAGTTGCAGCGTGTAGTACCATTTCTTGTGGGCCTGCAGGCCGAGTTTACTGGTAAGACGCAGCAGGTCGTTGTTAGCCTTGAACTTGTGCACGGTATCACTCTTTGATGTCTGGAAGCCTAACTTCATCTCCAGCTTGTTGTCCCACTTCACCTTTTGCTTATTGTTGTAGTTGGCCTCCACGGTCAGGCTGGCCAGCATGGAGTAGTTGCTCTCACCGCCCTTGTGCCAGTTAGAGGTAATATAGTTCTGCAGGAACTGCAGGTAATAATCGCCCTTAAAGGTCCAGAAATTAGGTTTGGTAATCATCACACCCTCATCGACAGGGGCATCGGGAGTGTCTTCCGGCACAGGTGCCACCTGCTCGGCCAGTTCCACATCCTGCGTCTGGGGCACTTCGACGTCATTGCGTATGGTGCCGGCAGCCCTGAGACGGTTCTCACTGTTCACCAGGAGGTCCGGGCGTTTCAGATAAATGCCCATTAAGGCTTCATCAACGGCATAGTCAGCATCATTTGACACAAACGAGCTGAGCGTGAGTTTCTTTGAAGCAGCCGAGTGGTAGAACGTAGGGGGCACGAAGAGCCGGTAGAAGGCTCCGTTCGGGTGACAGCCTTGCTGGCAGGCGTTTGCCTTGGTGACAGAATCGAGGCGTGCTTTGAGAATGTTAATAGAATCAACGTAGTTACGAACGATTTGGGCTGTGTCAGCCACCGGCTGTGACACGCGGCGCTGGGCCATAACATTGGTGCTCATGAAGGCCAGCGCAAGTACTAATGTAAGAATTTGACTGCGTTTCATAATGTTATATTTTTTAATATTTGTCTGCAAAGGTACAAAATAATTCTTAATTCTTAATTCTTAATGCAAAATATTTTGTACCTTTGCACCTTGTTATGTAGAATTGAAATTAATAAAAACATCAGATATGAACAAAAACAACATTATCGGCTTTACCCTCATTGCGTTGGTACTCATTGCCTTCAGCTGGTTTAACCAACCATCAGCTGAGCAAATAGAGGCAAAAATGAAGCAGGACTCCATTGAGACTGCAATGAGAGCCAAAGCCGAACAAGCCAAGAAGTTGGCTGAACAAACACGCAAGGCGGAGGCTGAAGCCGCTGCCAAAGGCGACACCACCAATGTTTTCCATGCTGCACTGAACGGTGAGAACAAAGACATCGTTCTGAAAAACGACAAGCTGGAACTGACCATTTCAACCAAAGGCGGCGTTCTGAGCAAGGCCATCATTAAGGACTTTACCGGCCATCACAAGAATGCCGAGGGAAAGTATGACGCATCGCTCGACACCAAGGACCTAACGCTCTTTGAAGGGAAGGACCAGTGCCTGAATTTCATGTTGGCCGGTAAGCAGGACAACATTGTGACGAAGGACATGTTCTTCACGCCGTCGAACGTGACTGACAGCACGGTCACCATGACGCTAAGCGCTGCCACTGGCGGTGCCCTCATCATCGACTACTCGCTGAACGAGGACTACCTGCTCTCCATGTCGGTACATGCCGAGGGGCTGAGCAACATGTTTGCTCCCAACTACACACAGATGGACCTTGAGTGGGACGGCCGCGCCCGCCAACAGGAGAAAGGCTTTACCTTTGAGGGCCGCTATGCTACTCTTACTTATAAGGAGTCACAAGGCGGTACTGACTATCTGAGTGAGACATCAGCCAAGGAAGACGAGAAAATTGAAGAGCAGCTTGACTGGGTTGCCTTCAAGAACCAGTTCTTCTCTGCCGTGCTTATCTCCAAGGATAACTTTGCCGGCGGATCGCTGCTCACCAGTATTCCGCAGGACAAGGAAAGCGGCTACCTGAAGAACTATAAGGCCAAACTGAAAACGGCCTTCGACCCCACAGGCAAGCAGTCGTCTGACTTTGAAATATACATAGGTCCCAATAACTACCGTCTGCTGCAGGCTGTAGAGGAAAAGAGCCACTTCGGCAAGGACCTTGACATGCAGCAACTCGTTTATCTGGGCTGGCCTCTGTTCCGTTACATCAACCGGTTCTTCACCATCTACGTCTTCGACTGGCTCACCCGTTGGGGACTGCCCATGGGCGTGGTGCTTATCCTGATTACCCTGCTTCTGAAAGCCATTACCTACCCCATGGTAAGAAAGAGCTACATGTCGAGTGCCAAGATGCGTGTGCTGAAACCGAAGCTCGATGCGCTGACCAAGGAGTACGACAAGCCCGAGGATGCCATGATGAAACAGCAGAAGATGATGGAGATGTACTCGCGCTACGGCGTCAGCCCGCTGTCAGGCTGTCTGCCCATGCTGATTCAGATGCCTATCTGGATTGCCATGTTCAACTTCGTTCCTAATGCCATTCAGTTGCGCGGACAGTCGTTCCTCTGGATTGAGGACCTATCGACCTACGACCCCATCATTGAGTGGAACAGCCATATCTGGGGCATTGGCGACCATCTGTCGCTGACGTGTATCCTGTTCTGCGTGGCCAACCTCGCCTACTCCTACATGTCCATGCGCCAGCAGAAGGACCAGATGGTAGGTCAGCAGGCTGAGCAGATGAAGATGATGCAATGGATGATGTACCTTATGCCACTTATGTTCTTCTTCATGTTCAATGACTACTCTGCTGGTCTGAACTTCTACTACTTCATCTCGCTCTTCTTCTCGGCAGCCATCATGTGGCTGCTGCGCAAGACGACCAACGACGCTAAGTTGCTGGCCATTCTCGAGGCGCGCTACCAGGAGAACAAGAACAACCCCAAGAAGCAGAGCGGACTGGCTGCACGCCTGGAAGCACTGCAGAAAAAGAACGAAGAACTGCAACGACAGAGACAAAACGGATATAAGAAATGAAAATTGGATTTGACAACGATAAATATCTCAAGATTCAGTCGGAGCACATCCGCGAACGTATAACGAAGTTCAACGGAAAGCTCTATCTGGAACTTGGGGGAAAACTCTTCGATGACCATCATGCCTCACGGGTTCTTCCCGGCTTTAAGCCCGACAGCAAACTGCGCATGTTCGCACAGCTGCGTGATCAGCTGGAGATTGTCATCGTGGTAAGTGCCGACGACATAGAGAAGAATAAGGTACGTGCCGACCTCGGCATTACGTACGATGAGGACGTGCTGCGACTGCGCGAGGAATTCATGAACCGCAACTTCATGGTGGGCAGTGTGGTGATTACCCACTACGACGGACAGCGTGCCGCCGACCAGTTCCGCCACAGACTGGAGCGCATGGGCATTCGCTCATACGTTCATTACCTCATCGACGGCTACCCCCACAACGTGAAACTCATTGCCAGCGACGAGGGCTTCGGCAAGAACGACTACGTGGAGACCACCCACGAGCTGGTCATCGTGACGGCCCCCGGCCCGGGCTCTGGTAAGATGGCGGTCTGCCTCAGTCAGCTCTACAACGAGAACAAGCGTGGCATACGTGCCGGTTATGCCAAGTTTGAGACGTTCCCCGTGTGGAACCTGCCGCTGAAGCACCCCGTCAACATTGCCTACGAAGCAGCTACCGCCGACCTCAACGATGTCAATATGATTGACCCCTTCCACCTGGAAGCCTACGACAAGATTGCCGTCAATTACAACCGCGACATAGAAATATTCCCTGTACTGAACGCACTCTTCGAAGGCATCTACGGCGATAACCCCTATAAGTCGCCTACCGACATGGGGGTTAACATGGTTGGATTCTGCATCAGCGACGATGAGGTTTGCTGCAACGCAAGCCGCGAGGAGATTATCCGCCGTTACTACGACGCCACCAACAAACTGGCTGATGGTGCCGACAACGAGAATGAGGTCCACAAGATTCAGATGCTCTTCAACCAGGCAAAGATTACTACGGCCTACCGGCGTGTCACCGTGGCGGCAGCTGCCAAGAAGGAACTCAGCGGACACACCGCAGCAGCCATGGAACTGGCTGACGGCAGCATCATTACTGCCAAGTCATCACCCCTGCTCGGCTGTTCGGCTGCCCTGCTGCTTAACGCCACAAAGCACCTGGCTGGCATCGACCATGAGGCCAAGCTCATTCCGCAGAGCCTCATAGAGCCTGTACAAAAGACCAAGACTGCATACTTAGGAGCCAAGAACCCCCGGCTGCATACTGACGAGGTACTGGTTGCCCTGAGCGTTGTGTCAGAGAGTGACGAGCGTTGCCGCCGCGCACTGGAGCAGTTGCCACAGCTGCGCGACTGTCAGGTCCACTCCACCGTCATGCTCTCAGAGGTCGATAGAAAGATATTCAAGAAACTGGGCTGCGGGCTGACTTGCGACCCGGTAAGGAAAAAATAACAACATATTATGAAACAGAGATTTCTAACCCTATTGGGCCTATTAGCTTTATTGGCCCCTTTATCAATTCAAGCTCAAGAAGAAGTGAAGATAGGAAGACAGAACATCACCGTCAAGGACGGCCGCATGACGCCTGAAGCCCTATGGGCCATGGGGCGCATCAGTAGCTATGCCGCTTCGCCCGACGGCAAGAAGATTGTCTATCAAGTGGGCTACTACAGTGTGAAGCATAACAAGAGCCACCACGTGCTCTATGTGATGGAGAGCCCCCTCCCAACCTCCCCCCAAGGGGGAGGAGTCTTACTCACGAAGAGTGACAAGAACGAGACTGACCCGGCATGGTTAGACAACGAGACCATCGCCTTCATCACCTGTGGTGAAATCTGGACCATGAAGGCTGACGGCTCTGACCGTCGCCAAGTGTCGCAGACCGACGGCAGCATTGAGGGCTTTAAGTTCTCGCCTGACCGTCAGAAGGTCATCGTGCTGAAGAGCATTCCCTTCCACGGCAGCATTCAGGAGAACCCTTCCGACCTGCCTAAAGCTACAGGCCGTTTGGTCACAGACCTGATGTATCGCCACTGGGATCACTACGTGGAGAGCATTCTGCACCCCTTCGTTTGTTCGGTAGGCGATGGCTTTGCCATAGCTAACGACGGTGTTGACATCCTTGAAGGAGAGCCCTACGAATGTCCCATGGAGCCTTTTGGCGGCATGGAACAGCTGGACTGGAGCACCGACTCCAAGTGCATTGCCTATACCTGCCGCAAGAAGACAGGCGTGGCTTACTCTATTTCTACCGACTCTGACATCTATATATATAATATAGGTACGCGCGCGACGACGAACCTCTGCAAGCCGGCTGACTATGTGGCTCCGGAGGTTGAGCCCACCAAGACGCTGCGCACACAGGCCGTCAATGCTGAAGAGAACCTGAAGAACATGCCTGGTTACGACCAGAACCCGAAGTTCTCGCCCGACGGACGCTACGTGGCCTGGCTATCCATGGCCCGCGATGGTTATGAGAGTGACCGCCAGCGCCTCTGCCTCTACGACCTCACTACGGGCGAGAAGAAGTTCCTGACCGAGACCTTCGACTCTAACGTTGACGACTTCTGCTGGGCTCATGACGCCAAGACCATCTACTTCATCGGTGTATGGCACGCTACGGAAAACCTCTATGCAGTAAACCTGAAATCAGAGGTTGTACAAATTACCGACGACTGGGCCGACTGGGGCAGCCTGCAGCTGATGAACAACGGCAAGCAGCTGCTCATGGAGCGTCACAGCTACACGGCACCTGCTGACCTTTATGCAGTAACGCCTAACACCAAGAAGCCCGAGAAGACCATCATAACACAGCTCACCCAGGAAAACAAGCACATTCTCGACCAGCTGCAGAAGCCCACCGTACAACAGCGTTGGGTGAAGACCACCGACGGCAAGGATATGCTGGTGTGGGTTATTTTGCCCATCAACTTCGACGAGACGAAGAAGTACCCCACCCTGCTCTTCTGCGAGGGCGGACCGCAGAGTCCTGTCAGCCAGTTCTGGAGCTATCGTTGGAACTTTATGATCATGGCTTCACAGGGTTACGTCATCGTAGCCCCCAACCGCCACGGTCTGCCCGGTTTTGGTTCTGAGTGGTGTGAGGAAATCAGCGGCGACTGGACTGGCCAATGCATGCATGATTATCTGTCGGCCATTGACGACGCAGCCCAGAACCTGCCCTTCGTCGATAAAGACCGGCTGGGAGCTGTAGGTGCTTCGTTCGGCGGTTTCTCCGTTTATTATCTGGCCGGTCACCACGACAAACGCTTCAAGTGCTTCATTGCCCACGACGGTGCCTTCAACCTGGAGGCTATGTACACCGAGACGGAGGAGAACTGGTTCTCCAACTGGGAGTACGACGATGCCTACTGGAACAGCGACCGCACGGCCAATGCCGACAAGACCTACCGTAACTCGCCGCACCGATTCATTGAGAAGTGGGACACCCCCATTCTCTGCATACACGGTGAGAAAGACTACCGCATCAATGCCACTCAGGGCATGTCGGCCTTCAACGCTGCCCGCATGCGCGGCATCGAGGCCCAGCTGCTCATCTTCCCCGACGAGAACCACTGGGTGCTCAAGCCTCAGAACGGCATTCTTTGGCAGCGCACTTACTTCAACTGGCTTGACCGGTGGCTGAAATAAGCCCCATAAGTCTCATAAGACCCAAACAAAAAGAAAAATATGACACAAGCAATTAAGAAAACCCTACGCGACAGCGCAGCCATGCGCTGGACAGCACTGCTGCTGCTGGCTCTCGCCATGTTCTGCAGCTACATCTTCATGGACATCCTCTCACCCATCAAGGACCTCATGCAGGAGACCCGAGGCTGGGACTCACTGGCCTTCGGCACCATGCAGGGCTCTGAGGTGTTCCTCAACGTTTTTGCGTTCTTCCTTATCTTTGCAGGTATCATCCTCGACAAGATGGGCGTGCGCTTCACCATGGTGCTCGCTACGGTGACGATGCTCGTGGGCGCCATTATCAAGTGGTATGCCGTGAGCGACTCATTTGCCGGCAGCGGACTGGAGACATGGTTCACCAACAACCTGAATTATATTCCCGTCTTCGACGAACTGGGTGTCAGCCCGTTCTACGAGGGCATGCCCGCCTCCGCCAAGTTTGCTGCCTGCGGCTTCATGATCTTCGGCTGTGGCTGTGAAATGGCCGGCATCACCGTTTCGCGCGGTATCGTAAAATGGTTCAAGGGCCGCGAAATGGCGCTGGCCATGGGTTCTGAAATGGCACTGGCCCGCCTTGGTGTTGCCACCTGCATGATTTTCTCGCCCTACTTCGCCCGCCTCGGCGGTGAGGTCAGCGTCAGCCGCAGCGTAGCCTTCGGAGTCGTGCTCATGTGCATTGCCCTCATCATGACCATTGTCTATTTCTTCATGGACCAGAAGCTCGACGCACAGACCGGCGAGGCTGAAGAGAAGGACGACCCCTTCAAAATCAGCGACCTCGGCCAGATTCTCACTTCCAGCGGTTTCTGGCTCGTTGCCCTGCTCTGCGTGCTGTACTATTCAGCCATCTTCCCCTTCCAGAAGTATGCCGTCAACATGCTGCAGTGTAACCTCGACCTGACGTTGCCGTCGGCCGACTCCTTCTGGGCATCGTCTTCAGTAACCATTGTGCAGTACGTTATCATGCTCGTTGTGGCTGCCGCCGGGTTCGCCAGCAACTTCCAGAAAAACAAGACTGCCAAGTATGGGCTGCTGTGCCTCTCAATAGCCGCCCTTGTCACTTATTGCTATATGGGCTACATGCGTCAGTCGGCCGAGGCCATCTTCGCAGTGTTCCCCCTGCTGGCCGTGCTCATCACGCCTATCTTAGGCTCTTACGTTGACCATAAGGGAAAGGCAGCCTCCATGCTCGTTCTGGGATCGCTGCTGCTCATAGGCTGTCACCTGACGTTTGCCTTCGTGCTTCCCCTCTTCAAAGGAAGTGCCGTAGGCGGTGTGGCCGTTGCCTACCTCACCATCCTCGTGCTCGGCGCCTCGTTCTCGTTGGTACCCGCCTCGCTGTGGCCATCGGTGCCTAAGCTGGTCGATGCCAAGGTCATCGGTTCTGCCTATGCCCTCATCTTCTGGATTCAGAACATCGGCCTGTGGCTCTTCCCTCTGCTCATCGGTAAGGTGCTCGACCAGACGAACCCCGGCGTGGAAGACCCCACCAAGCTCAACTACACCGCACCGCTGCTCATGCTCGCCTTCCTTGGTGTTGCAGCCCTGGTGCTCGGCTTCATTCTCAAAGTGGTTGACAAGAAGAAAGGCCTCGGGCTTGAAGAACCAAACATCAAATAATAATAAATAAGGGGAGCACCGTGGTGCTCCCCTTATTTATTTATTTTACCAGCATTCCAACACGGAAAAAACTGTTATCTTATTCTGTCAGCAGCCCTCACCAGTTTCTCGTCAGCAAGGATGGCGTGACGTGCCATCAGGTAGAGTATGGTGGATACACAAGGCAGGGCAGCCGCAATCTCCGGACGGAAAGTAAGGTCAATCATGTCGGCCACATTACCCAGCGTCTGGCTAAATACGGCAAAGAGGATGTACCACCCCAGAACGAGCAGCATGTTGAACAGGCAAATACGAGCCTGCATCTTGCGGTTCTGGAAGAGGAAGATGTTGCAAAGTCCAATGGCCGACGAGAGTACCAGCACGGCAAAAAGCGGCCATGTGGAATAATGATGGTCACCAAGCGGGTCGGTCATCCACAGGTTGAACTCCCTGAGGACTGGCACCCCTGCAGCTGAAAATGTTCCTATTTGCAGGCAAAGACACACAATGGAGAGCACTGCAGCCAGGAACATATAGACGGTTTGTATGCGCTGAAGCATCTTTGTTATTTACGATTTACGGATTTACTATTTACGATTTAATATTCCGCCATCTGCTGAGCGGCAGCGTCACGCACTGGGTCACGCCAATAAATCTTATCCTCAATAAACTCCTGCGTAGCCAGCAGAGTGGGCTTCGGCAGCTTCTCGTAGTAACGTGAAATCTCTATCTGTTCACGATTCTCAAACACTTCTTCGAGCGAATCGTTATAAGATGCAAACTCAGCCAGTTTCTTGCTGAGGTCGTCCTTAATCTGAATGGAAATCTGGTTGGCGCGCTTTGAGATAATAGCTACACTTTCGTAGATGTTCTCTGTATCACGGCAAAGATCCATGATGTTACGGGTCACGGTGTTAACCGGAGCTTTTGATTTCTTGTAATCCATCTTTGTTATTTACGATTTACTTATTATCGATTTACTAATACTTTATTCTTTTGTTATCTTCTTACATTTCTTAATGTAATTCTCTGCCGTACGGGCCTCCTTGCTTTCCGGATATTCGTTCAGGAAACCGTAGCACTCATCCTCGGCATCGCGGTAGCGCTCAAGGCGCTTCTCTTCGGCACTGTTTTCGGCCAACTCGAACTTACTCTTCATGATGAGTACGGCAAAACTCTCGCGCTGACGTGAATAGGGATAATTCTTCAAGGCATTCTGAGCCGTGATGATGCAGGCCTCGTAGTTGGAGCCTCCATTCGAGCAGTTACCAAAGTATCCGCCCAAGTTGTAATAGAGCTCGGCTGAGAGATATTCCTTCTGCACCAATTTGTCCTGAAGCTCAAAGAGCCGCGTCTGGGCTTCCTGACGACGCTTGCTGTCAGGATAAAAGTCCAGGAACTGCTGATAGGCATTGATGGCTCCCACCGTCGGTGTCTGGTCAAGACGTGGTTCCGGCGTGCTCTCATAGAGTGACTGGCCCACATAGAAAGAAGCCTCCTCGGCAAAGAGTCCATGCGGATATGACTGGTGATACTTGCGGAAGGTGGCGGCGGCACTCTCGTAATCGCCGTTGTTGTATTGTGCCTTGCCCAGCATGAACAAGCATTCCTCACCCTGGTCAGAGCCCTTCTTCAGCTGCACCACTTCCTCTAAGAGGACAATGGCCTGCGAGAACTTTCGGGTAGCAAACAGCTGCTTGGCATATTCGTACTTAAAGCTATAGTCGGAAGATTTATAGACACGCGAAAACTCGCCGGCACAACTGGTGAGCAGGAGCACGAAACAGGTCAATATGACTATCGATTTCTTCATCTTTCTGTTTTTGACGTGCAAAAGTACGCATTTTCCTACGAATATCAAAGCAAAATAGAAATAAATTAATATTTTGGAATTAATAATTAAGAATATTTTGTAACTTTGCACCCCTATGAATAAGTTTATACTCACATCTGACTACAAACCAACAGGTGACCAGCCTGAAGCCATCCGCCAATTGACCGACGGCATAGAACGTGGCGACCGCTCGCAGGTGCTGCTGGGCGTAACGGGTTCCGGCAAGACTTTCACCATGGCCAACGTCATTGCCAACGTGAACAAGCCTACGCTCATCTTGTCGCATAACAAGACGCTGGCGGCACAGCTCTACGAGGAGATGCGCGGCTTCTTCCCCCAGAACGCGGTGGAATACTACGTCAGCTACTACGACTACTACCAGCCTGAAGCTTACCTGCCGTCGTCAGACACCTATATAGAGAAGGACCTCGCCATTAACGAGGAGATTGACCGGTTGCGGCTCTCTGCCGTATCAGCGCTCCTGTCAGGCCGAAGCGACGTGGTGGTCATTTCCTCCGTCAGTTGCATCTACGGTATGGGAAGTCCCGTTGCCCTGCATGAGAATGTCATTGAGCTGCGCCGCGGACAGGTAATGGACCGTAACGCGCTGCTGCGCCGACTGGTGGCTGCCCTCTATGTGCGAAACGACATAGAGCTGAGCCGCGGCAACTTCCGCGTGAAGGGCGACACGGTGGATATAGCTATGGCCTACAGCGAGGTGGTGCTGCGCATCACCTTCTGGGACGACGAGATTGACGCCATTGAGGAGCTTGACAGCATCACCATGGACCGCATGGCGTCATTCGACGAATACAAGCTCTACCCCGCCAACCTCTTCATGACCACACAGGAGCAGACCAACATTGCCATAAGGCAGATACAGGACGACCTGATGAAGCAGGTGGAATACTTTACCGAATTGGGCGACGGCATTAAGGCTCAGCGCATTAAGGAACGAGTGGAATACGACATAGAAATGATTAAGGAGCTGGGGCATTGTTCGGGTATTGAGAACTACTCACGCTACTTCGACGGTCGTCAGCCAGGCGAACGCCCCTACTGTCTGCTTGACTTCTTCCCTGACGACTACCTGCTCATGATTGACGAGAGCCACGTCTCCGTGCCACAGTTGAATGCCATGTATGGCGGCGACCGTGCCCGCAAGACCAATCTGGTGGAATATGCCTTCCGCCTGCCGGCAGCCTTCGACAACCGCCCACTCCGTTTCGACGAGTTCCAGCAGATGGTGCATCAGGTGATTTACGTTTCGGCCACGCCTGCCGACTTTGAGTTGAACGAGGCCGAGGGCGTAGTAGTGGAACAGATAATACGTCCCACCGGACTGCTCGACCCGGAGATTGAGGTAAGACCCAGCGAAAACCAGATTGATGACCTGATGGAGGAAATCCTGATACGTGCCGAACGCGACGAGCGCGTGCTGGTGACCACCCTGACCAAGCGCATGGCCGAGGAGCTAAGCGAATACCTGCTGAACCACGAGATACGCACCGCCTACATCCACAGCGACGTTGCCACACTGGACCGTGTAAAAATTCTCGACCAGCTGCGACGCGGGGAATACGACGTGCTGGTAGGCGTGAACCTGCTGCGCGAAGGACTCGACCTGCCCGAGGTGTCGCTTGTGGCCATTCTCGATGCTGACAAGGAAGGATTCCTGCGCAACCACCGTTCTCTGACCCAGACGGCCGGCCGTGCTGCCCGTAACGTGAACGGCAAAGTCATCATGTATGCCGACAGCATTACGGACTCCATGCGGCGCACCATCGACGAAACACAACGCCGACGCACGAAGCAGATGAAGTACAACGAGGAACACGGCATTACGCCCACCCAGATACGCAAGGCACTCACGGCATCGCTGCTGCCTAACGGCGAAGCCTCAACACTCAACACCCAGCACTCAACACTCAACGCTCAGCCCACAACGCTCTCCGCCTTCGCCGCCGATCCCATCATACAGCGCATGACACGTCCGCAGTTAGAGAAGAGCATTGAGGACACCACACGCCTGATGAAGGAGGCTGCCAAACGACTCGACTTTCTGCAGGCGGCACAATATCGTGACGAAATCATCCGTCTGCAAAAGGAACTGGAACTGAAATAGAGTTGAAGGTTGAGGGTTGAGAGTTGAGAGTTGAGGTTTGTTAAATAAGCATAACAAGTAATCATAAAACGCAAACCGCAAACCTCAAATCTCAAATCTTTTCGTACCTTTGCACGCAATAAACAATTGGAAAGATGAAAAAACTGTTCATATTTCTGCTGATGTGCATGCCTATGGCTGCCTTGGCACAAAACAACTGGGAACTGAACGACGAGCCCAAGCCAGAGCCCGTAAAAGTGAATCCTGACGAGAAATACCTGACAGGCGCAGTGCCTGAAGTGGATGGCAAGGTGGTGTTTCATACCACCATTAGTGCCCCGGGCAAGTCGGCCGACGTGATTTACTCGACCTTGCTCAACTACATTGACCGCATGACCAAGGCAGACAACCAGATAGAGAACAGCCGCGTCGTGCTGAACGACCCGGCAAAACACGAAATAGCAGCCTATTTTCAGGAGTGGCTCATCTTTACCAGCAATGCCATCACGCTCGACCGCACACGCTTCAGGTTCACCCTCATCGTGAATTGTCAGGACGGGAGCGCCGATGTTACCATGAAGCGTATCAGCTATCTGTACGAAGAGGAGCGCAAACCGCAGAACCTTAAGGCAGAAGATTGGATTACCGACAAGGTAGCCGTCAATAAGAAAGGCACCAAGCTGTACCCGATAACGGCCAAGTTCCGCCGTAAGACAATTGACCGTAAGGACTTCATATTTAATAAATTCGAAGAATTGCTTAAATAATTGAGACAATGGATAGTTTAGAAGATATACAAAGCCGGCACAGCCTGCGTGAGCACAAGAAACCCGCACCTCACCCACGGTTGCGCTTCGTGCTGAACGCCATTTTCATGATTGCTGCCATAGTGGGCGTTGCCTGGTATTTCGTGGCCGACCACTACACAGGCACCATCATTGTGCTCGTTGGCATGGCTTTCAAGTTTATTGAACTCGTCATCCGAATATTCAAACTCTAAATGAAGAAAGTACGTTACATAAGTTGGCTATTGGCTTTTGGCGGTTGGCTGTTAGCACTGACAGCATCGGCTCAAGCCTATAACCAAATTGACGAAGAGGGAAACGTAACGCGACGCAACGAGGGCAACGGAAACTTCAACAAGCACAATACCGACACCACCAAGAAGAAAAAGGAGGTGCCACAAGGCATTTACGTGTGGACCATTGACCGCCGCTTTGGCGACGTCAGGCCTACCCTGCCCGACACCGTGCCGCACCTTTTCATGAACACCATCTTCAACACGGGCGTCTATGGCGAGTACAACACCACGGGAAACAACTACACTCCCCGCGAGAGCCGCATCTTTATTGACCGTCCGGAGATGGACCAGTTCATTTTCACGCAACCCTACAGCTGGTTCATGAAGCAGCCGCAGGACTTCCACTTCGTCAACACGCTCTCACCTTATACCAACATTACCTATGACAACTGCGGTGACAAGCAGCACGGCGAAGACCACATCGAAGCCAAGTTTGCCGTCAATGCCAACAAGCGGTTAGGCTTCGGCTTCGACCTGAACTATGCTTACGCCAACGGTTACTATAGCAGTCAGGCGGCTTCACACTTCAGCGGCACTCTCTTTGCCTCCTACCTGGGCGACCGTTACCAGATGCATGCCCTATTCTCAGCCTACCACCAGAAAGTGACGGAGAACGGCGGTATCATTGACGATAACTTCATCACCCACCCGGAGAACCAGGCATCCTCATTCTCTGAAGAGGAAATTCCCACGGTCCTGTCGTCTAACTGGAACCGTAACGACAACCAGCACATACTCTTCAGCCATCGGTACAATGTGGGATTCTACCGCAAGGTGCCCCTGACACCCGAGGAGCTCAAGGCCCGTAAGTTTGCCCAAGAGTCGAAGAAAGCCAGGCAAGCAAAAGAAAATGGCGATATAGAAGGCATGCCTTTAGGCCGTCCTGACGGAGCCCAGCCCGTGGCACCAACGGGGCGTCCTGACGGAGCTACCATTGCCGGCGACCTGCCTGCAGGAAGCACCATACCAGTACAGAGTGACACCTCACGCATCGTCGTTGACAGCCATGAGAAGCGCGACAGTCTGCTGGCCATTCAGGCCCGCCAGGACTCCATCGATGCCACGATGAAGGACGAGTTCGTTCCCGTCACCAGCTTCATCCATACGCTCGACATCAACAACTACCGCCGTTCCTACCTGGCCTACGCCACACCCGCCAAATACTATGCTAACCAGTATTACGACATGGACAACGAGATGCACCATCAGGGTGACTCCATCAATGACCATACGAAGTTCCTGTCAATCAAGAACACGTTTGCCATTGCCCTGCTCGAAGGCTTCAACAAGTATGCCAAGGCTGGCGTGAAGATCTTTGCCAGCCACGAACTGCGCCGTTTCCAGATGCCCGACACCGTGCCGGGACAGACGTACTACACCATGGGAGGTTGGAACGAGAACACCGTCAGCGTGGGCGGACAGATTATCAAGACACAAGGCCGTACCCTTCATTATAACCTTGCTGCCGAGGCATGGCTCGTAGGAGCTGATGCCGGAAAACTGACCATCGACTTCAGCACCGACCTGAACTTCCCGCTTTTTGGCGACACGGTCCGACTGGCTGCCAGCGCCTTCCTGCACCGCCTGAAGCCGACGCTCTACCAGAGCCACTACCACTCCAAGCACATCTGGTGGGACAACGAAGACCTGAGCAGCGAGACACGTCTTCGCGTGGAAGGGCTCTTCAGCTACCCCAAGACCAAGACACAGCTGCGCGTGGCCGTTGAAGAGGTGAAGAACTACACCTACTTCGGCATGAGTTACGATGCCACTACTGACGGGCGCACAAAGATGTCAGCCAACCTCCTGCAGGAAACCGGCAACATCAATGTGCTGACGGCTCAGCTCAAGCAGGACTTCCGGCTGGGCATTCTCAACTGGGAGAACGTGGTTACCTACCAGAACTCCAGCAACAAGGAGGTGCTCCCCCTGCCGGCGCTTAATCTGTTCAGTAATCTTTACTTGAAGTTCAAAGTGGTGAAACAGCTCACCTTCGAGATAGGCGGCGACATATCGTTCTTCACCAAGTATGAAGTTCCTGACTACTGCCCGCAGCTTGGCCAGTTTGCCATTCAGCAGAATGCCGACAGCCGTGTGGAGCTGGGCGGCTACCCCTACGTGGACGTCTATGCCAACATGCACCTGAAGAAGACCCGTTTCTTCATCATGTACAGCCACGTTACGGCAGGCAGCGGCGACCGCAATTACTTCCTGACGCCCCACTACCCCACCAACGGCGGCACCCTCCGCTTCGGCGTGTCGTGGAATTTCATTAATTAATGCTTAATCTTTCAGCTCCTTAAAGTTCCGCTCGAAAGCCTCACGCAACTGCTGAGGCTGGTCTATAAGGCTACGCAGTTCCTTCAGGTTCTGCTCGTTGGCCGAACCTGAAATCCACAGCCGTATATAGCCACGGGTGGAGTACTTGCTGTCCATGTGCTCCTTGAAGCGAAGCCACTGCTGCTCATGGTCAAGCTCGGGATAATTGGAGAGCCCGAACAGAATGGTCCGGCGAATGACCGTCTCCGGGTTCAGGTCGCGGTCGGCCTCAGCCACTATCTTACCGTAGATGCTGCGCGGCGCATGACTGGCTGACGCGCGGTGGTCCTCAACGGCCTCACGCATAATCTTTATCTGTTCAGCCGAGAACCAACGCTTCAGCCGTGCGTCAGCCGCCAGAATCTTGCCACCCGTCAGGTGGTGAATGGCGCGAGGTCCTGACAGACCGAGGTCATGATAAGCCGCAATGACATATACCATATTAATATCGGCACCCGTCGTCCGCACCAAATCGAGCGAACGGCGAATGACGCTGGTCACATGACTGAGGTTGTGGGCCTTGTCAAATTCGGCATAACGCGGCAAGATGTTCGTTTCCACGAACTCTACTAAATCGAGACTGGGAGTATTATTCAGCATAGGGAAAACACAAATTATTTGCAAATATAGGCAATAATTTGCAGTTTAGAGAGTTTAAGAAGTTAAAAGGAGTTAAACGACGAAAATGTTAGAAGAAAACAACGTAAGGAAGAACTCACTGAAGGCCTGGGTGCTCGCCGCCCGTCCCAAGACGCTGACGGGGGCTGCCGTGCCTGTGCTCATCGGGTTGGCACTGGCTTACACTGACATCAAGACTTTCTACGGCGTGGAGCATTTCAGCTGGGTGGCAGCCCTGCTGTGTCTGTTGTTTGCCGAGGTGATGCAGGTCGATGCCAACTTTGTGAACGACTTTGTCGATTATGCCAAGGGTAACGATGACACTATCCGTCGCCTGGGGCCGCTCCGGGCCTGCACGCAGGGCTGGGTCAGCATCGACGCCATGAAGCATGCCATCGCCTTGACTACTGTGCTGGCTTGCGTGGTCGGCCTGCCGCTTATCTATTACGGCGGACTGGAAATGATCATCGTCGGCGTGTTGTGTGTGCTGTTCTGCTTCCTCTATACCACCCACCTTTCTTATATGGGGCTGGGCGATGTGCTGGTGCTGCTGTTCTTCGGCATCGTGCCCGTCTGCATCACCTATTACGTGCAGCTGCACACCGTCACCCTGCAGGTCTTTCTGGCTTCGGTAGCCTGTGGACTGGTGGTTGACGGCCTGCTGGTGGTGAACAACTACCGCGACCGTGATAACGACCGCGAGGACGGCAAGATTACGCTGGTAGTCAGAATGGGTGCCAAGAACAGCCGAAGGCTATATCTGCTGTTAGGTGTAGCCGCCGTGCTTTTGGGACTGGTGTTCTTGCTTCAAGGTCACGTGCTGGCCTTTGTGCTGCCGTTCATCTATTTAGTGCTGCACTTCTACACCTATCTGAAAATGGTACGCATCAACCGCGGACGCGAACTGAACGTCTGCTTGGGTGAAACGGCCCGTAACATACTCATTTACGGTCTGTGCGTCGTCGTCGGACTGCTCATTAGCTGAAGTACCACCACGCAAGTGCGATGCCTGCCAGCACTACGATGCTGATAATGGTCTTGAACATGCAGCTGGCCACTTTCTTCACGGCCAGGAAGCCAACCACCAAGAGCACCAGAATGATGACGTAGTGTATATAGTCTGAAAAGTTTTCCATTATTTCTCTCCTTTTTACTTAAATAACTGACGGAATGTCGCCGGTATAGGGGTCTCAAACTCCATGCGCTCATGTGTTACCGGGTGAACGAAGCACAACAGGAAGGCATGCAGGCACAGACGGTGAAGCGGGTCGTCCCCGTTACCATATTTCGTGTCACCACACACGGGGTGCCCCATGTCGGCAGAGTGAACGCGAATCTGGTTCTTGCGCCCCGTCTCCAGCTTATACTCCACCAGCGAATAGTCCGTCGTACGGTCGAGCGTGAAGAAGTGGGTCACGGCATATTTGCCGCCATTATCCACCGGACTGGAGTAAGTCACATACGCCTTATTGTCCTTCAGCCAGTTGGCAATGGTGCCCTGGTCTTCCTCCATCTCGCCACTCACCACGGCCACGTAGCGGCGGTCATACACCATGTCGTGCCAGGCCTGTTCGAACAGCTGCTCCGTCTCCATGTCCTTGGCATAGACCATCAGGCCACTCGTGTCACGGTCCAGACGGTGAACCACATGGGCACGGCATTTCTGGCCCGTTTTCTTGAAGTAGTCATCCAGTACCGACTTCACGTTCAGGCTCGAGTGGCCGGCAGCCATCGAAAGGATGCCCACCTGTTTCTCCACCACCACTAACCAGCGGTCTTCATACACTATCTTTACATAGCGGCTCTTGAACCCGCGCTGGTTGCGCTTCGTCTTGCTCACCGCCACCTTCATGCCCGGCTGCAGCATCATGTCGAACTGCGTCACGGTCTTGCCGTTCACCTTGATGCCCTGGCCCTGCAGCGTAGCCTTGATCTTCGTGCGGCTCTGCTGCACATGTGCTAACAGGAACTCCAGCAACGGCTGCTCCTGCTCCACTATGAGGTGCTCATAGTCACCCTGCTGATTATACGGATTATATCTCATATTGCCTGCAAAGGTACGAATAAGTGAGTAAAAAGCAAAATATTTTTTGCTTTTTCGTACGGAAGTACCTTCGACCGCAGGTCAAAGGTACGAATAAGTGAGAACAATGCAAAACAAAATACGAAGTTTTTGTTTTATAGAGTCAACC
Organism: uncultured Prevotellaceae bacterium; assembly: GCA_900320255.1. Lineage (GTDB taxonomy): Bacteria > Bacteroidota > Bacteroidia > Bacteroidales > Bacteroidaceae > Prevotella. The sequence goes on from ONRS01000052.1 coordinate 39,429, forward strand.
AGCAGGATGGGGTCAGTATCTAAAAAACTTCGCATATTATTTGGTATTGTGCTAAATTTTTAGTAATTTTGCAACGTAAAGGAGATGAACGCATTACATACCTTCACGATAAGGGGAAGGGTCTTACACGACCGTGTATTTATTTTACCACGCCCGCGGTAACGTTTTTCCACGGGCGTGGTAATGTTTTTCCCCGG